>NZ_CAXBHN010000028.1:0-37359 GCF_963975605.1 uncultured Zhongshania sp. | reverse complement strand
AAGAAGGTCTACGTTTTGCAATTCGTGAAGGTGGCCGTACTGTTGGCGCCGGCGTTGTTGCTAAAATCGTAGAATAAGCCCTATTTATTGGGTGTAAGGCCGAGCTTAGCTCGGCACTTGTAGGCCAGTAGTTCAATTGGTAGAGCACCGGTCTCCAAAACCGGCTGTTGGGGGTTCGAGTCCCTCCTGGCCTGCCATTTACGTTAACACCGCTTCGCGTAATGCGTAGTGGTGTTTTGCGCTTAGCAAAAAAGGATATGACTTAACGATGAGTGCTAAGGCGGAAGACGCTAGTCGCCTCGACGGCTTAAAGTGGAGCATTGTTGCTGTACTGATCGCGGTTGGTGTTGGCGGCAATACGTATTTTTCTGGCGAGTCCTTGCTTTATCGCGTTATTGCCTTGTTGGTATTAGCGTCAGTAGCGGCTTTTATTGCGTATCGTACTGAAAAAGGTGCGGCATTTTTTGAGCTGTTGAAGGGTGCGCGTACGGAAATCAGAAAAGTAGTCTGGCCGACGCGTCAGGAGAGCACGCAAACCACACTGATTGTAGTGGCGTTTGTAGTTGTGGCGGCATTGATTCTGTGGGGCTTAGACACTCTGCTGGGTTGGCTGGCATCCATGGTTATCGGCTAGAGGTAGGGCATGACAAAGCGTTGGTATGTTGTACACGCCTATTCTGGGTACGAAAAGAAAGTGGCTCTGGCATTAAAAGAGCGCATCGAACTTTCGGGCTTTGCTGATCGATTCGGTGAAGTCTTGGTTCCGACAGAAGAAGTGGTTGAAATGCGTGGCGGGCAAAAGCGTAAAAGTGAGCGCAAGTTTTTCCCCGGCTACGTGTTAATCCAAATGGAACTCGGCGATGACACTTGGCATTTAGTTAAAGAGACGCCGAGAGTCATGGGCTTTATTGGTGGCAAGGCAGATAAGCCTGCACCAATCACAGAGAAAGAAGCGCAGGCGATATTGCAGCGGGTTGAAAGCGGCGACAAGCCTAAGCCTAAAACACTGTTTGAGCCAGGCGAAATGGTTCGCGTTATCGATGGGCCGTTTAATGACTTTAACGGCGTGGTCGAAGAAGTAAATTACGAAAAGAACCGTTTGCATGTTGCGGTATTAATTTTTGGGCGTTCTACGCCGGTCGAATTAGATTTCGGCCAAGTAGAAAAGACCTAGCGCTGCGCGCTAGTCTGTCGGGCGTCTGGAGTCAGGCGCTTGACGCTAAAAACTTTTGGGGCCTAGCCCCGATCGTCCGACGTCAGACTTCCGGCGTCAGACTCTTTTAAACCGGGGAGCCGTTGACGAGCCGTGAGGCTTCGAGGTGTTACTACCCAATTGGAGAGGTAATATGGCTAAGAAAGTACAGGCTTATATCAAGCTGCAAGTTGCTGCTGGTGCAGCAAACCCAAGTCCACCAGTTGGTCCTGCTTTGGGTCAACACGGTGTGAATATCATGGAATTCTGTAAAGCATTCAACGCTCAGACTCAGAGTCTTGAGAGTGGTATGCCAATTCCTGTTGTTATCACAGTCTACTCAGATCGTAGCTTCACTTTCACTACTAAGACGCCACCAGCATCGTTCTTGCTGAAAAAGGCCGCCGGTGTGAAAAGCGGTTCAGGTACGCCTAATACCAAAAAAGTTGGCAAGGTAACCCGCGCGCAACTGGAGGAGATCGCGACTATCAAGATGGCCGATCTAACTGCTTCTGACATGGAAGCGGCTGTGCGTACAATCGCGGGCAGTGCTCGTGCCGCTGGTATCGAAGTGGAGGGTGTGTAATGGCTAAGCTAACAAAGCGCCAAAAGGCAATTCGTGAAAAAGTAGTTGCTGGCAAACAGTACAGTTTTGAAGAAGCAGTTGCGTTACTAAAAGACGTTTCTGTTGTTAAGTTTCCAGAAGCTATTGATGTTGCAATTAACCTTGGTGTTGATGCGCGTAAATCTGATCAAGCGGTTCGTGGCGCAACGACTCTGCCAAACGGTACAGGAAAAACTGTACGCGTTGCAGTGTTCACCCAGGGCGAAAATGCTGAAAAAGCAAAAGCAGCTGGTGCAGATTTTGTTGGTATGGATGATCTTGCCGAGCAAGTTAAAGGTGGCATGATGGACTTTGACGTTGTTGTTGCATCTCCGGATGCGATGCGCGTTGTTGGTCAATTGGGCCAGGTACTTGGTCCGCGCGGCCTTATGCCAAACCCAAAAACCGGCACTGTAACTGCTGACGTTGAAACAGCGGTTAAAAATGCTAAGGCGGGTCAGGTTCGCTACCGTACAGATAAGAACGGCATCATTCACGGCGCGATTGGAACAATCTCTTTCGAGGCCGGCGTGTTAAAAGAAAATCTAGAAGCCCTGCTAGGTGATTTGCGTAAAGCAAAGCCATCTTCAGCAAAAGGCGTTTACATGAAGAAAATTACCCTTTCTTCAACGATGGGCCCTGGTATCGTTATTGATCAGGCTAGCCTAGCGTTAAAATAATTTTTGGGCGCTTGCGCCCAGAATAAGACGCTCTTTTCGGAGGGCGTTTTCTGGCTTTGTGGTCTTTGACAGCTGACCTACTGTGTCAAAAGACAGAGACCATCAAAGACCGTAGGTGGGATTAGATTTTTTAGATCTGAACCCTTAATAGGTGTGTTGACTTGTCAACGTTACCGGCACCGGCCTACGCAGATGGTGGATTGGATTTGTTCACCAGCAAACGACCTTGAACCTTGTGTTTTTGGTCTACGGTAATTAACTGACAAATCCAGGAGTTATCCAAGTGGCATTAAGACTCGACGACAAAAAAGCGATTGTAGCTGACGTTAACGAGACTGCCGCTAGTGCATTGTCATTGGTTATTGCTGACGCCCGCGGGTGTACGGTAGGCCAAATGACAGAGCTTCGCAAATTGGCGCGTGAATCCCAAGTGAACGTACGAGTAGTGCGTAACACCTTGGCGAAACTAGCGTTGAAGGGAACGGAATTCGAGTGCGCAGAGCAGGCCTTTAAAGGTCCATCTCTGCTGGCATTTTCGATGGAAGATCCTGGTGCGGCGGCTCGTATCTTCAAAGATTTTGCGAAAGATCACAAAAACTTTGAAGTGAAAGCACTTGCGGTTAGTGGCCAATTGATGGGTGCAGATCAGTTGGATGTACTGGCTAAACTGCCGACCCGCGACCAAGCGCTGTCTATGTTGATGAGCGTGATGTTAGCACCGGCAACCAAACTGGTACGTACAATGAACGAAGTCCCAGGAAAATTGGTTCGTACATTAGCTGCCGTTCGCGAGCAGAAAGAAGCTGCGTAAGCGGCGTTTAATTTTTTTAGTAATTGACACAGTAGGGAGTTTCACATGGCTCTGTCACAAGACGATATTTTGAATGCAATCGCTGAAATGAGCGTAATGGACGTAGTTGGTCTAATCGAAGCGATGGAAGAGAAGTTTGGCGTTACTGCAGCTGCTGCAGTTGCTGCAGCTCCTGCTGCCGCTGCTGATGCTGGCGCTGCTGCTGAAGAACAAACTGAGTTTGACGTTGTTCTGACTGCTGCTGGCGAGAAGAAAGTTAACGTGATCAAGGCAGTACGTACGATCACTGGCTTAGGCTTGAAAGAAGCGAAAGAAATGGTAGATGGCGCACCATCTACTGTTAAAGAAGGCGCTTCTAAGGCTGATGCAGACGCAGCTAAAGCAGCACTTGAAGAAGCAGGCGCTAGCGTCGAGCTTAAGTAAGTTGCTTGTTGGCCTGCTTGCGGGTCAATCTCAAGCGAGGCTGGTGGGTTAAATCCCGCCGGCCTTTTGTTGTTTGAGAAATTACAGTCAGCGCCTGTGAGGGGGCTGACCAGCGACAGATAAACTGTTGCACTAACGACACCGCCGCCGGTCGCGACGGAGTCAAGAGATGATGCTGGGGAGTACTGATGGCTTACTCGTACACTGAGAAAAAACGTATCCGCAAGGATTTTGGCAAGATGCCGCACGTCATGGACGTGCCCTATCTCCTTGCGATTCAGCTGGATTCCTACAAGAAGTTTACGCAGCAAGGTGTTTCCGCTGCTGAGCGTGGTGAGCATGGCTTGCACGCTGCTTTTAAATCAATATTCCCGATAGTTAGCTATTCCGGAAATGCTGCCCTTGAGTACGTCGATTATGTGCTAGGCATTCCGGCATTTGACGTCAATGAATGTCAGCTGCGTGGCGTGACCTACTCTGTGCCGCTGCGGGTTAAAGTTCGCTTGATTATCTATGATCGCGAATCTGCCAACAAAAGCATCAAAGATATAAAAGAACAAGAAGTTTACATGGGCGAGATTCCGCTCATGACTGAAAACGGTACCTTTGTAATTAATGGTACTGAGCGAGTCATCGTGTCCCAGTTGCACCGTTCACCTGGTGTCTTCTTTGATCACGACCGTGGTAAGACTCACTCGTCTGGCAAGCTTCTGTATTCCGCGCGTATTATTCCTTACCGTGGTTCATGGCTTGATTTTGAATTCGATCCGAAAGACCAAGTCTTTGTTCGTATCGACCGTCGCCGTAAATTGCCGGCTACGATCTTATTGCGCGCATTAGGTATGGCTGCGGAAGAGATTCTAGATCTGTTTTATGACGTCAACACCTTTAAGGTAGCTAAAAAAGGCGGCTTTACCATTGAGCTGATCGCTGAGCGTCTGCGCGGTGAGGTAGCAACCTTTGATATCTGCGCTAAAAATGGTGAAGTTATCGTTGAAACCGGTCGTCGTATTACCGCCCGTCATATTCGCCAAATTGAAAAAGCTAATTTGACGCAGCTAGAAGTGCCGGTTGAGTACTTGATTGGTCGTGCTTTAGCGAAAGATATTATCGACAAAGCCACTGGCGAAGTGTTGTTCCCTTGTAACACTGAAATTACAGCGGAAATACTGACGAAGTTGGAAGAGTCTGGTGTTAGCGAAATCGACACCCTGTACACCAACGAGCTTGATTGCGGCCCATACGTTAGTGACACTCTGCGTTCTGACCCTACCAATAGTCAGCTTGAAGCCTTGGTAGAAATTTACCGCATGATGCGTCCAGGTGAGCCACCGACCAAAGAGTCAGCGGAAAACCTATTCCAGAATCTGTTCTTCTCTGCAGAGCGCTATGATCTGTCGACTGTTGGCCGGATGAAGTTTAACCGTCGTATTGGCCGCGAAGAGATTTTGGGTGCCGGTACGCTGGATCAAAGCGACATCGTTGCTGTTATGAAAATGCTGGTAGGCATTCGTAACGGTAAGGGCATTGTCGATGATATCGATCACCTCGGTAACCGTCGTATTCGCTCTGTTGGCGAAATGGCAGAGAACCAATTCCGTGTTGGTTTGGTACGTGTAGAGCGCGCTGTTAAAGAGCGTCTATCCATGGCTGAAAGCGAAGGCTTGATGCCGCAGGACTTGATTAATGCTAAGCCTGTGGCTGCGGCAGTGAAAGAGTTTTTCGGTTCGTCACAGCTGTCTCAGTTTATGGACCAAAACAACCCGCTGTCAGAGATCACGCATAAGCGTCGTGTTTCTGCGCTTGGGCCTGGCGGTTTGACGCGTGAGCGTGCTGGTTTCGAAGTGCGTGACGTACATCCGACTCATTACGGTCGTGTGTGTCCAATTGAAACACCTGAAGGGCCGAACATTGGTCTGATCAACTCTTTGGCAACGTATGCGCGTACCAATGAGTACGGTTTCCTTGAAAGCCCTTACCGCAAGGTTAAGGACGGCAAGGTCAGTGATGACATTGAATACTTGTCAGCCATCAATGAAGCTGAGGAAGTTATCGCTCAGGCTTCTGCTGCGATGAATGACAAGGGTGAGTTAACTGACGAGATGGTTGCTGTTCGTCACATGAACGAATTCACCGTAATGCCGCCAGAAAAAGTAACCTACATGGACGTGTCGCCCAAGCAGGTTGTTTCGGTGGCAGCGTCTTTGATTCCCTTCCTTGAGCACGATGATGCGAACCGTGCATTGATGGGTTCGAACATGCAGCGTCAAGCAGTACCTACACTTAAGGCTGACAAGCCTTTGGTTGGTACCGGGTTTGAGCGCTATGTGGCGTCTGACTCAGGTGTGTGTGTTGTCGCGCGTCGCGGTGGTGTAATCGATAGTGTGGACTCGTCACGTATTGTTGTTCGTGTAAACAACGACGAAGTTCAGCCTGGCCAGCCACCGGTTGATATTTACAACCTGACTAAATACACCCGTTCTAACCAGAACACCTGTATTAACCAGCGCCCAATTGTTAGCGAAGGTCACGATGTAGTTCGCGGTGACATCCTGGCTGACGGTCCGTCGGTTGATTTGGGCGAGTTGGCACTTGGTCAGAACATGCGCATCGCGTTTATGCCGTGGAACGGTTACAACTTCGAAGACTCTATTTTGGTGTCTGAGCGTGTTGTAAAAGAAGATCGTTTTACCACCATCCACATTCAAGAGCTTACTTGTATTGCTCGTGACACCAAGCTTGGGCCAGAGGAAATTTCTTCTGATATACCCAATGTTGGCGAAGGCGCTTTAGCTAATTTGGATGAGTCTGGCATCGTATACATTGGTGCTGAAGTTGGCCCCGGCGACATTCTGGTCGGCAAGGTCACGCCAAAAGGCGAAACCCAATTAACGCCAGAAGAAAAATTACTACGCGCCATATTTGGTGAGAAAGCCTCTGATGTAAAAGATACGTCACTGCGCGTTCCATCTAGCACCAAGGGCACCGTTATCGATGTTCAGGTCTTCACTCGTGATGGCTTAGAAAAAGATAAGCGCGCTCTAGAAATCGAAAAAATGCAGCTCGATCAATTCCGTAAGGATTTGAACGAAGAGTACCGCATAGTAGAAGAGGCGACGTTTGTTCGTTTGTCTAATGCACTGGACGGTCAAAAGATCCTTAGCGGCCCAGGTATGAAAAAGGGCGACGAGCTATCTGCGGCTGGTCTACAAGAGCTGAAAAAGGATGACTGGTTTAAATTGCGTATGGCTGATGAGCCTCTGAATGCTGCATTGGAAGATGCAGATAAGCAGTTGGGCGAACACCGCAAAACGCTGGAAGAGCGTTTTGAAGATAAAAAACGCAAGCTGACTACTGGCGATGATTTGGCACCGGGTGTCTTGAAAATCGTCAAAGTGTATTTGGCAATTAAGCGTCGTATCCAGCCTGGCGATAAAATGGCAGGACGTCACGGTAACAAAGGAGTTATCTCCGTCATCATGCCGGTTGAAGATATGCCGTTTGATGAAAATGGCGAGCCGGTTGATATCGTGTTGAACCCGCTAGGTGTTCCGTCGCGGATGAACGTTGGTCAGGTTCTTGAGACTCACTTGGGCTTGGCGGCCAAAGGTTTGGGTAACAAGATCGACGACATGATTCGCGAGCAGCGTAAAATTACAGAAGTGCGTGCTTTCTTGGGTAAGATTTACAACGACGGTGCAGGTCGCCACGAAGATCTAGATAGCTTCAGCGATGAGGCGATTATGGATCTGGCTAGAAACCTGCGTGGCGGTGTGCCCATGGCAACGCAAGTATTTGATGGCGCTGATGAAGGCGAGATCAAAAGTTTGCTGAAGCTTGCTGGTCTTCCAGAAAGTGGACAGTTAAAACTTTGCGATGGCCGTACCGGTCTGGAATTTGATCGTCCAGTCACCGTTGGCTATATGTACATGCTGAAGCTGAACCATTTGGTCGACGACAAGATGCACGCGCGTTCAACCGGTTCATACAGTTTGGTTACCCAGCAGCCACTTGGTGGTAAAGCGCAATTCGGTGGCCAGCGTTTCGGTGAGATGGAAGTGTGGGCGCTAGAAGCATACGGCGCTGCTTACACCTTGCAAGAAATGCTGACTGTGAAGTCGGATGACGTGAATGGTCGTACCAAAATGTATAAAAACATTGTTGATGGCGATCAGCGTATGGAGCCGGGCATGCCCGAGTCTTTCAATGTACTGGTCAAAGAGATCCGCTCACTCGGTATTAATATCGAGCTGGACACGGAATAAACATCGACAACGACTATGGCAAGGGGCGCCCGGTTTAGTGGGCGCCTGAAGAATACCCTTGCGGAGGAACGGCCTTGAAAGATTTATTGAATCTATTGAAACAGGGACAACCGAACGACGAGTTTGACTCTATTCGTATCGGTTTGGCGTCACCGGAGCTAATTCGCTCGTGGTCTTTCGGCGAAGTGAAAAAGCCGGAAACCATAAACTACCGTACGTTCAAGCCTGAGCGTGACGGTTTGTTCTGTGCCAAAATTTTCGGTCCAGTAAAAGACTACGAATGCTTGTGCGGTAAGTACAAGCGCCTTAAGCACCGCGGTGTTATCTGTGAGAAGTGCGGTGTTGAAGTCGCTCTGGCAAAAGTGCGTCGTGAGCGCATGGGTCACATTGAATTGGCCAGCCCCGTTGCGCATATTTGGTTCCTGAAGTCACTGCCAAGCCGTATTGGTTTGTTGCTAGACATGACTCTGCGTGACATCGAGCGGATTCTCTACTTTGAATCTTATGTGGTTACCGATCCCGGTATGACCACGCTAGAGAAAGGCCAGTTGCTAAGCGACGAGCAGTTCTTTGAATCGATGGAAGAATTTGGCGACGACTTCGTTGCAAAAATGGGCGCTGAAGCGATCATGCATTTGCTGATCGAGTTAGATTTGCCCGCTGAGATTGACCGTCTTCGTGAAGAGATTCCGGCGACCAACTCAGAAACGAAAATCAAAAAGCTTTCTAAGCGTTTGAAGCTGATTGAAGCCTTGGCTGACTCTGGTAACAAGCCAGAGTGGATGGTCATGAAGGTGTTACCAGTATTGCCGCCAGATCTGCGTCCGTTGGTTCCGCTGGATGGCGGTCGCTTTGCAACCTCAGATCTGAATGATTTGTACCGTCGCGTTATCAACCGTAACAACCGTTTGAAGCGTCTGTTGGATCTAAACGCACCTGACATCATTGTTCGCAATGAAAAGCGTATGCTGCAAGAGTCAGTTGATGCATTGCTGGATAACGGCCGTCGCGGTCGTGCCATTACCGGTTCGAATAAGCGTCCGCTGAAATCTCTTGCCGATATGATCAAGGGTAAGCAAGGTCGTTTCCGTCAGAACTTGCTAGGTAAGCGCGTCGACTATTCAGGTCGTTCGGTTATCGTGGTTGGTCCTACTCTGCGTCTGCACCAGTGCGGTCTGCCTAAGAAAATGGCGCTTGAATTGTTCAAGCCGTTTATTTTCGGCAAGTTAGAGGCGCGTGGCCTGGCAACAACGATTAAAGCCGCTAAGAAAATGGTAGAGCGTGAGCCGCCAGAAGTATGGGATATCCTCGCTGAAGTTATTCGCGAGCATCCCGTTATGCTTAACCGTGCACCGACTCTTCACCGTTTAGGTATTCAGGCTTTTGAGCCAGTACTTATCGAAGGTAAGGCGATTCAGCTTCACCCTCTGGTATGTGCGGCCTACAACGCCGACTTTGACGGTGACCAAATGGCGGTACACGTACCGCTAACAATTGAGGCGCAGTTAGAAGCGCGCGCGCTGATGATGTCGACGAATAATATTCTGTCGCCAGCAAACGGCGAGCCGATCATTGTTCCCTCGCAGGACGTTGTACTGGGTTTGTACTGGATGACGCGTGAGCGCGTAAACGGTGCCGGCGAAGGCACCGCCTTTGCTAACCCTGAAGAAGTACATCGCGCCTATGTAGGCGGTCGTGCCCATTTGCAAGCGCGTATAAAGTGCCGCTTGGTTGAGGTTAGTCTTGGCGAGAATGGCGAGCGTACTGAAACACGTACCTTGATCGACACCACCGTTGGTCGCGTTTTGTTGTGGCGGATCGTTCCCGAGGGGCTACCCTTCGAAATGGTCAACCAAAACATGACTAAAAAGGCGATATCTCGTTTATTGAACGAGTGCTACCGTCAGGTTGGTTTGAAGGCGACCGTAATTCTGGGTGACCAGTTAATGTACACCGGTTTTGAGTATTCTACTCGCTCCGGTTCGTCTATCGGCGTTAACGATTTTGAAATCCCTGCTGCCAAGGCGCGTATTGTTTCTGCGGCTGACGCTGAAGTGGTTGAGATCGAAAAGCAGTACGCTTCCGGTCTGGTAACCCAGGGTGAGAAATACAACAAAGTTATCGATATTTGGTCCCGTGCAAACGACATGGTTTCCAAGGCGATGATGGAAGGTCTGTCGAAAGAGCCTGTTATAAACCGCAAGGGTGAGGAAGAGATGCAAGACTCTTTCAACTCGGTTTATATCTATGCAGATTCTGGCGCGCGGGGCTCGCCAGCGCAGATTCGTCAGCTTGCTGGTATGCGTGGTTTGATGGCCAAGCCAGATGGCTCGATCATCGAAACGCCAATCACGGCAAACTTCCGTGAAGGTCTGAGCGTACTTCAGTACTTCATCTCGACTCACGGTGCTCGTAAAGGTTTGGCCGATACCGCATTGAAGACAGCAAACTCGGGTTACTTGACCCGTCGTTTGGTTGATGTCGCCCAGGATTTGGTTATCACCGAAGACGATTGTGGCGCAGATCAAGGTCTGACCATGACACCGGTTATCGAAGGTGGTGACATCATCGAGACATTGGGTGACCGCGTGTTGGGTCGTATCGTAGTGCGTGACGTATTCCGTCCGGGCACAGACGATATCGCTGTTGAAGCGGGCGTTATGCTCGACGAGAAGCGCGTTGTTGAATTAGAAGAAATGGGTATTGATGAGATTGAAGTTCGCTCACCAATCACCTGTGAGACTCGCCATGGCGTGTGCTCGGCTTGTTATGGTCGTGACTTGGCACGTGGTCACTTGGTTAACCGGGGTGAGGCAGTTGGTGTTATCGCTGCACAGTCAATCGGTGAGCCGGGTACACAGCTTACGATGCGTACCTTCCACATCGGTGGTGCGGCTTCGCGGGCGACTGCAGTCGACAATATTCAAGTTAAACAAGATGGTAAGGCGCGCCTGCACAATCTGAAATGGGTAGAGCGTGAAGATGGTCAATTGGTAGCGGTAAGCCGCTCCGGTGAGTTGGCGATTACAGATCGCAGCGGCCGTGAGCGCGAGCGCTACAAGCTGCCATACGGTGCGTTAATTAAGGTTGCTGACCGCGCTGAAGTATCGGCAGGCGATATCGTCGCAACATGGGATCCGCATACCCACCCCATTATTACGGAAGTTGCTGGTATCGTTAAGATGTCGGGAATGGAAGAGGGTATTACCGTCAAGCGTCAAACTGACGAACTGACTGGCCTTAGCAGTATTTCTGTTATGGACCAAGGCGAGCGTCCAGCTGCGGGTAAAGATATGCGCCCAGCGGTAACTCTGGTTGACGCCAAAGGCGACGAGCTGTGCTTGGCGGGTACTAACGTTCCCGCTCACTACTTCCTGACTGAAAACGCGATCGTGTCCTTAGAAAATGGCGCGACAGTGAAAGTTGGTGACGTTGTTGCTCGTATTCCGCAAGAAAGCTCGAAGACCCGTGATATTACTGGTGGTCTGCCGCGTGTTGCTGACTTGTTCGAAGCGCGTAAGCCGAAAGAGCCGGCTATCTTGGCTGAGATCTCTGGTACGGTAAGCTTTGGTAAAGAAACCAAGGGCAAGCGTCGTTTGATCATTACACCTGCAGATGGCAAGCCATTGGCAGATGGTTCTGATTACTACGAAGTGCTGATTCCGAAATGGCGCCTGCTAACCGTGTTTGAAGGTGAGCAAGTTGAGAAGGGTGAGATTGTTTCTGAAGGCCCGCTCAGCCCGCACGACATTTTGCGCCTGAAAGGTGTGGAAGAATTGGCGAAGTATATCGTCAATGAAATTCAGGACGTTTATCGTCTGCAGGGCGTAAAAATCAACGATAAGCACATCGAAGTTATCGTTCGTCAAATGCTCCGCAAGGTCAATATTCTGACCTCTGGTGATTCGTCGTTCATTAAAGGTGAGCAGGCTGAATACGTTCGTGTTGTTGAAGAGAATGAAGTTCTTCGCGGCACTGACAAAATTTCTGCCAGCTACGAGCGTGAATTATTGGGTATTACTAAGGCCTCTCTGGCAACGGAGTCGTTTATTTCAGCGGCATCGTTCCAGGAAACCACCCGCGTTCTTACCGAAGCGGCAGTTACCGGCAAGCGCGATCATTTGCGCGGCTTGAAGGAAAACGTGGTTGTAGGTCGTCTTATTCCTGCGGGTACTGGTCTGGCTTATCACCGCGACCGCAAGATTAAGAAAGACGAAGCAATGAAAACCGTATCGGCGCAAGACGTTGAAGCGGCACTGTCAGAGGCACTTAGTGATAACAGCTGAGTAAATTTGACTACTTGACGGGAGTGGAGCGCATCTTTAGAATTCGCGCTCCACTTTTTTTATAAGCTATCGGCGGTATCGGTAGTCAGTTGGTTAGCACATTGGTGTGCTGGCTTTAGTATCTGGAGTTAATTAATGGCAACGATCAACCAGTTGGTTCGTCAGCCGAGAAAGCGTAAAGCGGCTAAAAGTGATGTTCCTGCATTGCAGGCATGTCCACAGCGTCGCGGCGTATGTACTCGTGTTTACACCACTACACCTAAGAAGCCGAACTCGGCATTGCGTAAAGTGTGTCGTGTACGTCTGACTAACGGCTTTGAAGTTTCATCTTACATCGGTGGTGAAGGCCACAACCTGCAAGAGCACAGTGTTGTGCTTATTCGCGGCGGTCGTGTTAAGGATTTACCGGGTGTGCGTTACCACACTGTTCGCGGTAGCCTCGATACATCAGGTGTGAACAATCGTAAGCAAGCCCGTTCTAAATACGGTACCAAGCGTCCTAAGTCGTAATTCGACTTTAACGTTTTAAATTAATAGACCTTAAGTAAGGCCAAACCATCGTCTATTCGCTGAAAGGCGACCCGGTGTTTGGATTTACCTGAAGACATAGGAATAGAGTTATGCCAAGAAGACGCGTCGCCGCCAAGCGGGAAATACTGCCGGATCCAAAATTCGGTAATCTGACCCTCGCCAAGTTCATGAACCACGTTATGGTAAGTGGTAAAAAATCAGTCGCAGAGACCATCGTATATGGTGCTTTGGACCTGGTTAAAGAGCGCTTGAATACTGATCCACTAGAAGCCTTCGATACCGCCCTAGAAAATATCGCACCAATGGTTGAGGTTAAATCTCGCCGAGTTGGTGGTGCAACTTACCAGGTTCCAGTTGAAGTTCGCCCGAGTCGCCGTACTGCGCTAGCAATGCGTTGGTTGGTTGACTATTCACGTGGCCGTGGTGAGAAGTCTATGCGTCAGCGTTTGGCTGGTGAAATCATCGATGCATCACAGGGCAAAGGCTCTGCGGTTAAAAAGCGTGAAGACGTGCATCGTATGGCTGAAGCGAACAAAGCGTTCTCTCATTACCGCTTCTAAGCGGCGCTATTTACTAGGTTCAGGGGAGTATTGTGGCGCGTAAAACACCAATTTCCAGATATCGCAACATCGGTATTTGTGCCCACGTAGACGCGGGCAAAACAACAACTACCGAGCGCGTGCTGTTTTACACTGGTCTGTCTCACAAGATAGGCGAAGTGCATGACGGTGCGGCGACAATGGATTGGATGGCGCAGGAGCAGGAGCGTGGTATTACTATCACTTCTGCGGCCACTACCTGTTTCTGGGCTGGTATGCAGCAGCAGTTTGAACAGCACCGTATTAATATCATCGACACTCCAGGGCACGTTGACTTCACTATCGAAGTTGAGCGTTCTCTGCGGGTGCTTGATGGTGCGGTTGTTGTGCTATGCGGTTCTTCGGGTGTGCAGCCTCAGACCGAAACCGTTTGGCGTCAGGCAAATAAGTATGAAGTTCCACGCATGGTATTCGTCAATAAGATGGATCGCGCTGGGGCAAATTTTGAGCGTGTAATTGCGCAGCTGCGCACGCGTTTGGGTGCGAATGCAGTGCCAATGCAGATGACGATTGGTAGCGAGGAAGAATTTCGCGGCGTCGTTGACCTTCTCAAAATGAAAGCCATTATCTGGAATGAAGAAGATCAGGGAATGACCTTCGAGTACGAAGAGATACCGGCTGATATGCTCGACGCGTGCGAGAAAATGCGCGAGTACATGATCGAGGCTGCGGCCGAATCCAGTGATGAGCTGATGGAAAAGTACCTCGAAGGCGAAGTCCTGAGCGAGGAAGAAATTAAGTCGGGGATCCGCAAGCGTACATTGGCGAATGAAATCATTCCGGTGTTCGGTGGTTCTGCGTTTAAAAATAAGGGTGTTCAGGCTGTGCTGGACGCTGTTATTGAATATATGCCGTCGCCTACCGAAGTTAAGGCGATTGAAGGCACTCTCGATGATAAAGACGCGACGGTTGCTACGCGTGAAGCGAACGATGATGCGCCGTTTGCGGCGTTGGCTTTTAAAATTGCCACTGACCCTTTCGTAGGAACCTTAACCTTTTTCCGCGTTTACTCCGGTAAGTTGGAAAGTGGTACTGCGGTAGTGAACTCCGTTAAGGGTAAGAAAGAGCGTGTTGGTCGTATGGTGCAAATGCATGCCAACGATCGTCAAGAGATCAAAGAAGTGCTCGCTGGTGATATTGCTGCGGCAATTGGATTGAAGGATGTTACGACGGGCGACACCCTGTGCGACCCGAATAACGTTATTATTTTAGAGCGCATGGAGTTCCCTGAGCCCGTTATCTCGGTGGCGGTTGAGCCCAGAACCAAGGCGGATCAGGAAAAGATGGGTATCGCTCTTGGTAAGTTGGCTCAAGAGGATCCTTCTTTCCGTGTGAAGACCGATGAAGAAACCGGTCAGTGCATTATCTCTGGGATGGGTGAGCTTCATCTCGATATCCTCGTCGATAGAATGCGTCGAGAATTTAATGTTGAAGCCAATATTGGTAAGCCGCAGGTTGCTTACCGCGAGGCGATTCGCAACACCTGCGAAATAGAAGGTAAGTTCGTTCGTCAGTCCGGTGGTCGCGGCCAGTTTGGTCACGTTTGGATTCGGTTTGAGCCGGGCGAAGACGCGAACGCCGAAGGTCTCGAGTTTGTTAGTGAGATCGTGGGTGGTGTTGTCCCCAAAGAATATATTCCGGCGATCGAAAAAGGTATCGCCGAGCAAATGCAAAATGGTGTCCTTGCCGGCTACCCTTTGCTTGGCTTAAAGGCGACGGCTTACGATGGTTCTTACCATGACGTCGACTCTAACGAGATGGCGTTTAAAATAGCGGCGTCTATGGCAACCAAAAAGCTCGCGCAACTCGGCGGTGCAGTGTTGCTTGAGCCAATTATGAAAGTCGAGATTGTTACCCCTGAAGAAAATATGGGTGATGTGGTCGGCGATTTGAACCGTCGTCGCGGCATAATTCTTGGTATGGATGAGAGTGTGTCGGGCAAGGTAATTGATGCAGAAGTACCGCTGGCAGAGATGTTCGGTTATGCAACCGATCTGCGCAGTGCAACCCAAGGTCGTGCGACTTTTACGATGGAATTTGAAAAATATTTCGAAGCGCCACGTAATGTTGCCGAAGAAATCATGGCTAAGAATAGAGCTTAAATTTAAACAACCTTTATGCGAGGAATAAACCGTGGCTAAGGAAAAGTTCGAACGTAATAAGCCCCATTTAAACGTGGGCACCATTGGTCACGTTGACCATGGTAAAACAACGCTGACAGCAGCACTGACGCGCGTATGTGCGGAAGTGTACGGCGGTAAAGCGGTCGCGTTTGATGGTATCGATAACGCACCGGAAGAGCGTGAGCGCGGTATTACTATTGCGACCTCGCACGTTGAGTATGATTCATCAACTCGCCACTACGCTCACGTCGACTGCCCGGGTCACGCTGACTACGTTAAGAATATGATTACTGGTGCTGCTCAGATGGACGGCGCTATTTTGGTATGTGGTGCGACTGATGGCCCAATGCCACAGACTCGTGAGCACATCCTGCTGTCACGTCAGGTTGGTGTACCTTACATCGTTGTGTTCCTGAATAAAGCAGACCTGCTGGCTGAAGATTGCGGCGGTGTAGGCAGCGAAGAATACAATGAAATGCTTGAATTGGTAGAAATGGAGCTGCGCGAGCTGCTCGATATGTACGAATTCCCAGGCGACGACACCCCAATCATTGCTGGTTCCGCTTTGATGGCATTGAACGGTCAAGATGACAACGAGTTGGGAACAACCGCTGTTGCAAAATTGATCGAAGCGTTGGATACCTACATTCCACAGCCTGAGCGTGCGGTTGATCTGCCGTTCCTGATGCCAATCGAAGACGTGTTCTCGATCTCTGGTCGCGGTACTGTGGTAACTGGCCGTATCGAGCGTGGCATTCTGCGTACTGGCGACGAAATCTCTATCGTTGGTATTCACGACACAACGAAAACCACCTGTACTGGTGTTGAGATGTTCCGCAAGCTGCTTGACGAAGGTCGCGCTGGTGAGAACGTAGGTGTGTTGTTGCGTGGTACTAAGCGCGATGACGTAGAGCGTGGTCAAGTATTGGCTAAGCCTGGCTCAATCACTCCACACACTCGCTTTGAAGCAGAAGTGTACGTGTTGTCAAAAGAAGAGGGTGGTCGTCACACGCCATTCTTTAAAGGCTACCGTCCACAGTTCTACTTCCGTACCACAGACGTAACAGGTGCTTGTGAGCTACCTGAAGGTACTGAAATGGTAATGCCTGGCGACAACGTGAAAATGGACGTAACGTTGATTGCGCCAATCGCGATGGAAGAAGGTCTACGTTTTGCAATTCGTGAAGGTGGCCGTACTGTTGGCGCCGGCGTAGTTGCTAAAATCGTAGAATAAACCTTTACGCTTTAAGCGTAATTAGGTTTGTGAGAGGGAGGCTTTTGCCTCCCTTTCTTAGTTAGAAAATGCCTTTTTGGCATTTGGTAGTAGTTGCGGTTTGCGTAGTGAAATATTCTAGATATTTGGTTGACAACGTCTTGGGATATCATTAACATTCCGCTTCCTTTTTTCGGGTTACTTCACGCGGATTCGTCGCGCTGAGCTCGGATAAATTTGGGATGGGAGTTTGGTCAGGTGCAAAATCAACGGATTCGAATTCGTTTAAAGGCTTTTGATCACCGTCTCATCGATGCGTCTACGCAAGAGATAGTAGACACTGCAAAGCGTACCGGCGCGCAGGTTAGGGGTCCAATACCTCTTCCTACTCGCAAAGAGCGTTTCACAGTACTTGTCTCTCCGCATGTAAACAAGGATGCGCGTGATCAATATGAGATCCGCACCCATAAGCGCATGCTGGACATCGTAGAGCCTACAGAAAAAACTGTAGATGCATTGATGAAGTTAGATTTGGCGGCTGGTGTAGAAGTTCAAATTAGTCTCGGCTAATTAAAACATGTAAATACTGAATTTTTTCAGACCCGCTCGGGGGCTGGCCCTGGGTTGTGTAACGCGCTTAATCGCGCGGCCATAGAGGGTGTTAGCCCCGTACACTGAGAGGTTGGAGCAATGACTATTGGTTTGGTCGGTCGTAAAAGCGGCATGACGCGCGTTTTTACAGAAGACGGCATATCTATTCCAGTAACGGTGATTGAGGTTAATCCTAATCGCGTTACTCGTGTCAAGGCAGATGATGTCGATGGCTATCGTGCAGTCCAGGTTACTACTGGCGCTCGCAAGGCATCACGTATATCTAAAGCAGAAGCGGGTCACTTTGCCAAAGCAGGTGTTGAGGCTGGTCGTGGTCTGTGGGAATTTCGTCTGGAGCAAGGTGAAGAGAGCCCCGAAATCGGTGCTGAGCTAACTGTTGCTGCTTTCGAGGCTGGTCAAAAAGTTGACGTGACTGGGCAGTCTAAAGGTAAGGGGTTCCAAGGCGGTATCAAGCGTTGGAACTTCCATATGCAAGACGCTACTCACGGTAACTCATTGTCTCACCGTGTACTTGGTTCTATCGGTCAGTGTCAAACGCCAGGTCGCGTTTGGAAGGGCAAAAAGATGGCCGGTCACATGGGTGCTGCGCAAGTGACAGTTCAGACTCTTGAAGTTGTTCGAGTGGACGCTGAGCGTAACCTGATTTTAATCAAGGGCGCTATTCCAGGTGCTCCAGGTGGTGACGTGTTTGTGCGTCCTGCCGTGAAAGCTAAAAAATCCTAGGGGGCGATGCAGTGGAATTAAGTATTGCGAAACCCGGTAACGGGGCTGCAGCGGGAACTGTTCAGGTATCTGACGTTACCTTTGCTCGTGAGTTTAACGAAGATCTAGTGCACCAAGTAGTCGTAGCCTATATGGCTGGTGCGCGCCAAGGTACTCGTGCTCAAAAAACACGCTCTGACGTTAGCGGTGGCGGTAAGAAGCCTTGGCGTCAAAAGGGCACTGGTCGTGCTCGTGCTGGTACTATCCGTTCGCCAATTTGGCGTGGGGGTGGTGTTACGTTCGCGGCGAGACCACAGGATCACAGCCAGAAAGTTAACCGCAAAATGTATCGTGCTGCTATCTGCACGATCCTGTCTGAGCTGGCTCGTCAAGAGCGCTTAGTTGTGGTTGAAGAATTTACTTTGAATGAGCCTAAAACCAAGCTGCTGGTTAAGTCGCTAGGTGAGTACGGACTTAAAGGCGCTCTGGTAGTGACCGAAGAAGTAAATGGTAATTTGTATTTAGCGGCACGCAATCTACACGATGTCGACGTTCGCGATGTAAGCGGCGTAGATCCCGTTAGCCTAATTGGCTACGAGAAAGTGGTTGTCACTGTGGCTGCATTGAAAAAGTTTGAGGAGCTGTTGGGATGAATACAGAGCGCATCTATAAGGTACTGCTCGGCCCGCACGTTTCTGAAAAAAGTGCAGCCAGTGCTGAGCTGAGTAACCAAGCGGTATTTAAAGTACTGCCTAGTGCCAGCAAGCTTGAAATCAAAAAGGCGGTTGAAAAGCTTTTTAAAGTTGATGTGTTGGCAGTTCGCACCGTAAACGTTAAAGGCAAAGTAAAGCGCAACCGTTTTGGTTTGAGCAAAAAATCAAACTGGAAAAAGGCGTATGTTAGCCTTGCGCAGGGTCAAGATATCGACTTTGCGGTCGCTGAATAAGTCTGGAGTTTAGTCAAATGGCAATTGTTAAAAGTAAACCGACTTCTCCCGGCCGTCGCTTTGTCGTCAGGGTTGTAAATCCTGATTTGCACAAAGGTGCACCGCACAAGCCTCTGCTTGAGAGTCAATCGCGCAATGGTGGTCGTAATAACAACGGCCGTATCACTACCCGTCACGTTGGTGGTGGTCATAAGCAACATTATCGTTTAATCGATTTTAAACGTAATAAAGATGGTATTCCTGCGCGTGTTGAGCGTTTGGAATACGATCCAAACCGCACCGCGTTTATCGCTTTGGTGATGTATGCGGACGGTGAGCGTCGCTATGTAATTGCGCCTAAGGGCGTGTCTGCGGGTGACGAAATTGTTTCCGGTGAGTCATCACCTATTAAGCCGGGCAATACACTGCCTATTCGCAATATTCCAGTGGGTAGCACTATTCACTGTGTTGAAATGAAGCCTGGTAAAGGCGCGCAGTTGGCGCGTAGTGCCGGTACTTCTGCTCAGCTAGTTGCGCGTGAAGGCCAGTACGCAACCATTCGTTTGCGTAGCGGTGAAACGCGTAAAGTATTGTCCGAGTGCAGAGCAACATTGGGTGAAGTGTCCAACAGCGAGCACAGCTTGCGTAAGTTGGGTAAAGCGGGTGCATCGCGCTGGCGCGGTGTTCGTCCTACCGTTCGCGGTGTGGCGATGAACCCGGTAGATCACCCACATGGTGGTGGTGAAGGTCGTACTTCTGGTGGTCGTCATCCTGTATCTCCTTGGGGTGTTCCGACTAAAGGGTATAAGACCCGTAAAAATAAGCGTACAGACAAACTAATTGTTCGCCGTCGCGGCAAGTAAGCCGTTTAAACGACAATTAGCGTAAAGAGGATAAGCTTGTGCCACGTTCATTAAAGAAAGGTCCGTTTGTCGATCTTCATTTGTTGAAGAAGGTTGAAGTAGCGGTAGAAAAAAACGATCGTCGCCCCATTAAAACGTGGTCGCGTCGCTCCATGATTCTGCCTGAAATGGTAGCTCTGACAATCGCTGTGCATAACGGGCGTCAACATGTTCCAGTACTGGTTACTGAGGATATGGTAGGGCACAAATTGGGTGAATTTGCCGCGACTAGGACCTACAAGGGTCACGTGGCCGATAAAAAGGCCAAGCGTTAAGCTTGGGCCGGGAGAGGCTTTTAAGATGGAAGTAGCGGCACGTTTAAAAGGCGCAAGAATTTCTGCCCAGAAGGCTCGTTTGGTTGCTGACCAAATTCGCGGTAAGGGCGTAGAGGAATCGCTGGATCTGTTGACGTTCAGCTCTAAGAAAGCGGCGAGCATTATTAAGAAAGTGCTTAACTCCGCAATCGCCAACGCTGAGCACAACGAAGGCGCTGATGTTGATGAGTTAAAGGTTTCTACGATCTTCGTAGATGAGGGCTCTACTATGAAGCGTCTTCGTCCACGGGCAAAGGGTCGCGCGGATCGTATTCTGAAGAGATCTTGTCATATCACGATTAAAGTAGCTGACAGCGAAGGCTAGGTAGGAGAGACCACATGGGTCAGAAAGTACACCCGACCGGCATCCGGCTGGGAATCGTTAAAGAACACAATTCCGTTTGGTACGCTAGCGGTAAGAATTACGCGGCGAACTTGGTAACGGACCTAGAGGTTCGCGAGCTGCTCGAGAAGAAGCTTGCGAGTGCATCGGTTAGCCGAATTGTTATTGAGCGTCCGGCGCAAACCGCACGCATTACGATTCACACCGCCCGTCCTGGTATCGTTATCGGTAAAAAGGGCGAGGATGTCGACAAGCTGCGTAAGGAGCTGTCTGTCAAAATGGGTGTGCCGGTTCATATCAACATCGAAGAAATCCGCAAGCCGGATCTTGAAGCGAAGTTGGTAGCCATGAACGTCGCTCAGCAGTTAGAGCGCCGAGTTATGTTCCGTCGTGCGATGAAGCGTGTTGTTCAAAACGCAATTCGTCAGGGCGCGGAAGGAATAAAAGTACAGGTAAGTGGTCGTGTCGGCGGAGCTGAAATAGCTCGTACCGAGTGGTATCGCGAAGGGCGTGTGCCATTGCACACACTGCGCGCCGATATCGATTATGCGACGCACGAAGCAGCTACGACTTACGGCATCATTGGTGTCAAGGTCTGGATCTTCAAGGGTGAAATCTTGGGAACCAGAAAAGAAGCGGTCGAAGCTAAGGCTAAGAAAGGTTCAGAGTAAGGGTTACGCAAATGTTACAGCCGAAGCGCACAAAGTTTCGCAAGCAACACAAAGGTCGCAACCGTGGTCTGGCAGAGCGCGGTAGCCGGGTCAGCTTTGGTGATTTCGGCCTGAAGGCAGTTGGTCGCGGACGTATTACAGCTCGTCAGATTGAAGCGGCACGTCGTGCAATGACGCGTCACATCAAGCGGGGCGGAAAAATTTGGATTCGTGTCTTCCCAGACAAGCCAATTACTGAAAAACCCTTAGAAGTTCGTCAGGGTAAAGGTAAGGGTAATGTTGAGTACTGGGTTGCTCAGATTCAGCCTGGTAAGGTCTTGTACGAAGTAGAGGGCGTTACTGAAGAACTGGCGCGTGAAGCATTCGCCTTAGCGGCGGCAAAGATTCCTGTGCCGACTGCGTTTGTTAAACGGGTGGTGATGTGATGAATGCTTTAGAACTACGCGAAAAGTCAGTTGAAGATCTGAATGCCCAACTGTTGCAGTTGCTTGAATCACAATTCAAGTTGCGTATGCAAAAGAGTACCGGCCAGTTAGCGCAGACGCATTTGCTAAAGCAAACCCGTCAGGAAATTGCACGCGTTAAAACTGTGCTCCAGGAAAAGGCAGGTAACTAAGATGTCAGAAGTAGCTAAAAGTGCTCGTACAGCGACCGGAAAAGTGGTCAGCGACAAGATGGATAAGACCATCACTGTTCTGATCGAGCGTCGGGTTAAGCACCCGATTTACGGTAAGTACATTACGCGCTCATCGAAAGTTCACGCTCATGATGAAAAAAATGAGTGCAAAATTGGTGATGTAGTGACAGTTTGCGAAACACGTCCAGTATCTAAGTTGAAGACTTGGGCATTGGTTAGTGTAGATGTAACGGCTACCCAGGTTTAATTTCACCGGCGGCCATTGTGCAATCGCTTGATGCACAGTTGACTGGTTTGGAGTAAGAAATGATTCAAACAGAAAGCTATTTGGAAGTTGCAGATAACAGTGGCGCACGTCGCGTTATGTGCATCAAAGTGCTTGGCGGCTCACATCGTCGCTATGCACGAGTCGGTGATCTGATCAAAGTCACAGTCAAAGAGGCTATACCTCGCGGCAAAGTGAAAAAAGGTCAGGTAATGACAGCTGTTGTAGTTCGTACTAAGAAAGGCGTTCGTCGTGGTGACGGTTCGCTGATCAAGTTTGACGATAACGCTGCAGTGTTGCTAAACAATAACCACGCTCCTATTGGCACTCGTATTTTTGGGCCAGTAACGCGTGAATTGCGTGGCGAGAAGTTCATGAAGATTATCTCTTTGGCACCGGAAGTACTTTAAGTTACCGGGTGTAGAGAGAAGGCTGAGGTCAGGTTATGCGTAAGATTAAGCGTGAAGACGAAATTATCGTCTTAACCGGTAAAGACAAAGGCAAGCGCGGCGTTGTTCAGAAGGTAATGGACAACAATAAGCTGCTAGTGTCTGGCATTAATATGATTAAGAAACACCAGCGTCCAAACCCGCAGTTGGGTGTAGCTGGCGGTATCGTCGAGAAAGAAGCGCCGATCCAGGTTTCTAATGTAGCGATTTATAATCCGACTTCTAAAAAAGCGGATCGCGTGGGCTTTAAAGTGGCCGAAGATGGCAGTAAGACCCGTATCTTTAAATCCAGCGGCGAAGCGGTTGACGCGTAGGGGTTAGTGGAAAATGGCACGATTAGGTGAACTATACCAAAACGAGTTACGGGCTAAGCTGATAGAAGAGCTGTCTTTAGCTAACCCTATGGAAGTTCCGCGCATCACTAAAATCACCTTGAACATGGGTGTGGGTGAAGCGGCTGGTGATAAAAAAGTTCTTGAAGCAGCGCTGTCTGATTTGCAGAAAATCGCAGGTCAAAAGCCAGTAGTTACGAAGGCGCGCAAATCAATCGCGGGCTTTAAGATTCGTGACGGCTGGCCGATTGGTTGCAAGGTGACCCTGCGTGGCGCCCATATGTACGAATTTTTGGATCGTTTAGTTAGCATTGCGATTCCACGTGTTCGCGATTTCCGCGGCATAAGCCCGAAATCATTTGACGGCCGTGGTAACTTTGCAATGGGTGTGACTGAGCAGATCATATTTCCAGAAATTGATTACGATAAAGTTGATACACTGCGCGGTCTGGATATCACCATAACCACAACCGCTCGTAACGACGATGAAGGTCGCGCGCTGTTAAAAGCGTTTAACTTTCCGTTCAAAGGTTAAGGGGTAGGGGATATGGCAAAGCAGTCAATGAAAGCGCGTGAATTAAAACGCACTCTAACTGTTGAAAAATTCGCTGCAAAGCGCGCTGAGCTGAAGGCAATTATTGTCAGCGTAACCGCTAGCGACGAAGAAAAGTGGGATGCACAGGTTAAGCTGCAAAAGTTGCCACGCGATGCGAGTCCATCTCGCCAGCGTCGTCGCTGCCAGATTACTGGTCGTCCACACGGTGTTTACCGCAAGTTTGGTCTTTGCCGTAACCAGCTCCGTCAAGCCGCAATGCGCGGTGATGTCCCCGGCTTAGTTAAGGCTAGCTGGTAATCTGAGAATTTTGCTGTCGCTGGCATTTGCCGCGGCGTTTAACGGGAGCAAAACATGAGCATGCAAGACCCTTTAGCGGATATGCTAACACGCATCCGCAACGCTCAGATGGCAGGTAAAACTGCTGTCACCATGCCGTCATCTAAATTGAAAGTATCTGTAGCTAAGGTGCTTGAAGATGAAGGTTATGTCGCCAGTTCACGGGTTGAAGAACAGGGTGGCAAGGCGGAACTGACGGTAGAATTAAAATACCATCAGGGCAAGCCGGTTATCGCAGAAATCAGTCGCGTTAGTCGCCCTGGTCTCCGCGCTTACGCAGGTAAAGATGAATTGCCATCAGTACGTGCAGGGCTGGGTATCGCTATTGTGTCAACCAGTCATGGTGTAATGACTGATCGTGCAGCACGAGCTGCCGGTGTTGGCGGCGAAGTGCTTTGCACTGTTTTCTAACCCGACAGTTTAAAGAGTTCTTAACATGTCAAGAGTAGCGAAAAGTCCAGTGACTATCCCTTCAGGGGTTGAGGTCAAACTCGACGCCAGCAATATCTCTATAAAGGGCAAGAAAGGCACGTTAGTTATGCCTTTGCACAAGTCTGTAGAGATTAAGCAGGAAGACGGGTCTTTAGTATTTTCAGCGCGTGAAGGCGCGAAAGATGGTTGGGCAATGGCGGGTACTACTCGTTCACTGACTAACAATATGGTTGTCGGTGTTAGTGAAGGTTTCCAGCGTAAGCTAATCCTTCAAGGTGTCGGTTACCGTGCCAAAGCAAATGGTAATTCTGTAAATTTGGTGCTGGGTTTTTCGCACCCAATTGACTACGCATTACCAGAAGGCGTTACTGTCGATACACCAACACAGACTGAAATTGTGTTGAGTGGCACCGACAAGCAGGTTTTAGGTAAGGTAGCGGCCGAAATCCGCGCGTTCCGTCCACCAGAGCCGTATAAAGGTAAGGGTGTTCGTTACGCGGAAGAAAACGTCCGTCGTAAAGAAGCGAAGAAAAAGTAAAGGCAAGGTTATGAGCGATAAGAAAGTTTCAAGATTACGTCGTGCCCGCCGTGCTCGCTTTAAAATGCGTGAGCTACGCGCCGTACGTTTAAGCATTCACCGCACACCACGCCACATGTATGCACAGCTTATCGCAGCATCAGGTGACGTAGTGTTGGCGAGTGCATCTACACTAGATAAAGATTTGCGCGCTGGTGCGACCGGTAATGTCGCTGCAGCCGCTAGTGTGGGCAAGTTGATCGCTGACCGTGCGAAAGCCGCAGGCGTGACAAAGGTCGCTTTTGACCGCAGTGGATTTAAATTCCACGGCCGTGTCAAAGCGCTGGCAGATGCTGCCCGTGAAGGTGGTTTGGAATTCTAAGGTTTTAGGCGATGGCGTATAACGATCAGAAAGACAAAGCAAACACTGAAGGCCTGCAAGAGAAGCTTGTTCAGGTAAACCGTGTTGCCAAAGTGGTCAAAGGTGGCCGCATTTTCAGCTTCACTGCTCTTACAGTAGTGGGTGATGGTAGCGGTAAAGTTGGCTTCGGTCGCGGTAAAGCACGTGAAGTGCCTGTCGCTATCCAGAAGGCAATGGAAGCAGCTCGCCGCAATATGGTTCAAGTAGATATTAAAGGTGACACCATTCAGTACGCCGTAAAAGGTCGTCATGGTGCATCTAAGGTCTACATGCAGCCGGCATCTGAAGGTACTGGTGTTATTGCCGGTGGTGCGATGCGCTCGGTGCTAGAAATTGCTGGTATTCATAACGTATTAGCTAAGTGCTACGGTTCTACAAACCCGGTAAACGTGGTTCGTGCAACTATTAAGGCACTGGAAAGTGTTTCTTCTCCAGAAGAAGTCGCAACAAAGCGCGGCAAAACTGTAGAAGAGATCTTGGGCTAAGACAAAGGCAGGATTTGCTATGAACAAGATTAAAGTCACATTAGTTCGTTCTGTTGCGGGACGACTGAAGTCGCACAAGGCCTGTGTTGCCGGTCTTGGCTTGCGTCGTATTCGCCACACTGTGGAAGTAGAAGATACTCCATCAGTGCGCGGTATGATCAATAAGGTCAACTATTTAGTACGTGTTGAGGGATAAGTGATGAGCGATATGCGTTTAAATACGCTGAGCCCGGCACCCGGTCGAGTCAAAGAAGGCAAACGGGTAGGTCGTGGTATCGGTAGTGGCTTGGGTAAAACCGCAGGTCGTGGTCACAAAGGTCTGAAGTCTCGTTCAGGTGGCAGCGTGCGTCCAGGTTTCGAAGGCGGTCAGATGCCTTTGCAGAAGCGTTTGCCAAAATACGGTTTCACTTCACGCTTGTCTCGCGTTACTGCGCAAATCCGTACGTCGGAATTGATGGCAGTTGCTGATGACGTGATTGATCTGGATGCGTTGAAGCGTGCTGATTTAATTAACAGCAACATCGAGCGTGCAAAGATCTTTTTGTCTGGTGATCTGAATAAAGCTGTTACTGTTAAAGGTTTGGCGGTAACTAAAGGCGCTCGCGAAGCAATAGAAAAAGCGGGCGGCAAAGTCGAGGAATAAGGCGAACTAAATGGCGAAGCCCAATCCACTGTCAGCTGGTAATAAATCCGGAATGGGCGAGCTTATGGCTCGCCTCCGTTTTTTACTACTAGCGATAATTGTTTATCGTATCGGTACTCACATACCGGTGCCAGGTATTAATCCGGATCAGCTCGCCGCGTTGTTCAATCAAAATCAGGGTACCGTCCTTGGTTTGTTTAATATGTTCTCGGGCGGTGCCTTAGAGCGCATGAGCATATTGGCTCTGGGCATCATGCCGTACATTTCTGCATCGATCATTATGCAGTTAATGTCGGCGGTGAGTCCTCAGCTAGAGGCCTTAAAGAAGGAAGGTGAGGCTGGGCGTCGTCAGATTAGCCAGTACACACGTTACTTAACGGTAGTGCTTGCACTCTTGCAGGGAACGGGAATGACTGTAGGTTTGGCCAATCAGGGTCTAGCTTACAGCGCAGATTTTACTTTTTACTTTGTTTCGGTTGTGTCATTGGTTACCGGGGCCATCTTTATGATGTGGCTTGGTGAGCAGTTAACTGAACGAGGTGTGGGTAACGGCATATCGATGCTGATATTCGCGGGTATTGTTGCAGGTTTGCCATCGGCGGTCGGGCAGTCTTTAGAGCAGGCACGTCAGGGCGAGCTGAATATATTGGTTTTGCTGGCGATACTGGTTCTAGCGATTGCGGTTGTTTATTTGGTTGTCTTTATTGAGCGTGGTCAACGGCGTATTACAGTAAATTACGCTAAACAGCAGCGCGGCAATAAGATGTACCAAGCGCAGTCTAGCCACTTGCCAATGAAAGTGAATATGGCGGGTGTTATACCGGCAATCTTTGCGAGTTCTATTTTGTTATTCCCCGCGTCTATTGCGCAGTGGGTAGGGCAAAGTGGAGAGGGCATGGAGTGGTTGCAGGATGTTGCTCTGGCAATTGGGCCGGGACAACCATTAAACATTTTGTTGTTCACAGCATTAATTGTTTTCTTCTGTTTCTTCTATACGGCGTTGATGTTCAACCCGGATGAAGTGGCAGACAACCTGAAGCGTTCAGGTGCGTTTTTACCTGGGATTCGTCCCGGTAAGCAAACTGCGAATTATATAGACGGCGTGTTAACCCGGTTAACCATGTTTGGCTCCTTGTATATTGCCGGCGTGTGTTTGTTACCGCAGTTTTTGGTCGTGATGTGGAATGTACCGTTTTATCTCGGTGGTACCTCATTGTTGATCGTAGTGGTGGTGGTGATGGATTTTATGGCACAGGTACAATCTCACCTGATGTCCCAGCAGTACGACTCGGTCTTGAAAAAGGCAAATTTGAAAAATTACGGCGGTGGTGCGCGCTAACGCTCACTAACCTGATGGCTTGTTTGGAGTATCACAATGAAAGTACGTGCATCGGTAAAGGCAATTTGCCGCAACTGTAAAATTGTTCGTCGTAAGGGTGTGGTTCGGGTTATTTGTAGCGTTGAACCACGTCACAAGCAGCGGCAGGGCTAAGCAATTCGGTATCGGGGTTGCTTTGCTTCCTCGGTGCGGGTAGACTACTGCGCCTTTCGTGCAGCGGTTGTCCGCTTTCCGGTCATTGCTAGGCGTTAAAAGAATTGGGCTTAATTGGAGTAACCTGAATGGCTCGTATTGCAGGTGTCAACATACCAGATAACAAGCATGCTGTTATTTCGTTGACCTATATATATGGCATTGGCCGTACAAGTGCTAAAGCACTGTGCGCTAAAACAACTATTGCTGAAGACGCGAAAATCAGTTCTTTGTCTGAAGAGCAGCTTGATGCGCTTCGTGGCGAAATCGCGAAAATGTCTGTAGAAGGCGACTTACGTCGTGTTGTTTCTATGAACATTAAGCGTTTACTGGATTTGGGCTGCTACCGCGGTCTGCGTCATCGTAAAGGTCTGCCGCTTCGCGGTCAGCGTACTAAGACCAACGCGCGTACGCGCAAAGGTCCACGTAAGCCGATTCGTAAGTAATTTAAAGGCAGTAATCCTTTAGTGTAGCTACACCACTTGTGTAGTGTTGATATTAGAGATGGATATAGAACATGGCCAAACCAGGCAAACAAGCTCCACGTAAGAAGGTCAAAAAGACCGTCGTGGACGGTGTTGCGCATATACATGCGTCATTTAACAACACCATTATCACTATTACTGATCGTCAAGGTAACGCGCTGAGCTGGGCAACAGCAGGTGGAAGCGGTTTCCGTGGCTCACGTAAAAGTACCCCTTTCGCTGCACAGGTTGCTGCAGAGCGTGCTGGTAATGCTGCGAAAGATTACGGTTTGAAAAATCTAGATGTTGAAGTTAAGGGCCCAGGACCAGGACGCGAGTCTGCAGTGCGCGCCTTGAATAACTGTGGCTACAAGATTACAAACATCACTGACGTGACGCCGATACCGCACAATGGTTGCCGTCCTCCCAAGAAACGTCGCGTTTAATTAACAGTTGAGGAATACAGAAAATGGCTAGATATTTAGGCCCAAGCTGTAAATTATCCAGACGGGAAGGTACCGACCTGTTCCTGAAGAGTGGTGTTCGTCCTCTGGATTCTAAGTGTAAAGCAGAAACCGCACCTGGTATGCACGGTGCGCGTCGTGGTCGTCTTTCTGACTACGGTGTTCAGTTACGTGAAAAGCAAAAAGTTCGTCGTATGTACGGCGTACTAGAAAAGCAATTCCGCGCTTACTATACAAAAGCTGCTCGCCGTAAGGGCGCGACAGGTGAGAACCTGCTTCAGCTTTTAGAAAGCCGTCTAGACAACGTAGTTTACCGTATTGGTTTTGGCTCTACTCGTGCTGAAGCGCGCCAGTTGGTGTCACATAAATCAGTATTGGTAAATGGCAAGACTGTAAACGTACCGTCTTACCAAGTACAAGCTGGTGATGTTGTAAGTGTTCGTGAGAAAGCGAAAGCGCAACTGCGTATTCAGTCTGCAATCACTTTAGCTGCTCAGCGCGGCGACTGTGCCTGGATTGACGTAAATGCGACCAAGATGGAAGGCGTTTTCAAAAGCGTTCCAGATCGTAGCGACTTGTCTTCAGAAATCAACGAACAGCTTATCGTTGAGCTTTACTCGAAGTAAGTTAAACTCCGGACAAATCACTACAGGTGACCTATGCAAAGTGCTGTCAATGAATTTCTAACTCCACGTGTTATCCAGGTTGAAGAGCTTGGTCAGACGCGTGCGAAGGTGACCCTTGAGCCACTAGAGCGTGGATTCGGTCACACCTTGGGTAATGCTTTGCGCCGTATTTTGCTTTCTTCTATGCCGGGTTGTGCGGTAACTGAAGTTGAGATTGACGGTGTTCTGCATGAGTACAGTGCAATGGAAGGTGTGCAGGAGGATGTTATTGAGATCCTGCTTAACCTGAAAGAAGTTGCTGTCATTATGCACGGTAAAGATCAAGCTACCTTGGTTCTTAATAAAAAGGGTCCAGGTGTAGTTACTGCTGGCGATATTCAAACTGATCATGAAATTGAAATCGTCAACACCGACCACGTTATTGCTAACTTGAACGATGACGGCGAAATTAACATGCGCCTTACCATCGCTCGCGGTCGCGGGTATGTGCCTGCTGATTCACGCGATAACGCCGACGAAGAGACGCGCTCAATTGGCCGTCTGCAGTTGGATGCAAGTTACAGCCCGATTAGCCGCGTAAGCTATGTGGTAGAAAGCGCGCGTGTTGAGCAGCGTACTGACCTTGATAAATTGGTTTTGGACTTAGAAACCAATGGCACTATCGATCCGGAAGAAGCGATTCGTCGCGCAGCAACCATTCTACAGCAGCAGCTGGCGGTGTTTGTTGACCTGGAAAGCGAAGGCGAGAACGAGCCTTCACGTGAAGAAAACGAAGTGGATCCAATTCTGCTGCGCCCAGTTGATGATCTTGAATTGACTGTACGTTCAGCTAACTGCTTAAAAGCAGAGAATATCTACTACATCGGTGACTTGGTGCAACGGACAGAAGTTGAGCTTCTTAAGACGCCAAACCTTGGTAAAAAGTCGCTGACAGAAATTAAAGACGTATTGGCGTCACGTGGTTTGTCTTTAGGTTTACGCCTAGACAACTGGCCGCCAGCAAGTCTTAGAAACGACGACCGAGTTCTCGCGTAATTACGCGAGAACTTTCGAATATTTTTTGCTGAGATAGCAACGTTTATTAAAGGAAAAAGCCATGCGTCATCGTCATAGTGGCCGTCAATTAAACCGTAATAGCTCTCATCGTAAAGCGATGTTCCGCAACATGACGGCGTCTTTGGTTGAGCACGAATTGATTAAAACAACCCTACCTAAAGCCAAAGAACTGCGTGGCTACGCAGAGCCTTTGATTACGCTTTCTAAGGTAGATAGCGTTGCTAATCGCCGTCTTGCGTTTGCGCGTCTGCGCTGCGATTCAGCAGTTGGTAAACTCTTCACCGATCTGGGTCCTCGCTATGAGGGTCGTCCAGGTGGCTATATCCGTATTATGAAATGCGGCCTGCGCTCTGGCGATAAAGCACCAATGGCTTATGTAGAGTTGGTTGATCGTCCAGTGATTGAAGAAGCTGATGACGAGTAAGTAAGAGTGTTTAAAAAGCCGGCTAATTAGCCGGCTTTTTTTTTGTCTTCATTTTTTGCGTTAAATTAACGCCGGGAATTAATTCCCGGCGGCGGCTTTTCTTTGCGCTGTCAGTTTCAGTACGTCTGCTAAGAAGTGGCCGGTGTGTGATTGCGGCATTGCAGCGACATCTTCAGGTGTTCCCTCAGCGATGATCTGACCGCCACCACTACCACCTTCTGGGCCGAGATCTACAATCCAATCAGCGGTTTTTATTACATCTAGATTGTGTTCTATGACGACAACGGTATTGCCGTGATCGCGTAGACGATGCAATACGGTTAGCAATAACTGTATGTCTTCAAAGTGTAAGCCCGTAGTTGGCTCATCGAGTATATAGAGCGTCTTACCTGTGTCTCGTTTGGATAGTTCTCGCGCTAGCTTTACACGCTGTGCTTCGCCACCGGACAAGGTAGTCGCGGCTTGTCCCAAGCGAATATAACTAAGACCAACATCCATTAAAGTTTGTAATTTCTTGCTGATACTCGGGACATTTTCAAAGAAGTCGTTGGCATCTTCTACCGTCATTTCCAAGACTTCATGAATGTTTTTGTTTTTATAGGTTATCTCGAGAGTTTCGCGATTATAGCGCTGACTTCTGCACACTTCGCAGGCTACGTAGATGTCGGGTAGGAAATGCATCTCAACCTTGGTAACACCATCACCTTGGCAGGCTTCACAGCGTCCGCCTTTAACGTTGAAACTAAAGCGGCCGACTTTGTAGCCGCGTGAGCGGGCTTCTTGGGTACCTGCGAAAAGCTCTCTAATGGGAGTGAAAATGCCGGTATAGGTCGCTGGATTTGAGCGCGGGGTGCGACCGATTGGACTTTGGTCGATGTCGATACATTTGTCGACTTGGTTTAAGCCGGTTACCGATTCGTGTGCAGCAGGTGCTAGTGTCGTAGCGCCATTTAGCTCTGTTGCTGCTACTGGGTATAGTGTGTGGTTGATCAGTGTGGATTTTCCGGAACCGGAAACACCGGTAATGCACGTCATTAATCCCAGTGGCAGCGTCAGGTCAACATTCTGTAAGTTGTTGCCGTTTGCGGCTTTAATTTGAAGAATCTTTTTCGGATTAAATGGATGGCGTTTTTCGGGTATGGCGATGGCCTTTTTACCCGACAGATACTGCCCGGTGAGTGATTCCGAATTGTTTAAGATATCTTCGATTTTGCCTTGAGCGATAACTCGACCGCCATGAACGCCAGCGCCGGGGCCAATATCGATGATATGGTCTGCAGTTCGAATTGCGTCTTCATCATGTTCAACCACGATGACTGTATTGCCGATATCGCGAAGATGTCTGAGGGTTTTCAGCAAGCGTTCGTTGTCGCGTTGATGGAGGCCAATAGATGGTTCATCAAGAATATACATGACGCCGACAAGGCCTGCGCCAATTTGACTGGCAAGGCGAATTCGCTGCGCCTCGCCGCCAGACAATGTGTCAGCACTGCGGTCTAGTGTTAAGTAATTCAGTCCAACGTCGACTAAAAAGCGCAGGCGATCGTTTATTTCTTTTAATATTTTCTCTGCAATTTGAGCGCGCCGCCCCTGCAGCGTCAGGGTTGTAAAATATTCGCGCGCGGCGCCAACTGGCATTGCCGCAATTTCTGGAAGGGTATTGTCTAGAATGAAAACGTTGCGGGCTTCCTTTCTTAGACGCGTGCCAGAGCAGTCCGGGCACGGCTGAGTGTTCAGGAATTTACTGAGCTCTTCGCGAACAGTTTGGGACTCGGTGTCTTTATAGCGCCGGTCCATATTCGGAATCACGCCCTCGAAGGGGTGTTTGCGTTGGAAGTTGTCGCCGCGCTCATTGATATAAGTGAAACTGATTTCCTCGGCATCGCTGCCGAAGAGTATTTTCTTGCGGTGTTCGTCACTGAGAGATTCGAAGGGCGCGTCGACATCGAAGCCATAGTGCTCAGCAAGTGACGTTAGCATATGAAAGTAGTAAACACTGCGGCGATCCCAGCCGCGAATTGCCCCAGTCGATAAGCTCGCCTCGGGGTGTTGAATAATCCGGCTCGCGTCAAAAAATTGCTTAACGCCAAGTCCGTCGCAGCTGCTGCAAGCGCCGAGCGGGCTATTGAAAGAAAATAGTCTAGGCTCTAGCTCGGCTAGGCTATAGCCACAATGTGGGCAGGCGAACTTAGAAGAAAACACTAACTCCGCTACGCTGTCGTCGTCCATGTCGGCAACGCGTGCAACGCCGTCGGTTAACTCCAGGGCGGTTTCAAACGATTCGGCTAGGCGCTGGCCGATGTCATCGCGAACTTTAAATCGGTCGACTACAACTTCAATAGAATGCTTTTTGTTTTTATCTAGGCTGGGCAGATCATCTAAATCAGTGACGATGCCGTTCACACGTGCGCGGACAAAACCTTGGCTGCGCAATTTTTCAAAGGTATGTAAATGTTCACCTTTGCGATTTTGAATAACGGGTGCGAGCAGCATCATCTTGCTGCCCTCTGGCAAGGCCAGCACGGTATCAACCATTTGGCTCACGGTTTGTGCAGACAGCGCGGTGTTGTGATCTGGGCAGCGTGGTTCGCCCGCGCGTGCAAATAGCAGGCGCAGATAGTCGTAAATTTCAGTAATGGTGCCGACTGTTGAGCGCGGGTTGTGGGAGGTAGATTTTTGCTCTATCGATATTGCTGGCGATAAACCTTCAATGTGGTCGACGTCAGGCTTTTCCATCATCGACAAAAATTGTCGCGCGTAGGTTGAAAGTGACTCCACGTAGCGGCGTTGGCCCTCGGCGTACAGCGTGTCAAAGGCGAGTGACGATTTACCTGAGCCAGATAAGCCTGTAATCACCACTAGTTTGTCGCGGGGAATGTCGAGGTCTATGTTTTTTAAATTGTGGGTGCGGGCACCGCGAACGATAATCCGATCCATAGTAATTCCCAGCCGGTAAACCCGACATTATACGGTGACGGTGGAGTCGGGCGCAAAATAAGCTACGCTTTTTTGATAGCGGTTTTTCATATGGGGTTTAGCTGTTAGAATCGGCGTTTATTTATTCTCGTATTCAGGATCCCTCCTTTGAGTCATCACACGATGAGCGCAGCCGAGCGTCGTTCAGTCGCTTCACTGGCGACATTGTATGCGTTTCGAATGCTCGGCTTGTTCATGCTTTTACCGGTCTTAAGTTTGTACGCGAGTGAGTACAATCACAGCACGCCGGTACTCGTAGGGTTGGCCTTAGGAATTTACGGCTTGGGGCAGGCGGCGCTGCAAGTGCCGCTCGGCATGCTGTCGGATCGAATCGGGCGCAAACCGGTTATTATTGCTGGGCTGCTTCTGTTTGCTGCAGGTGGAATCGTAGCGGCAAGCGCCGATAATATTATCACCGTGATCTTTGGGCGCTTGCTGCAGGGTACTGGGGCAATTGCGAGTACGCTGACCGCATTGCTTGCCGACCTTACTCGCGAACAACATCGCACCAAGGCAATGGCGGCAATTGGGGGCAGTATTGGTGTTTCTTTCGCGGTGGCGATGGTGCTGGGACCTCTTGTAGCAGCATCATTCGGCGTCTCTGGGCTATTTTTGCTCACTTCATTGCTGGCGGTGATTGGTGTAGTTATTACCTTGTGGCTGGTGCCGACACCAAATATTAGTAGTGGCTTAGATGCAGATAGCCAATCGCTAAGTGGCTTGCTTGGGCGCTGCTTGCGCGACAGTAATTTGATGCGCTTAAACCTTGGGATTTTTACATTGCACGCGGTGCTGATGGCGATATTTGTAGCGGTGCCGAGCTTGCTTGAAGATCAGGGGCTGGTGCGCAGCGATCATTGGAAAATGTATTTGCCGGTGATGGTGTTGGCATTCATCGGCATGGTGCCGTTGATTATCTGCGCTGAAAAATATGGTCGCATGAAGCAGATATTTTTGTCTGCAATCTTTGCAATCATGTTCGTGTTGTTTGCAGCGACATGGCTAGCCAAAGATTATTGGTATTTGGTGTCGATGATCACTATTTTCTTTGTTGCATTTAATTTACTTGAAGCCTCATTGCCTTCCTTAGTTAGTAAAACGGTTTATCCTGGTGGTAAAGGAACGGCAATGGGGGTGTACTCGACATTCCAGTTTTTTGGCGCTTTTTGCGGTGGCGCCCTCGGTGGCGGACTGTTTGGGCGCTGGGGCGTGACGGCATTATTTGTTGGCGCGGCAATACTCGCTGGGATCTGGTTGTTTGTCGCTTGGGGTATGACGGTTCCGGCTAAATCTGAGAATGTGGTTTTATATTGGCAGTTCGGCGCATGGGATTCCGCCACGCTACGTCAAGAGCTTCTGCTTTTGCCGGGTGCGGTTGATATCACCATACTTGAAAGCGAGCAACTAGCCTATTTGCGGGTTGGCTCGGAGTTCGACCCGGCTTCTTTGCCTGAGGGAATACGCCTCAGCAGCTAATAGCGCTAGAATCCGGTATAGTTAATTTTTGCGACAGCAGTGGTCGCGGTGATAGAAATAATAGGAGGTGGCGCATGGCGCGTGGAGTGAATAAAGTTATCCTGGTGGGGAATCTGGGCCAGGATCCTGAAACCCGTTATATGCCATCTGGCGGCGCGGTTACCAATGTGACAGTGGCGACGAGCGAGACGTGGAAAGACAAGCAAAGCGGTCAACCACAAGAGCGCACAGAGTGGCATCGGGTGGTGTTTTTTAACCGCCTGGCAGAGATTGCCGGTGAGTATTTAAAGAAAGGTTCTAAGATTTACCTTGAGGGCTCTTTGCGTACTCGTAAGTGGCAGAACAAAGAGGGTGTTGACCAATACACCACTGAAATTGTGGCGGCAGAAATGCAAATGCTCGATAGTCGTGGCGGTGCCGGTGGTGACAACAGCTACAACGATAGTGGTTATTCGTCACAAGCTCCGGCACAGGCATCACCTGCACCGCGTCGCGCGCCTCCGCCGCAGAGTCAGGCGCCAGCGCAAAGCGCTCCGCCAGCAGGTGGCTTTGATGATTTTGATGATGATATCCCGTTCTGAATGACATAAACATTGTTGTGTAAAGGTGAATCAATTCTGCCTGGCCGTAACTCGTTGTTTTTGTTGTCTATTTTGAAAAATCAAAGCCCTTTTGTGTGTAAACATAGAGAGGGCTTTTTTGTGCTTACCTGATTTGTAGCGTTAACGTTTCGCATGTGACCTTAATTTGTAACGGTACGGTACTTTAGCAAAATGCCATTTGTTAAGCTGGAGGTGCGGGTTAAGGAAATGCCAACCAAGCTAGAAAGTGTCTAGTTACCTCTGGAAAGTCCATTGATCGACATGCAATACAAGGTAACCGGCCGCAGAAGCCAGTTCGGGTACACCTCACATCAACGAAATGATGACCTACCATATCTATGCCAACCCCGCGCGCGTCAATCTGCCGCTAGTTCCACCGGGTTCTGGCTTTGTAGAGCGTCCTCCCAAAGTGAAATACTTTGAAGCAACAGCTGATAACTTAAGCTGTTTTCCTGTGGAACCTCCATTCCCCGGGCGTATATAAACAATTTTGTGAACCAATCGCGTTCAATTTCGTTGATCCTGTGTACAGCTGATCTTGTTATGCGTGAATGAATGCCCATACGCAATTGCATACGCAATGCATCGACTTTGAGAATGCAGTCCATAAATTCCACTGTGTCGAAGTAGGAAAAGACGGAGTGAGAATGGTAAACATTACGGTCGTTGTAAGCTTCCAGGTTAATTTGTTCAATGAAGGCTTCTGTATCTTTACGTAGCAGCTCTAGAAGAGACCTTGCTTGGTCTTTAAGTAGAACAATTTTAGAGTTCAACATTGCCTCATCAATGTGCTTGCGGGTCGCTTCAAAAACGGGATCATTACGGCTGTAAAATTGCCAGCCTGCATAGTGGTCGGCCCATCCACGTTCAAGCTCAACTATAAACGTATCTAAGCACCCAGCAGCTGTTACCGTGTCAATGTAAGTAGTGGCTTCCTTCAAAATTCGTTCTTCGTCCCATTCAGCCGCCACTGTTTTTCTCAGCTCTAGAAGAAGTCCGACCCCATGCAGCAAGAACGCTGAATTTGAAAAACCATTATTTTGGAAACAGCGGTGTAGGGCATCGAGAGCGACGTCGTATTTGGCTTGAGAGAGCGTTCCAAATTCCAACAAAGGCCACCAAGTGGGTGCATTGCTGATTGGAAAAAATCGGCTCGATAGCAGTTCAGAGTTTAGATCCTCTTCTTTCACCAGTCCGGAACCGATGATATATGACCAGGTTTCTGGGGAGGCCAAAAACTGTGCATAATATGACTGACCATATCTTAAATTATGCCATTGCCAAATGCTGTCGAGTATTGTGTCAGCGGGGGTAAGTCCCGCTTTCTGTTTGTCTCTTGCGCGCAGCATGTAGTTATTGACGCGCTTAACATCGCTGTGTGTTAGCAGCCCCGCACGTACAGGTATATCAAGTACTGGTACTGAGTAAACCACCCGCCGAACCTCAATCGTAGCAGAGCGAGTGACCCGAA
>NZ_CAXBHN010000027.1:0-40873 GCF_963975605.1 uncultured Zhongshania sp. | reverse complement strand
CAGAGTAGCTTCTAGGCGGCAACGATATTAGATGGGGTTTATTGAGCGTTTACAATGTTTCTTGCGGTGTTTAGAAGTAATCCCAGCATGGTAGTGCCACTTCTTGGGCATCCACCGATTATTATCCATTGGTTCGTCGATTGCGGTTCTTTTAACATATATTTTCTCTGAAAAATATTTAAGACTAAGAATTTGTGAGTTTCAGTGAATAAATTTCTGGACTCTTTCGGTTTGTTTATATTTTTATAGATGAATATTCCTTCAGAAATGCACGCCGACAATTAGATTTCTATTTGGATTGACCCGTGGTTGACTTTCAATGGATATTTCTGGGATCGGCGATTCATTGTTGTAGTTTTCGCAGGTGAAAAACAATTGTATTGCTTGGCTGCTGGGGTGAGGATAATGCAGGCCCCTGTAGTTGCTTGTAGGTGTCGCAAAAGGCATCGATTTTTTCGATGTCATATTTGCTAATAACACAATTGCTTCCAATACCTTCCGTTCGTTCTGTAGCTTTTCTCAATAGTAACGTAGGCTTGCCTAAATACGCACATTCTTCCTGATTGCTGCCTCCGTCGCTGACTACAAATTCGCTGTGCTTGATCAATTTGATAAATTTAAAGTAGTCGTAGCGCTGTCGCAGTTCAATGTTTGGATTGTCATCTAGTCGATGGTAGAGGTCAAATTTCCTGAGTTTCTGCTCTGTGGGTTTGTGCAAAATGAATAGCAGCTTGATGTCATACCGGGCCACCTGCTCCACCAGTTCAATCACTCTCTTCAATGCTCGCTCGTTGCGTATGTTTTCGAACCGATGCAGCGATACGACGGCGTACGCTTCCTGTGGGATGCTGACTTCGCTGTTGTCGATGTGTGCTTCTGCCAAGCGCAGGGCGTCGAGCAGAGTGTTGGCGCCCGTGTTGATTTTGGTGCCCCGGTACGCTGATAGGTTTGCTACCGCATTTTCATCTGGGCAGAAGTAGTAGTCACTCAGCCTGAATACCAGGGCGCGGGTCAATTCCTCGGGGAAGGGGTGGAACCAGTTGTGCGATCTGAGTCCAGATTCGACATGGCCGACAGGTAGGCGAGCGAATTTTCCCATCAAGGCGCCCAGCAGCGTTGAGAAAGTATCGCCATGGACAAGGACAATGCCTTTGCTCTGCTCGCCAAAAATTTGCCGCTTTTTGAATAAGGTGGTTAACAGTATTCGACTTGCCCACACGGCCATGCTGAGAATTGAGGTAATGTCTTTGCCGTGATATAGGGTGTAGTCGGGTCCTCGCAGGCCGAAGTTCTTTAGAATCTCGGTCATGGTGTCGCGGTGTTGGCCCGTAGAGATGAATCGATAGGGAACGTCCTGTGCATTCAGCTCAACCATGACTGGTGCCATTTTGATCAGTTGGGCTTTGGTGCCAAGGATGATATGAATCAATTGCTTTCCCTATGTCTCGGTATTTTGTGAGTGGCACTTTTTGCACCTGTATAAATTGTGCTTGGCGTATCAGATTATCGCGCAGCTGCTAAGCAGGAATTATATGTGCGTCACGGGTCAGGTGGTTTCGAGTATCGATTACCATTTTGCTTTTTTGGGTAATCATTGGGTAGTCAAAGTTGTCATGGTTAGTAACCAATATTGCGCAATCATATTGTTGGAGATTATCTGGTGTTAATTCGATGGACTGCATATTAAAACTGTAATCTCGTTTCTTCGGAAACTGCGGTATATGCGGATCGCTGTAATCTACTTCAGCGCCTTTCGCCTTTAGCTTGGCAATAATTTCAAACGCTGGCGCTTCCCGTGAATCACTCACATTCTTTTTATAAGCCAATCCCAAGATTAATATTTTACTGCCTTTTACCGCCTTGCCGTGTTCGTTGAGTGCGTCTGCCGTTTTCTGTACTACCCATTCAGGCATGGCGCGGTTTACTTCACCAGCTAGCTCTATAAAGCGAGTATGTATGCCGTATTCTCTCGCCTTCCATGTTAAGTAGAATGGATCGATGGGAATGCAGTGTCCGCCTAGGCCGGGGCCGGGGGTGAATTTGGTGAAGCCGAATGGTTTGGTGGCGGCGGCGTCGATGACTTCGTGGATGTTGATGCCCATTTTGTCGGCAACCACTTTCATTTCATTGACCAGGCCGATATTGACGGCGCGGTAGATGTTTTCCAGTAGCTTGGCCATTTCAGCGGTTTTTGTCGAGCTGACTGGCACGACGGTATTTATAATACTTTCGTATAATTTCACACCGGCGTTCAAACAAGCCGGTGTTTCGCCGCCACAGACTTTCGGTATTGTTTGGGTTGTATAGTGGCTATTGCCGGGGTCTTCTCGTTCAGGTGAATAGATTAGATAGTAATCTTCGCCAATGGTGAATCCCTTGGATTCAATTAATGGACGAACGAGCTCTTCTGTTGTACCTGGGTAGCTGGTGCTTTCTAGCGACAGTATTTGCTGCGCTTTTAAATATGGCAGTAACTGGCTGACAGTGTTGGTTACGTAGCTTAAATCGGGTTCACGGTATTTGTTGAGTGGTGTGGGTACGCAGATAATGATGGCATCCAGTTGGCTGGCTTGGGCATAGTCGCATGTTGCCGAAAAGTTGTCCTGGATTGCTGCTTGAATTCGTTCAGCGGCGATATGCGTAAGGTAGGTTTGGCCTTCTGACAGCTGCTTGGGTTTTGCGGCGTCGGTGTCGAAGCCAATGACTTTGTAATTCGCCTCGGCAAAACAAAGGGCGAGGGGGAGGCCTACGTAACCCAGGCCGAATACGCCGATAACAGCCTCTTTGTTATTGATTCGTTGTAACAGGCTTGCGGAGCTCATTATTTACCTAATTTGAGGCGTGGCTAATTATTGCAGTGATCAGTTTTAATCAGGGTTTTTACAAGGGCTTAATCTACACTGCTTGCAGGGACTGACGCTAGTTTTTATCTCGCTTATGTAAGCTGGTTAGGGCTTTTGTGTCACCAGGGAGTCTGGTGTCTGAGGTCAGACGAGAAGGACTGAGGCTAGGTCGGTGGGTTGTAGCCGTGAGCGCAACGAATGCCGGTGGTTATACCAAAGTATGAAGTTGGGTAAGGCCCGTGGTATGTGGATCCTCAATCGAGTTGAGGATGACGATGGTGGGGCGTTGAGGATGAGGATGGTGGGGCGTTGAGGATGACAGGTTTGGGTCGTTGATGGTGACGGCTTTTGGGCGTTGATGCTGGAGGGCCGTTGATGGCGATGGCGATGTGCGTTGATGAGGCGTTGAGGTTGATGGTGGCGCAACCCCTGCGCCTTCAAAACTGCGTTATCCCTTAGCTGTTAAAGCCACGTCGTTAAGCCAGTACAGCCCCGACCATTCAAAACTTTAAAAAACCCGCCGTCATCCCCGACCCCGATCGGGGATCCAGAGTGAGCGTTAGCGAATTGCGTTACGTCAGACGCCCAACTCCCGACATTCCCCAAGCCTTAACTAATATTCCCAGTCACCCTAACGCGCCGGCTAGTCGGCGCAACTTTCTCGGTCTTCGCCGCTTCACGATTTTTAATGCCGGTGTCGATGATGTTTTTCAGGGCGATGATCATCCCAGTAAAGATGAAGGCGCCGGGTGGCAGTATGGCGACTAGCACGGCGGTGTAGTCGTCTACTAAAACAATTTTCCAGCTCTTTGCGCCTTCGCCAAATAATAAATCCATATTGGCGAAGATGGCGCCGGTGCCGATCACTTCTCTGACGGCGCCTAGCAACATTAAGATGAAGGCGAAGCCGACGCCCATAATAAAGCCGTCGTACATGGCGGGCAGGACTTTGTTTTTGCAGGCGAAGGCGTCTGCGCGGCCGAGGATGACGCAGTTGGTGGTAATAAGCGGCAGGAAGATACCGAGTATTTGGAATAGTTCGTAGGAGAAGGCCTGCATGAGCAGTTCTATGCAGGTAACTGCTGCCGCGATGATCATGACGAAGGCGGGCAGGCGGATGGCGTCTGAGGCGAAGCTGCGGATCATGGAGACGGCGGTGTTAGAGACGGTAAGCACTAACATCGTGGCTATGCCCATGCCTAAGGCGTTGATGACCGAGCCGGTGACGGCGAGCAAAGGGCACAAGCCTAGCAGCTGAACGATGGCCGGGTTGTTTTTCCATAGACCGTTTAGGGAGATCTCGCGGTAACTGATATCACTCATGGTTGAGTTCCTGCGTCGGTACTTACTTGCTGTTCGCTCGTATTTGCTGCGACGGCATTGATGATTTGCGCTTTATTGGCGTCGTAATACTGTAACGCTTTGTGTACGGCGTTGGTAACGGCGCGGGGGGTAATGGTCGCGCCGGTGAATTGGTCGAACACGCCCTTGTCTTTTTTAACCGCCCATTTTGATTCTTCTGGGTTGCTTAGGCTTTTACCCAGAAAGCCATCTACCCAATGACTTTTTTTGTAATCGACTTGGTCGCCGAGGCCCGGTGTTTCGCGGTGAGAGAGTACGCGCACGCCAGAGATGGTGCCATCTTCGGTAATGCCGACAATCATATCGATATCGCCGGTGTAGCCATCACGGGCGGTGGCGGGCAGTATGGCGCCGACAAATTTGCCGTTCATACTTGCGCGGTAGAGCTTTTTGCTTTCCCGCAGGCCTAAGAGCTCACTGTCGCTGGCGCTTATGGCGTCGTCTAGCATGGAGTTGTCGTGGCTCGATTTTGGGAAGAGTTCTAGTAGTGCACTCTCTTCTGCGTGGCGGATATTGTCTTGGATTAAACCGCGGGTCGATAAATACGTTCCCGCGATAACACCGGTGGTGACGACGGCGAAGACGCCGAGCAAGATGCCGTTTTTGGTGATGGATCGGCCGAGGATATTCATGACTTTCCTCCCTGCTGATCCTTCAGTTTATGTCCGTAGGTTCTTGGCTGGGTGTAGTGATCGATAAAGGGCGCCGCGAAGTTCATCAATAGAACTGCGAATGCCACCGCGTCAGGGTAGTTGCCCCACACTCGAATGATGTAAACCAAAATGCCAATCAGTGCGCCGTAAATGACGCGGCCACTATTCGATACCGCCGAGGTAACAGGGTCGGTCACAATAAAAAATGCGCCGAGCATGGTGGCGCCGCTGAGCAGGTGAAACAGCGGTGAACCGCCAGAAGCGGAGCTGCCGCCATCGTAAAATAAGGCGGATATAATAGTTAGCGATGCCAGCATGCTGATCGGCGCATGCCAGGTAAATACCCGCCGATACAATAAATACATGCCGCCGAGTAAAAAGCCGATGTTAGCCCATTCCCAGCCGATGCCAGCAAACTGGCCGAACTGAGCAGACCCCTGCCAAAGATCCTCTATCAGCAGTGAATCGTTTTGTTTGAGCACATCTAGCGGCGTTGCCATCGTGATGGCGTCGATGCTGTCGCGACCGAATCCAAAGCAGTAGCGCAGGGCGTCTATCGGCCCTAACAGGTCGCCAGCAAAGCTGCCCTGGGGCGCAAGCCATGTGGTCATTTGTACTGGGAAGGAAATGAGCAGCATGACGTAAGCCGCCATGGCTGGGTTGAATGGATTGTAGCCCATGCCGCCGTAGAGTTGTTTACAGATAAGAATGGCAAAGCCGGTGCCGATCATGATCAGCCAAAATGGTGATCCAGGTGGTAGCGCGATACCTAATAAAAAAGCGGTGACGAGTGCGCTGTAGTCGTTGAGATAAAATCCGATGGGGCGCTTGCGCCATTTTAAAGCCAGGGCTTCAAATGCCAGTGCGGTAATGCTGGCCCAAAGCACGTTGACGAGGCTGCCGAAACCGAAAAACCACGTTAGCGAAAACAGACCGGGAATGGTTGCCAGCAGCACCAAGCGCATGACTCGCGCGGTGCTCATTGGCCCGTGGGCGTGTGGTGAACTGACTTTTAAAAATCCCATAGTCTCATTCGTGCTCGTATTCTAGGTTTCGCTCAGCGTTTGCTGAGCGGCGGCCAATTTATCTTCTAGTTTAACTAGCGAGTCGGCCAATATGTCGGCTTTGTCATCGCCTTCTGCACGCGCCGCTTCAAGTTTCTCTTTGGTGCGGGCGATGCGGCTTTCCAGGGACTCGATGGTCTGTTTAATTTTGTCGGCGTCGCTCATGTTCGCTTGTGCTTCACGAGCCGCTTTGGCGCGCTCGATGGCAGCTTGAACCGGATCGTCGCTCGCTACCGGTTCGCTCGCACTGCTCGTTTTCAGTGTGGCGAGATGGTCGCTTAGTTCTTTTTTGGCTGTGTCGAGTTTCGCCTGAGTTTTCTCAACACCAGTCGCAAAGGCGGCGACATTGGCGTCGTTCTGCTCCTGCGCCGAGGCCAATTTTTCTTGTGCGGCGCTTAGGCGTTTTTCGGTACTGGCGACGGTATTTTGCAAGCGCGTGGTTTTGTCTTCGTCACTTTCATCTGCGCTAGCGCCAGCGCGCTTTGCCAGTGCTCTGGCGATCGCAGCCTGCGCGGGATCGGCACTGTCGCTCGCGGGTGCCGCTTTTGTCGGCACTAAACTCGCTTCGTGCTCGCTCAGTTCTTTTTGAGTGGCGGCGAGCTTCTCTTCAGTTTTACTTACCGCCGTTGCAAAGGCGTCTGCATTCTCGTTTTGCTGTTCCTGGGCTAGAGCGAGTTTTTCTTTTGCTGCTGCGAGGCGCTTCTCTGCGCTCGCTAATAATTTTTGCAGGCGCTCGGTTTTCTCTTGCGGGCTTTCTTCCTCGGCATTGCCATCACGTTTGGCTTGCGCGCGAGCGATGGCGGCTTGAGCGGGGTCCGTCGATTCGGCTTTTTTGGCCTTGCTGCGCTCTATTGCCGCTTGGATGATATCGGCCTTGCCGGCTTCTGGTGCGTTTGCCGCGGCGGCTGCTTTGGCTTTCGCCGCTTCCATTCGGGCTGCGCGTTTGGCTTCTTTTTCAGCCTCTTCCTGTTCTAATCTGGCGGTGCGTGCTTCAAAGCGTTCTTTTGAGCGCTCGGCTTTAATCTTGTCTTGCTGAGCTTGGCGAATTTCGGCTTTTGATGCGCGGTAGTACTGCACCAATGGGATATTACTTGGGCAGGCAAACGAACACGCGCCGCATTCAATGCAGTCGAAGAGTTGATGATCCTCGAGCTTTTCGTGTTCTTGGGCGCGCGCGAACCAGTACATTTGCTGAGGTAGCAACGATACAGGGCAGGCTTCTGCACACATGCCGCAACGGATACACGCTTGCGCAGGCGGTGGTGGTGGCAGCTCGGCCACGGTTGGCGCCAGCACGCAGTTACTGGTTTTTACAATGGGCACCGCCGTGTCTTGTAGCGTGTAGCCCATCATGGGGCCGCCCATAATTAAGCGGATGCAATTGTCTTTGTCGAAGCCGCTTTTATCTAATAAATACTGAACCGGCGTACCGAGCAAAACCTCGTAATTTTGTGGCTGGCCGCAGGCTTCGCCTGTGACGGTGGTGATCCGTGAAATAAGCGGCTCGCCAAAACGAATAGCGCGGTAAATGGCGGTTGCGGTGCCGATGTTTTGACACACAATGCCGACGTCTGACGGCAAGCCGCCGGAGGGGACTTCTTTGCCGGTCAAAATCTGAATCAGCTGTTTTTCACCGCCGGATGGGTATTTGGTCGGGAATACCACGATCTCAATACCCGTGCCTTCAGCCGCTTTTTTAAGCGCGGCGATGCCTTCCGGTTTATTGTCTTCTACGCCAATCAGGGTTTCTTTACTGGGCTTAATCAGGTGCCGAAGTATTTCGGCACCGGCGATGATTTCCGCAGCGCGTTCGCGCATCAGAATGTCATCGGCGGTGATGTAGGGTTCGCACTCGGTGCCGTTCAGAATTAGCGTTTCTATCGGCTTGTCGTCGCGGGTGCTGAGTTTAACCGCAGCGGGAAAACCCGCACCGCCCATACCCGCAATACCGGCTTGGCGAACGCGGTCGACTAATTCTATCTTGCTGAGCTGGGTGTAATCTTCAAGGCCTTGGTGGGCGATCCATTCGTCTTTGCCGTCGGTGTCGATCACAATGCAGCTAGCGCTCATGCCCGATGGATGCGGAATAACGCGAGATTCGATGGCGGCAATAATGCCGGATGTTGGCGCGTGAACTGGCGCGCTGACAAAGCCTTTGGCTTCGGCAATCATCTGGCCTTTAAGGACGCGGTCGCCGACATTAACTATCGGGCTGGCTGGCGCGCCGATATGTTGCGCTAGGGGCAGAATGAGTTGCGGTGGAATGCCGGCATTTTCAATTGGGTTGTGTAGCGACTGATGTTTGTTTTCTGCGGGGTGAATGCCGCCGTGAATATCCCATATTTTTCTCATACCGCAGCTCCACTTTGTTTCGTGGTGCCGCGATCCGAAGCGATAAGATCCTCTGCGGGCTTGGGCTTGTCCCAATGCCAGGTTTGCAGGCTGGTCTGGATGGGGAGCATGTCGATACAGTCTACTGGGCAAGGTTCTACGCACAAATCACAGCCGGTGCATTCACTGGCGATGACGGTGTGCATGTGCTTGGCAGAGCCGAGAATGGCATCCACAGGGCAGGCCTGAATACATTTTGTGCAGCCAATGCATTCCGCTTCCCGAATAAAGGCAACCGAGGGTACGGCTTCTTCAGCGGCGTCTAGTGGCTTGGCTTCTACACCGAGTAAATCAGCGAGGGCGGCGATGGTGGCTTCGCCGCCCGGTGGGCATTTATTGATATCGTCGCCCTCGGCGATAGCTTGCGCGTAGGGACGACAGCCGGGGTAGCCGCACTGTCCGCACTGGGTTTGCGGCAGCAGCGATTCGATTTGTTCGGCGATGGGGTTGCCTTCAGTTTTAAATTTCACCGCGGCAAAACCCAGCAGTGCGCCGAATACCAAACCGAGGCCGACTAGGGCCAGCAGCGAGGCTAAAAACGGGTTTTGGGCAATCAGTTCAATCATGTTTGCAGCCTATACCAATCCTGCAAAGCCCATAAAGGCGAGCGACATCAGACCGGCGGTAATCATACCGACGGCGGGGCCTTTAAATGGGGCGGGTACGTCGGCAGCGGTGATGCGTTCGCGCATGGCGGCGAATAACACCAATACCATAGAGAAGCCGGCAGCGGCGCCGAAGCCATATAGGGTTGATTCGACGAAGCTGTGGTCTTTGTTGATGTTGAGTAGAGCGACACCTAATACCGCGCAGTTGGTGGTGATCAGCGGTAAAAATACCCCCAGTACCTTGTAGAGCATGGGGCTGGTTTTGCGCACCACCATTTCAGTGAATTGCACAACCACCGCGATGACAAGAATAAAGGTGATAGTGCGCAAGTATTCCAGGCCGAGTGGAATGAGTAGCCACTCATAGGTTAGCCAGCTGCAAATAGACGCGAGGGTGAGTACAAAGGTGGTGGCGCTAGACATGCCGATGGCAGTTTCGAGTTTATTAGACACGCCCATGAACGGGCACAGGCCCAGAAACTGCACCAGTACGAAGTTGTTAACCAGAATGGCGCTGATTAACAATAGTGAATAGTCTGCTAACACAATTTTTAGCCTCACCTTTGCATCGCTTATGCGAAATCTACTCTGGCTGGTCAATACGCAGTATTGCGGGCCAGATCGTCATTATCGGGCGATCTTAGTTTATTTCGATCAAGCGTTCAATTTAAAAAGCGGTAATGCATTTCACCTGCCTTTGGTGGGCAGGTGTATGCGCTTACTGAATTTTCATGCCCGCTTTGGCGCCGCTGTCGGGGCTGAGCAACCATATCTCTTGGTCGCCAGGGCCGGCGGCTAGCACCATGCCTTCAGACATGCCAAAGCGCATCTTGCGCGCCTCCAGGTTGGCGACCATCACGGTAAGTTTCCCCACCAACTGCTCGGCATTGTACGCGGTTTTAATACCGGCAAAGACTTGGCGAGTGCCCAAATCACCTAAGCTGAGAGTCAGTTTTAGCAATTTGTCCGCGCCTTCAACGGCCTCTGCTGCGACGATTTCCGCTACACGCAAATCAATTTTAGCAAAGTCGGGGTAGGCGATTGTGTCGGCTATACCCGTGTCTTTGTCTTTCGCCGCCTTTTTCGGTTTGGCGACAGGTGTCGGCGCAGGTGAGTTGTCACTGCTTTCGGCCACCATCGCCGCAACCTTGTCGGCGTCGACCCGACTCATCATCGCTTTGAACGGCTCAATGCTGTGATTGTGCAGCGGCGCAAACTCGCCCTGCCAAGTCAGCGGGATATTTAAAAATTGCTCGGCCTGCTTAGCTAGTTCAGGCAATACCGGTGAAAGATAGGTGGTGAGTACCCGGAATAGGTCGATGCACTGTGACGCGACGTCGGCTGCTTGGCCGATGGTGTCATCGGATTTGGCCAGCTTCCACGGTTCGCAGGCGTCAAAGTATTCATTAGTGGCGTCTGCCAAAGCCATGATTTCGCGCACGGCTTTGCTGTACTCGCGCTGCTCGTAAAGCTGGGCGATGGTTTCGCTGGCGCCCGTGACTTGCTGCCACAGTGCGGCATTGTGCTGGGTGGCGCTGAGTTTGCCGTCATTGCCTTTTTGCACAAACTTGGCGCTGCGGCTGGCGATGTTGACGAGTTTGCCGACCAGGTCAGAATTCACGCGATTGATGAAATCTTCCAGATTAAGGTCGATGTCATCTACGGCGCCAGACAGTTTGGCGGCAAAGTAGTAGCGCAAATATTCTGCGGGTAAATGCTTTAGGTAGGTTTCCGCTTTTATGAATGTGCCGCGAGATTTGGACATTTTCTTGCCGTTCACGGTTAAAAAGCCGTGGGCGTAAATCGCGGTGGGCTGGCGGAAGCCGGCTGAATCCAGCATGGCGGGCCAAAACAGGCCGTGGAAATTGATAATGTCTTTACCAATAAAGTGGTAAAGCTCGGCGGTGGAGTCTGTACCCCAGTATTCATTAAAGTCGCGGCCGTTTTTCTCGCACCAGTTGGCGCAGCTGGCCATATAGCCGATGGGGGCATCTAGCCACACGTAGAAAAATTTACCGGGTGCGCCGGGAATTTCAAAACCGAAGTAGGGTGCGTCGCGGGATATATCCCAGCTTTGCAGGCCAGCGTCTAACCACTCGCGTAACTTGTTTGCAATTTGCGGTTGCAGCGCGTCGCTGTCGGTCCAGTTGCGCAGGAGGTTTTCAAAGTCGCCGAGTTTAAAGAAAAAGTGCGTGGAGCTTTTTTCGATTGGGGTGGCGCCAGAGATTGCTGAACGCGGGTTTATTAATTCCGCTGGCGTGTAGGTCGCGCCACAGGCTTCACAGTTATCGCCGTATTGGTCGTCGGTTTTACACTTGGGGCAAGTGCCTTTGATGTAGCGGTCGGCTAAAAATAAATTCTTTTCTGGGTCGAAAAGTTGGGTGACGTCGCGGCGCTCAATATGGCCGTTGGCATCGAGGCGGCGATAAATTTCTTCTGAGTAATGTTGGCACTCAGGTGAATGGGTGGAGTGGTAATTGTCGAAGCGGATATGAAAACCCGCTAAATCGCGCTCGTGCTCGGCTTTTACCCGCGCAATTTGCTCTTCTGGGGTAATGCCGAGTTTTTCTGCCGTGAGCATGATGGCGGTGCCGTGGGCGTCGTCGGCGCATAAATAAATGCAGTCATTGCCGCGTAATTTCTGGTAACGCACCCAAATATCGGTCTGGATAGATTCCAGTAAATGACCGAGATGAAGTGGGCCGTTGGCGTAGGGCAGGGCACTGGTGACCAGAATCTTGCGCGACATGGGTTTCCTTGTTTAGTGGTACTAGCCGCGACTGCATGTGGTCGCTGGCTTGAATGGACTTAAAGGCGCGAGATTATAGCGTTTTTGACTGCTTGGCGCATCTGTCTCGGCGTTGTTCGATATGGGTGCGGGGCGTATACTCGCCGGCTGATTCACTATTTATTAAAGGCAGGGGAAAGATATGACGGCAGCGCTGGAATCCAGAGTACGCGAGCAACTGATGGCGGTTGTGCTGCCCGGTTTGGTTTCGCCACTGGCTGAGCTTGCCGATATTGTGTCCTTGCTTGTCAGCGGCGACCGTGTCGATGTGGTGTTTGAGCTTGGTTTTCCCGCAAAAAGTGCGCAGCAGCAATATGAAGCGGCGATTGCTGAAAGTCTTAAATCTATCGCTGGCGTAGATGCTGTAACAGCTCGGGTGACATGGAAAATTTTGCCCTATGCAGCGCAGCAAAATATTAAGAGTATGGAAAATGTCCGTAATATTATCGCGGTCGCGTCTGGCAAGGGCGGAGTCGGCAAGTCTACTACGTCTGTGAATCTAGCCTTGGCTCTGGCTGCTGAAGGCGCGCGGGTAGGTTTGTTGGACGCTGATATTTATGGCCCCAGCGTGCAAATGATGTTGGGAATCCCTGAGGGGCAGCGTCCAAAGCAGTATGGCACGCATTATTTATTGCCGATTGAAGCCTATGGCGTGCAGTCGATGTCGATGGGCTATTTGGTGACGGCCGATACACCGATGGTATGGCGTGGGCCGATGGCGACTGGCGCGCTGCAGCAGTTGTTGAATCAGACGTATTGGCAGGATTTGGATTATTTAATTATTGATATGCCGCCGGGCACGGGCGATATTCAATTGACGCTTTCGCAAAAAGTACCGGTGTCTGGCGCGGTAGTGGTGACGACGCCGCAAGATATCGCGCTATTAGATGCCAAGAAAGGTATTGAAATGTTTCGCAAGGTCTCGGTGCCGGTGTTGGGTATTATTGAAAATATGGCAGTGCATATTTGCAGCCAGTGCGGCCATCACGAGCATGTATTTGGTCAAGGCGGCGGCGAGCGTATGGCGCAATCTTATGATGTGCCGATGTTGGGCTCTCTGCCTCTTTCAATGCAAATTCGCGAACAGGCAGATTGCGGTAAGCCGGTGTTAGCCGCTCATCCAGATAGCGATGCGGCGATGTTATATCGGCAGGTTGCCATCAGCATGACCGCCGAGTTGGCCAAGCGCCAGCGCGTGCAGAGTAATGCTTTTCCGAATATTTCGATCAGCGATGATTAATATCGTCGCGATAGCCAATTTAAAAATTGAAATGAATTACCGTCAAGAGGGGATGCAATGAGTATTAAGGCTGACAAGTGGATTCGCCGCATGGCAGAGAGCGAGGGCATGATTGAGCCTTTTGAGCCAGGGCAGATTCGTACTCGCGACGACGCTAAAATTATCTCTTACGGCACGTCTAGCTACGGCTACGATGTGCGCTGTTCAAACGAGTTTAAAGTATTTACAAATACTTATTCTGCGACGGTAGATCCCAAAGCGTTTGATGAAAAAAGCTTTGTCGATATCACCGCCGACTACTGTATTATTCCGCCAAACTCGTTTGCACTGGCGCGCACGGTTGAATACTTTCGTATTCCTCGCAGTGTGTTAACCATGTGTTTGGGCAAGTCTACGTATGCGCGCTGCGGCATTATCGTGAATGTCACGCCGCTAGAGCCGGAGTGGGAAGGGCATGTGACTTTGGAATTTTCAAACACCACAACCTTGCCAGCAAAGATATATGCTAACGAAGGCGTGGCGCAGATGCTGTTCTTTGAATCTGACGAAATTTGCGAAGTCAGCTACAAAGATCGCGGCGGCAAGTATCAGGGCCAGACGGGAGTGACCCTTCCAAAGACCTGATGCGCTGTTAGCGCACTCAGGCAGCTATCGTCATACCCGACTTGATCGGGTATCCAGGATGAGCGTGAGCGAATGCCTTTGGGTTTTGCGAAATGCGGCGTAATTCAAAGTCCGAGGTTTATGGATCCCCGATCGGGGTCGGGGATGACGGTAATTGGAATTGCTTAGATATCCATTAAAACCCGCCGTCATACTCGGCCACGACCGAGTATCCAGAGTGAGCACAAGCGAATGCTTTTGAATTTTACCAAGCGCGGAGTAAATTAGATTTCGAGGTTTATGGATCCCGGATCGGGGTCGGGGATGACGGTTTGGGAGGTGTGCGTGATTGGGAGCCTTCGTCATACTCGGCCGCGACCGAGTATCCAATGTGAGCGTAAGCGAATGCCTTTGACGTTGCGTGTTGTAAATCAAGGTTCGAGTCATGGATCCCCGATCTGGTCGGGGATGGGATTATGCAGATCTGTATAGCCTTATTATCTGTCGAGTAAGAGAGAGCCAGGTTAAAAACTACTGGCTTAAGCCCGTTACGGATTTACCATTGAGGCTGGCATTGATTAGTTCTAAGGAATAAACCTCATCATCTTCGCGCTGCTCTAATCTTACGATTAGGTAATTCCAGTCCTTGGCCATCCATATCGTCGTTTCGCTGCTGCTACCGGGGCGTGAGCGCAGTAATTTGATGGTGCGCAATTTTCCTGCGGGGCTGTCTATGGTTTCTTCGCCGATTTTTTCGATGGTATAGGTTTTGTGCTTACCGCGACTGACGACGGTTTGGGTCATTTTTTTGCCGAGGCGATTTTCGATTAATGCTTCACGCATTTTTAGCTGCGCGCCAAGTTGATCAAAGGTGTCCGTGCTTACTTTAGACGACCACGGTTTGCGGTATTTTTTATCGCTGGCGGTGTTTTTAGCCCAGTCAAAATTAATACTTTGGTCTTGCTTGCTACTCATATTATTCGAGTATTCGTAGTGCAGTGGCCGCAAGCCATCTTTGGTGCTTTCGATAAGGCTTTCCTCGTCGACCTTGATAAACATAAGTTTTGCGTGCTGTGATAACAGCCAGTTGTTTCCCTGTTTACTGAGTGTACGAGTTGCTGTTGTGGTGAGGCTATTACTGCTGACTTTGTACTCCGCATTGTAGGGAAGTATTTCTTTGGTTTGTGGTGCAGTGGCTGTGTTGCTTTGCGTGACAGCTTGCAGTGACTGAATTTGAGGTGCTGCATCGGTAGGGGAGGTGTTCGCGGGATACAGAGCGATACCGCCGCTTGCGATTGATTGGTTAATTAAGACGCCAAATAACAGTGAGCTTAGGCTAGTCCGTTTGAAAAAGGATGCCGCTTTCGGGAATGTTTTTATCATCAAGTACCGCCTTTGAATTCTGCAACTTCAAGCGTCCTTCGGCAAACCACTGTGCCGCCAAAGGGTAGATCGTGTGCTCTTTGGACAATACGCGATCGGCGAGGGTTGCAGCATCATCTCCGTCAAATATCGGTATTTTTGCCTGTATTATTGGCGGCCCGCCGTCTAATTCTTCAGTAACAAAGTGCACGGTGGCGCCAGCTTCTTTGTCGCCAGCGTCTATGGCGCGTTGGTGGGTGTGTAGCCCCGGATATTTGGGAAGCAGGGACGGGTGGATGTTGATTAGCCGTCCTAAATAGTGACGAACAAAGCGCGGGGTGAGAATGCGCATAAATCCAGCGAGCACAATAAGGTCGGCGCCAAATTCATCAATTTTTTGCAGCAGAGCCTCGTCGAAATCTTCGCGACTGGCAAATTGCTTGTGATCGATACAGGCTGTTGCGATACCGGCTTCTTTCGCGCGGACAAGACCGAATGCATCGGCCTTGTTGCTAATTACCGCACTTATTTCCGTATTGTGCAGGAGGTCTTGGTTTTTGCAGGCGTCAATAAATGCCTGCAAATTAGAACCGCTGCCAGACAGCAAAATCACCAGCTTGCAGGGCATGAAATTACAGGCCTTCTATAACGACTTTTGGCTCGTCTTCCCCTGCGGCTTCAATGCTGCCAATCAGCATGGCTGTTTCGCCCTGTTGATTTAGCATATCTATTACGCGCTCTGCATCGTCTGCCGCGACGGCGAGTACCATGCCGATGCCACAGTTGAAGGTGCGGTACATTTCCCGTGATTCGACATTACCTTGCTCCTGTAACCAATCGAAGATAGCTGGGCGTTCCCAGCTACTTCCGTCGATCACGGCCTTGGTATTGCGCGGTAATACGCGTGGAATATTCTCTAGTAGTCCGCCGCCGGTGATGTGGGCCAGTGCGTTAACACGGTACTGCTTGATCACACGGAGAATCGGTTTGATGTAAATTTTAGTTGGTGCGAGCAGTGTTTCGCCAAGGGTGCTGTCACCGAAGGGCTGGTCTAGCTTGGCGCCACTGTGTTCGATAATTTTGCGAACCAGAGAGTAGCCATTGGAGTGCGGGCCAGATGAAGTAACACCAATCAACTTGTCGCCAATGCGCACAGAACTGCCGTCGATGATATTGGCTTTTTCTACGACGCCAACGCAGAATCCCGCTAGATCGTAGTCATCGCCTTCGTACATGCCTGGCATTTCGGCCGTTTCGCCGCCGACTAATGCGCAGCCTGCTTGTTCGCAGCCATTGCCGATGCCGCCGACAACACTGGCAGCAATATCGACATTCAACGCGCCGGTAGCATAGTAGTCTAAGAAGAATAAGGGCTCGGCACCGGTCACCAGCAGATCATTGACGCACATGGCGACAAGATCGATGCCGATAGTATCGTGAATGCCAACTTCCATCGCGAGTTTTAATTTGGTGCCGACACCGTCAGTGCCAGATACAAGAACGGGTTCTTTATATCCAGTAGGGATTTGGCATAATGCGCCAAAGCCACCAAGTCCGCTCATCACTTCTGGGCGGCGGGTGCGTTTCGCAACATCTTTAATGCGTTCTACTAGCGCGTCACCGGCATCAATGTCTACGCCGGCGTCTTTGTAACTTAAGCTTGGCTTACTGGTGTCAGTCATAATCGTTTGGCTGTCCTCTAAGAGGGCGCTATTCTAGCTTGATTGGGAGTTTAATTCAGCAGCAAAAAGGTGACTTTTTGCCACTAGACACCACGATCGCATAGTGGCTTGCTACAATAGCCAATCGCGGCAGGGAAAAGGACGTATATATAGTGATGCAATTTATTCGGGTGCTGGTGTCAGCCTTTGCAATTTTTATAGCTTTGTCTGGGCAGCTTAGCGCAGCAGTCGTGGGAAATTTATACGACGAGCAACTTATTGTTGAGTCTCAGTCCCGAGGTGCGTTGAAACAAGGCGCGGCAATTGCGCTGGAGCGGGTATTTGTTCGGGTCTCTGGCCGTCAGCAGCTGCGAGACAACTCAGTGGTGGCCGCGGCGCTTGCTGACCCCGAGCCGTATATGACGCAATACCGCTACCAGCGCAATAAAAATGCGGACGGTGAAGACGAATTGGCCTTGAGCCTGAGTTTTTCGCCTCGGCAAGTTAACGCTACTTTGCAATCGGCGGGCCTGCCGATATGGTCGGCGAATCGTCCTGCAGTATTGGTGTGGTTAGTTGCGGACACGATAGATGGTCGACATTTTGTCGGTGCCGATGCGGGTGAAGGCTTGTTGGTGGCTCTTGAGGCCGAGGCCAATCGCCGGGGACTCGTACTGCAAATGCCCTTATTCGATCTCGCTGATTCTGCAAATTTGAGTGTGGGGCAGTTATGGAAAATGTCAGTTGAGGATGTGCGCACAGCGTCTGCCCGTTATTCCACCCCATTTATTTTGATGGGTCGCCTGTCCCAGTTTTCGACAGGGCAATGGGTGGGAAGTTGGGCGGTGCTACAAGGGGGTGAGTCGACTCAGCTTGATAGCGATGGCGCGGGTGAGGCTGAGGTTTTGGCGGCGCCGATTGATTACTTAGCGGATATGCAAGCGGCGACTTATTCGGTGTTGGCTAGCGCTGGCAACAGCGCGAACACGATGATTCATGTTTCAGGTGTTAAGGATTTTAGCGGTTACGCTAGCTTAGTGACCTATCTTGAAGGGCTCGCGGTCATTCAACATGCCAACACAGTGTGGTTGGACAAGGATGAGTTAATTTTAGAATTGGTACTCAACGACGATATGGAAAAAGTAAAGCGCTTTTTAAGTCTCGATGGACGTTTGCTCGAAAGTACTGCGATGGGTAGCGGGTCTTTTCCCGGAGCAGTGCGTGGACATTATCAATGGTCGGGTCGCGGCTTGTGATTTCTATTTCAAAGCCGGTTTGGGGTTTACTCGCGGTTATTGGATTTGTCTTAACCGTGCATTTGCTGGCGCCAATTTTAATGCCGTTTTTACTTGCCGCAGTGTTCGCATATATGGGGGATCCCATTGCGGATAGGCTTGAGGCGCGCGGAATGGCGCGAACCACAGCGGTTGTGACTGTGTTTGTCGCTCTCACTTTAGTGACGGCTTTGTTGCTGCTGGTTACCGTGCCGCTACTGATAGAGCAGGTGCAGCTGTTAATAGAGCGTATTTACGACGGTATTGCCTGGGTTCAGCACACAGGCTTGCCTGCTTTGCGCCAATATTTCGATTTGCCCGAACAGAAAAGGCCAATGGAAGCTGCCAAGGATGCCCTGAGTGAAAATTGGGAAAGTGCGGGCGGCATACTGTTTTATTTGTGGAGCAAGGTAAGCGGCTCCAGTATGGCGGTGTTAACGTGGATCGCCAATGTAACCCTTGTGCCAGTGGTTACGTTTTATTTGTTGCGGGATTGGGATGTGCTCATGGCGGCCATCCGAAATTTGCTGCCGCGCTCAATCGAGGCGCGCACAGTGATTATTGCCAAGCAGTGCGACGAAATTCTCGGCGCGTTTGCCCGCGGTCAGCTTTTGGTGATGTTGGCCTTGGCGGTGGTATATACCATTGGGCTTTGGATCGTGGGGCTTGAGCTCGCCCTCGTACTTGGGCTGCTCGCTGGATTGGCGAGTATCGTGCCTTATCTGGGTGTCATTGTCGGAATTTCTGCAGCGGGGTTAGTGGCATTTTTTCAATTTGACAGTTTGTGGCCAATGGTTGGCGTCGCCGCTGTGTTTGGCCTTGGTCAAGCGCTTGAGTCAATGGTTCTTACGCCGATGCTTGTTGGTGACAAAATAGGCCTGCATCCGGTCGTTGTTATTTTTGCTATTTTGGCGGGCGGACAGCTATTTGGTTTTGTCGGCATATTGCTCGCGCTACCCGTAGTAGCAGTCGTAAAGGTCATGATCAATCACCTTCACGACTATTATAAAGATAGTGAGTTTTACGACGAGAAACATAGCATGGCAGCATCGGATGATGCCGAATAATGCCCAGTCCGCAGCTGCCCTTGGCGCTAAAGCTTGATACCGAAGCGACCTTCGAGAATTTTTATACGCCGGAACGTCATCGTCTTTTAGTCAATCAGCTTGCTGAGCAAGCGCAGGGCCGGGGCGAGAAGTGGATATACCTTTACGGTAGCGGCGGCCGAAGCCATCTTTTGCAAGCCTGCTGCCATTTGACTGAGGCGGCCGGACGGTATGCGCGCTACATTCCCATTGCAGAATTGCTCGAATTTGATCCCGAGGCATTGCTTGAGGGGGCAGAGTTTTTAGATTTGCTGTGTTTCGATGACGTACAGCTTATCGCGGGCCGCGAAAACTGGGAGCGCGCAGTTTTTAATTGCTACAACAAAATGTTAGCCACAGACGCATGTCTGTTGGTGTCATCCTCGCTTGCACACGCCCAATTGCAGATTGAATTACCCGACTTAAAATCGCGCCTGCAGAGTTTAAGTAGCTACCGTTTGTCTGAGTTGGATGAGGCTGAGCGCATGGCTGCTTTGCAATTCAAGGCCAAAATACGCGGCATTATGGTGTCCGATGCGGTGGCGGAATACATATATACACGCTGTCAGCGAGATGCGAAGAGTTTATTTGACCTATTAAATGTGTTGGATCAATTAAGCTTGGTCGAACAGCGAAAGTTGACAATTCCCTTTGTGAAGAAGGCAATGAATTGGTGAAATTCGTCAATAATATTGTGAATAAGTGTAAATACGACTACTTTTAGCAGATAAGAGGGAACTCACATGAGTTTTACTCCTCTTAGCGACTGATATTCTTGCAAAAACGTTTTTACCTATTGTTCAGTGTAATTACGGATTGGCTTGGTAAAATTACACAAAATCAGGCGTGCAAGCGGTGTCGCTCGTGTTATTCTGAACCTATGACGTGCTTACACGGCATAGTGAAGGGAAGTTTAAAAAAATTAGGGGGAGAATTATGCGTAAAGTCTTATTAGGCGCTGCAATTGCTGCAGCAATTTGTCCGACATTGGCAACTGCCGGTGAAGATGGCAAGTGGTATATAAACCCAGCAGTGGGCTACATGGTATTTGATAATACCCGTGATCTTGATCCAGAAGCAGCGGCTCTTCTTGGCGCCGAGCGTAAATTTAATAAAGACTGGGGTATGGAGCTTCGCGCTTTTTACAGCGACGCTGAGCATTACCGTGGCAATCCTAACCTTGATCAAGAAGTCTTAGGTGCTAGCGTTGATGTGTTGCGTTATTTCAGCAGCGCATCAAAGGTAACACCTTACTTGGCCGGCGGTATTGGCGAAGTGCACTCTAATCCAGCTACTGGTGGATACGGTGATCAAACTCAATTAAATGCTGGTGGTGGTTTTCGCTACGCTTTAGATGACGCTTGGTCAGTTCGTACCGATGCTCGTTACATCTATGGTACTGACAATGAAACTGCTGATGGCATTTTGTCTGTTGGTTTAAGCTACGCTTTTGGTGGCACTTCAGCTCCGGCTCCAGCGCCAGCTCCAGTTGTTGGTGATTCAGACGGCGATGGCGTTGAAGATGGTGTAGATCAGTGCCCAGGCACACCAGCGGGTGTTGCTGTTGATGCCAGAGGTTGTGCGCTTGATCAAGACGGTGACGGTGTACCGAACTACCGTGATAAATGCCCAAATACACCAGCTGGTCGTAAAGTCGACAAGTTTGGCTGTAAATTTGTTCTCAAGCACTCAGAAAGCATTAAGCTAGAGATCAACTTTGCTAACGACTCTGATGCTATTCCTGTTGCATATGCTCAGGAGCTGAAAAAAGTTGCTGACTTCATGAATAAGTTTGGCGGAGTTAGCACTGTTGTTGAAGGTCATGCTGATAGTAATGGTGCAGCAGCGTACAACAAACAGCTTTCACAACGTCGTGCTGATGCAGTTCGCAATGCACTGATCCGCGACTATGGAATTGCTGCAAACCGTTTAAGCGCAGTTGGCTACGGTGAAGAGCGTCCAATTGCTGACAATAAGACAGCGGCTGGTCGCAGTGCAAACCGTCGTGTTATCGCTGTCATGCAGGCGGAAGTTGTAGAGTAAAATTTGGTTCACATTGTGAATTAATCAAGGGGCCTTCGGGCCCCTTTTTTTGTATCTCATTTTTCTTAATACCCCTCTCTGTGGCGTTTTGCTTTTATCGCCTTAAATGTAGTTTTCCTGCTTATTTGCCCCTGTGTGCTGAGGTTTATTCATATGGCATGGATCTTGTAGATCAGTGAGTAGATAGGCCATAAAGCGGTGTTTTTCACCATTATGGTGCACTTAATAATAGCCTGCTGCTAATGGGGTGCTTCAGGTTGGTGCGCTGAAGTGACGGGGAGAATTAAATGATATTTGGCCGGAAAAATCGTAAGCCAATCACAATTACGGATAAAAAAGTCGTGGACTGGAAATACGCAGTCTGCGGCTATTGCTCTACGGGCTGTTCAATCGAGGTGGGTTTGAATGCCGAAGGTAAACCAGTCGCTAGCCGGGGCAAGGGCAATGCACCTGTTAATCAGGGCAAATTGTGCATTAAAGGTATTTTTGAGCATGAGTTGAGTGGCACTGCCGGGCGTGGAACTGAGCCGCTCATGCGCAATAAAATTTATGATAATTTCCAGCCAAGCAGTTGGGATGCTGCGCTGGATAAAACAGCGGCGGAATTTATCCGTATCCAGGAAAAATATGGGCGTGACAGCATCGCGGTAGTATCGACGGGGCAGTTATTGACCGAAGAGTTTTACACCTTGGGTAAATTAGTGCGCGGTGTAATCGGCACCAATAACTACGATGGCAACACAACCTTGTGTATGGCGTCGGCAGTATCTGGATATAAACGCTCCTTCGGTGCAGACGGCCCACCGGGTTGCTACGACGATTTTGAAAGTACCCACTGTCTTATGGCCTTTGGCTCAAACCTGCCAGAGCAGCATCCAATCATTTATTGGCGTCTTAAAGAGGCCTTGGAAAAGCGCAAGTTTCCATTAATCGTTGTTGATCCACGGGTAACGATGTTTGCCCAGTTTGCAGATATACATCTGCCGATTACGCCGGGAACTGATTTAGTGCTATTGAACGCGCTTGCGCACGTGATTTTAGCGGAAGGCCTGCAAGACCAAGCTTATATTGAAGCTCACTGTAATGGGTTTGAAGAATTAAAGGCGACCGTCGCGAAATACGACCCCGTTACCGCGTCGCGGATTTGCGGTATTGACGCTGACATGATCAAAAATGTCGCGCGTATCTACGCAAAAGCGCCATCTGCCATGAGTATTTGGACGATGGGAATTAACCAGAGCACCCACGGTACCGATGGGGTGTGCGGCATAAACAATTTAAACCTAATCACTGGAAACATCGGCATCCCCGGTGGCACTAGCTTGTCGATTACCGGTCAATGCAATGCCATGGGCACCCGCGAATGGTCTTCGTGCTCTGGTTTACCAGGGTATCGTATGCTTGAAAAGCAAGAGCATCGCGACGAGGTTGCTAAGTTTTGGGGAGTTGATGCGGACTTCTTCCCTGCCAAACGCGGTTTGCAGCAGACCGATATTTTCCCCGCCATCGAGTCCGGCGAAATTAAAGCGCTATGGATTGTGGCTACTAATCCGCTTACCTCTATGCCCAATCAGCCACGCATAAAAAAGGCCTTGGAAAAACTCGAGTTTATGGTGGTGCAAGACGGCTACAAAGACTGCGAAACAGTGAACTTTGCCCACGTATATCTACCCGGCGCACTTTGGGGAGAAAAAGAGGGCGTGCAGACCAATACTGAGCGTCGGGTTAACCTTGTTCGCAAATTTGTAGAGCCGCCGGGGCAAGCAAAACCCGATCATTGGGTGTTTAGCGAATTGGCAAAGCGTTTTGAGCGTGGCCGAGCGATGACATTTCCCGAAACCACCTCTGATATTTTTGACGAAATGAAGATGCTGTCGAAGGGCGCTAAGCGAAATTTAGATATTTCAGGTATGAGCCACGATTTAATTGAAGCCCAGCGCGGAATTCAATGGCCTATGCGCGAGGGTGAAGAGACCGGTAGTCCCCGCCTCTACAGCGACGGTGTATATCCAACGCCTAACGGCAAGGCGAACTTGCTGGCCATGGATTATATCGAAGACAACGAAGTGCCTAACGAGAGTTACCCATTCTGGTTAAACAGCGGTCGGGTTGTTGAGCATTTCCACACCCGTACCAAGACGGGAAAAATAGGTAATTTAAATAAATTTAGCCCCACACCTTATATGGAGATGAACCCAGACAGCGCGCGTGAGCAAGGTGTAAAACATCAGAGTTATGTGCGCTTGGTGTCGAAACGCGGCGATGCGGTTGTGATGGTCCAGCTCACCCAGCGAGTGCCGCACAATATGGTATTCATTCCCATGCACTACCACGATTGCGTGAACCGTCTATCGCTGGGCTTACTCGACCCCTATTCGCGCCAGCCTGCGTTTAAGCAGTGCGCGGTGCGCATTGAGCAAATAGATCAAAAAGAAGCGGGTCGACTAAATGTAGAGCGTCGGGCGTATTGATTCGAGGTGACCTGCTGAGGCCGCAGCCCAGCAGGTCTTCTCACGGTAAATCGCGAATTTAGGATTTTAGTGGTTGTTGATTGTGATGTTCAGCAACCCGATCAAGGGCAGTAATTATGTGGAAAGTAAGAGACGACGAACCGGGATATGCATTTCTCAAAGAGTCGACCGCGCCAGAAGTAAATTATTACGAGGCGCCAATTGATTTGATTGCCCGCACTGGCGGTGCGCTGCCGGCTGGCCGGGAAATGTTCATCAATGAAGAGCCTGGCGTGGGTGCTAATCCTAATCGGAATAAGCAACACGCGTTTCATTTTACCGCCGACAATTGCATAGGCTGTCATGCTTGCGAGGCTGCCTGCAGTGAAAAAAACGACAACCCTGCCCATATAAGTTTCCGCTCTGTTGGCTATGTGGAAGGCGGCACTTACCCAGATTTTAAACGCATGAATATCTCAATGGCGTGCAACCATTGCGATGACCCAGTCTGCTTAAAAGGTTGCCCAACCCGCGCTTACACCAAGCACGTAGAGTACGGTGCGGTATTACAAGATCCAGAAACCTGTTTTGGTTGTGGCTATTGCACCTGGGTTTGTCCCTACAATGCGCCGCAGCTCGACCCCATTAAAGGTCAGGTTTCCAAGTGCAATATGTGTGTTGACCGCCTCGAAGTGAATTTAAAGCCGGCCTGTGTATCGGCCTGTTTGGGGAATGCCCTGAATTTTGGTGTGGTTGATGATTTGCCGGAAAATCGCGAGCAAGGTAAAACCAGCATTCCAGGTTTCCCTGATCCCGAAATTACCCATCCTAATATTCGCTTTCAGCAAATTAAAAATATGCCGGATGAGGTCACGCGCACCGACGGTATGTCAGTCAAATACCACAAGGGCGACGACGGCCAGTATCGGCCGGTGGTTGACCAGAAAAAAGGGGTGGAGCGGAAGTGGAGCTTTGCGAAATTGAGCTCGCGTGAAAATCCTCTCGTTATATTTACCTTGGTTAGCCAGACGTCGCTGGGTGCTTTCCTGATTGCGTTTTTAGGAGCCCAGTTTGGTATTGATAGCTTAGTGGCACTGCGTGAATCTGTTGTGTACGTTCCGCTAATGGCCGTCACGGTCGGCCTCGCTGGTCTCGGCATGCTCATGTCGGCAACCCATTTGGGTAAACCTTGGCGCTTCTATCGCGGCTTTAATAATCTGCGTCACTCGCCGGTATGCCGAGAAGGCTTAGGCATGCTGCTCTATATGGTTTTCGCCGGCCTACATTTATTGGCGATGCTACCAGCTAACGCGGTATTTATTGAGCTGTTAGGTGAGTGGGGACGTTTCGATATGTTTGCGACAGTGAGCGGTTACTTGGCGCTTATCGCTGGAGCGGTGGGGCTATATTATATGTATCGCTGTTATCGTATACCGGCGCGGCCGTTTTGGAATCACTGGCAAACAGCAACGTCTTTTTTTGGCACAGCCTTAACTTTGGGGAGTGTGCTTGTCGGTTTAATTGGCGTGCCGACGTTCATTCTGCTCGGTGGCAATGTCACCCAGATTTTTTCCTTGGCGCTTGCTTGTGTTGTCATCGGCTGTGGACTCGAAGCCTTTGGGTTGTGGCGTCATGCGGTCGCGATGGATGCGGCAAATAATGAAGGCAGCGTATCCCATTACATTCAGTGCACCGTATTTGGTAAAAGCTATGTGCTGCGCAATATCGTCTTGTTGGCGAATGCCAGCGTGGCGTTACTGCTGCTGACTTTGGCCCCCAGTGTGCTGACCTTGGCTGCTGCTTCGCTGGTTTGTTTGGGGGCGGCGGTGACGGCAATTATTGGTCGTGCGCTATTTTATGTATTGGTTATTCCAACGACTATGCCAGGTGCATTCTTCTGGAAAAATAAAGATTTTGAAGAGCACGCTAGAGATATTGGTCTGGCCAATATGCCGCAGGTAGGTGTGGTTGCTCACGGTCACTAAAAGCCTAGTTTGGGATCTATGTCGGCGGCGAGCATCATGCATCGCCGTCGACAGCATAATCAGCGATTTATGCAGATCGTCAAACGCCTACCCATTGGCTGCTTGATCTTTTTCAAAAAGCACGCTGTAAGTTAGGCCGGCCCAATCGACAGCGCTAAAATCATACTGAGTTCACACAGAGAGCGGCCGCTTTCTGCACGCATATCATTAAACGCTTTTTGCACTGCGGCCAGGTCGCGCTGACTGCTAATCTGGGTTTTGTCGACGATACCTTCAGCACATAATGCGGTGCAAACATCTCTGCTGAGGACAAAGGTATCCTTGCCCATAAATCGTAAAAAATACTGCCCTGAATTGCCGCCGAGGCGATTGCCGTGCTTTTTAAGGTAGGACCACAGGCCGACAATATTGTCCTCTGGCCAGTCGGCGAGAAAGCGCCCGAAAGAACCAAATTCCCGTTGGATATCCAGAACGAACAGGGCGTTTTCTTGTGCTGATTTCACCTTGGTCAAATTGCGCACAATGCGAGTGTCGCTCGCCATGTCTTCAATCTCTTCCGGCGAGCGCGAGGCGACCCAAATGGGCAGGAAATGATTGAATACGGTTTCAAATCCATCCCATTTGAGTTGGATTATCCGCCACACAAAGCCGGCACGAAACACGCAGGCGGTCATTTCAGCCAAGTAGCGGTCGTCTTTAATCGCGGTTAGCGCTTTGTGGCTCAGAGCTTGGGGAAGCCTTTCTTCCACAGCAGCGATGGAGCCGTGCTGAATAATCGCTCGCTCCAAATAGCGCTGATAAAGCGATGGGGCAAGGGCCGATTTGGCTTTAGAGCGGGTCATAGTTACTGGCCATATTGTGTTGGTGACGTCTTTGATTCGGTAAGTGGTGAATATATTTCATTGTATAGAGCTAATACAGACGGATGATAGGGCTTATATAGCAAGCGGTTTATCATGATCTATCGTTAAAGCGTATATTACGAGAGTTTACGGCCGTTGGTTTTTGCCGCGGTTCGAGCCTATCAAGGCCAATCAAGGTAGTGGGAACAAAAATAATGACTGAAGTAAAGTGGGATCAAAGCGTAGATGTGCTCGTGGTGGGCAGCGGCAATGGCGCAATGACCGCCGCACTAAGCTGTTACGAAATGGGCGTAACCGACGTACTTGTGGTGGAAAAATCCGACAAAATCGGTGGTACCAGTGCCACTTCCGGGGGCGGAGTTTGGATCCCGAATAACCGTTATGCGAAGGCGGCGGGTGCACAGGATAGCGTAGCTGACGCCAAGCAGTATTTGCTCAGCACAACCCCAGCTGGCGCGGTGCCAGAAGAAATGGTGGATGCGTATTTAATCAATGGCCCCAAAATGATTAATTTTCTGCATGAGCGCAGCGATGTGCGCTATGAAACCCTGGAGCATTACCCGGATTATTACACCAATGTAGATGGCTCGCGCACTGGTCACCGCTCAATGGAACCCGAGCGTTTTGATTCGTCGCTACTGGGTGACGACGTTAAACGCCTGCGTCCAAGCCACCATATGATGCGGATGTTTAGCAAAATTTATTTCACCCAGGTAGAGGCCGCACTATTAGTGCTCCAGGGCCCTGGCTGGATCAAATTGACCATGCAGCTCATTGCTCGCTGGGCGTTTGATTTGGGATGGTGGTTTCGCGGCAACGGCCTTAGCCGCCAAATCTGTACTGGCGCGGCGGGTGTGGCGCGGCTTTGGTATTCGCTAAAAAAACGCAATGTGCCGATATGGGCGAGTTCGCCGATGCAGGAATTAATTACCGAGGACGGCAAAGTAGTTGGAGCCCTTGTCATCCGTAATGGTAAGCCCCTTCGTGTGCAGGCGCGCAAAGGTGTTGTGCTGGCGGCCGGTGGCTTTGAACGCAATCAGCAAATGCGTGAGCAGTATTTACCGGCTCCCACCAGCACCGATTGGAGCGGCGGAGTCGAAGGTAATACTGGCGACGCGATACAGCAAGGTATTGCGCTGGGCGCTGCAACGCGGCTTATGGACGGAGCGTGGTGGTGTACAACTGTGTCAGTACCGGGTGAGCCAGCACCGCGCTTAAGTGTGATGGAAAAATCGTATCCGGGGTCTTGTATTGTCAACTTGCGTGGCGAGCGTTTCGCCAATGAATCGCAAAACTATATGGCATTTCAAAAAGATCTTTATAAGCAGCACAGTGAGGCATCGCCTTGCTCCCCCATGTATCAAGTTTTCGATGCGCGTTTTCGTCGAGACTATATCGTGGGGCCATTGATGACGGCGTCCTTGAAGCCGGACTGGACCATACCGAAAGAGTGGTTTGAGACAAAGTTAGTGGGTAAGGCGGCAACCATTCGTGAGTTGGCCGAGCAGCTAGGAATAGATGCAGAGAACCTAGAGCGCACCGTAAGCAAAATGAACGCCTACGCAAAAACCGGTAAGGACGAAGATTTTCAGCGCGGTGATTCTGCTTATGATCGCTACTACGGTGACCCGCGTTTTGAACCGAACCCGTGCCTTGGTGCAATTGATGAAGCCCCCTTTTATGCAATGCGTTTAGAGGCGGGGGACTTTGGTACCCAGGGTGGTTTAGCGACGAATACCAATGCGCAAGTGCTGAAAGAAGATGGCAATCCGATCGCCGGTTTGTATGCGGTGGGTAATTGCAGCGCGGCGGTTTTACCGACTTATCCTGGTCCCGGCGCCACCTTGGGGCCGGCAATGACCTTTGCCTATCAAGCGGCTAAACACATTAGTGCTTACCAAGATTAAAACATCGCAACTCTGGCGCAAAAGCGCGCCAGAGTTTGCGTTTATCAGGTTATCTATTTTATTTTTTCCTTAATACATCCCACCTAAAATTTGTTGTCATATAAACTCCACCGTTCTGTCATATAAGTGTCAGCATTTTGTCGCAATCCCTCGGTAATCTCGTGCAATTAATATTTCGCATGTCATTCTTGGAGGAAAGATGCAATTTAAAAAGACAGCTTTGGCGTGGGGCATTGCGCTCGCTACCCCTTTATTTCTCGTTGCCTGTGGGGGCGATGATGGGCGTGATGGTGTTAACGGTCAGGATGGCGTTGCGGGAAATAATGGCAGTCCCGGCAGTAGTGGGGCGGATGGCAGCAATGGCTTAAACAGTTTAATTCGGCAAACTAATCTTCACCTTGGCAATGAGCACTGCTTCAGTGGCGGTGTTATGGTTGAGTCAGGCCGCGACAGCAATGCGGACGATAGCCTGTCTGACAGCGAAGTGACCGACACCTCTTATATTTGCGCACCAACAGTATTGAATGAGGCTAAAAACTTTAATCGTATTGCGGCCATCCCAGTGTGTTTGCAAGACGATACCAGCTGCGACTCTGATGACACCACTGCAGCTGAAATTGTGGCAGCCAGTACCGATGGCATGACTTTAATCTACACCGATAGCCCCGCAGAGCGTATTGGTTTTGTCGATATTGCGGACCCATCTAAACCTTCTGTGTTAGGCGTTTTGGGCCTTGTCGGCGAGCCAACATCGGTTGCCGTAAAAGACGGTTATGCCTTGGTTGGTGTAAATACCGCACAAGACTTTATCAATGTGTCTGGTTCTTTAGATGTCATTGATATTGCAAGCCGTAGCACTATTCGCAGTATCGATGTTGGCGGTCAGCCAGACTCAGTTGCGGTCAGCCCAGATGGAAACTATGCCGTTGTCGTTATCGAAAATGAGCGTGACGAAGATCTCGGCGACGGTGTACCACCGCAGCTGCCTGCAGGTTATATCGTGATAGTTAATTTGACCGGTGAACCTGCGGCATGGACGACGCAGACCGTTGCATTGACCGGTTTGGCTGACTTATACCCAGCGGATCCAGAGCCTGAATTTGTCGATATCAATTCAGACAATATCGCGGCGATTTCGCTACAAGAAAATAATCATATTGTGCTCGTGAATTTGGCTGACGGTAGCATCGTAAATCACTTCAGCGCCGGCACTGTTGATCTTGTTGGTGTTGATGCAAACGAAGATGACCTGATCGATCAAAGCGAATCGCTGGATGGCGTGTTGCGCGAACCGGATGGGCTTAGCTGGTTGTCCACTGAGTACTTTGTGACTGCCAATGAAGGTGACTTAGACGGCGGTAGTCGTGGTTTTACCGTGTTTAATACCGCCGGAGATGTCATTTATGACGCCGGCAACACCCTTGATCAGCTAACCGTGCGCTATGGCCACTATCCCGAATCTCGTTCAGAAAACAAAGGTAACGAGCCAGAAAACGCAGAGTTTGCTGTGTTCGGTAGTGAGCGCTATTTATTTGTAAACTCTGAGCGCTCGAGCGTGGTGTTTGTTTACGATGTGGCGGATTTTACTAAACCAGTGTTTAAACAGTTACTGCCTGCCGCCGTCGGACCGGAAGGTGCCTTAGCGATTCCGTCACGCAATTTATTGGTGGTGGCGAGCGAAGAAGATAATCGTGACGATGTTATGCGTTCGTCATTGAATATTTATCAGTATGGCTTTGCGTCGGCGGCATATCCAACGGTGATTTCAAATGATCGTTTAGACGGTTCGCCAATTCCGTGGAGCGGCTTGTCAGGTTTATCCGCCGACCCAAGCAATAGCAATCTTATTTACGCGGTTGACGATAGCTACTATAAAAAGAATCGTATCTTCACCTTGGACGTAAGTGAGAAGCCGGCGATTGTTACCAAAGAAACACGCATCACTGATGGCAATGGTATTCTCGCGGCGCTACCTGCGGGTGTGTTAGAAGCAGATGCTGTCAATGCCGACAACACTGTGAATATAGACCCTGAAGGTATTGCTAAGCTTGCCGATGGCAGCTTCTGGATTGCCTCTGAAGGTTCTGGTCACGTGGTTGATGGCCCTGTAGCCAGCATGAACGTGTTGGTAAAGGCTGATGCAAACGGCGTTGTGACGCATGCAGTGACGTTGCCACAGTCAGTGAATGACTTGCAGCGCAACAATGGCTTTGAGGGTGTTGCTGAATACCAAGGTAAACTCTATGTCGCCTTCCAGCGCGCGTGGCAGGGTGAAGCCAATGTTCGCGTCGGTATTTACGATATTGCAAACGCAACGTGGTCATTCCTGTTTTACGTGCTAGATGCGCCAGAATCGCAAAACGGTGGCTGGGTAGGCTTGTCTGAAATCACCTCAATTGGCAACGGCGAGTTTTTGGTTATTGAGCGTGATAATCAAGGCGGCCCAGATGCAGCAATCAAACGTTTGTATAAGTTTGATACAACTGGCTTGGCCGATGGTGCGACCGTGACGAAAACCCTGGTGCGAGACGTGCTGCCAGATATGTTGGCAACAGGTGGACTGGTTACGGAGAAAATTGAAGGTATTGCCTTGCTGAAAAATGGCGATGTGCTGATGGTCAACGATAATGATGGCGTTGACGACAGCAATGGTGAAACTCAGCTGCTAAATTTAGGTGACATACTGTAATCGTTATCGTGCTTGCAAAAAAAGCCCGCGCATGCGCGGGTTTTTTTTATTATAAAAATAATAATTTTTAAAAGTAGCGAATAGTATTCACTCAGGAAAGCGCAGCGGCTTTGCCCGCCATGCGACCAAAGTAGGTTACATCCCCAACGGACATGCCACTGGCGTAGCCCGCAGCTGTACGCGGAATACCTGCGGTCGTGCGGCCGGCAGCAAATAGGCCTTTTATCACATTGCGCTCAGGGGTAAGTACCTCACCCGTTGGAAGCGTGTCTAAGCCGCCCAGGGTAAAGAAGGGGTAAAATGGCCCGCGACCTAGTGTGCAATCCAGCGCGACATAAGGTGGCTTGATCGGTCTGAGCCAGGCTTCGTGTTTATGAAAGTAGGGGTCAGTGCCAGTTTCAGCGTGCTGGTTATAAGTGTTGACGGTGTGTTGCAAACTGGATTCGGGTAAGTCTAATTCTTGTTCTAGTTCGGCAATACTGTCACCGGTGCCGGCAACAGTGGCGCCCAGGTAGCTCATTTTTTCGTAGTCGCCATAGCCCTCTACGTCGGTAATAAAGTAAATGCGCGACGAATTGCGCTGGGCAATAAGGGCGTTGTAGCCAACTCGGCCGTGGTAGCAATCTTCGTTGATGAAGCGCTGGGCTTTGTCGTTTACCAGAATGCCGTAGGTCAGCGAGGCCGGTGGATAATAGGGCAGGCTGACAAAGCATTCATGCATATTACTGGTGCCCGCACCGACACCCAAGCCCATGAGAATGCCGCTGCCAGTGTCACCTGGATTGCCAATGGGTATCAGTCCGCAGTCAAAAGTCGGCGCGTATTTCTTAACCATGTCTTCATTCATGCAGAAACCGCCAGCGCACAAAATAACGCCTTTGCGCGCGCGAACCGTTTTTTCCTGTTGATCAATTCTGACAACCACACCTTCAACGTCGCCGTCGTCATTGACGATAAGCGTGAGTGCGCGGCTGTCGTAATGCACGTCGACCGCGCGGGCAGTGACCGCCTCGGTCAGAATTTTCATGAGTAGCGGGCCGCCGTTGTCACCCTCTACTTCTAAATTGTGACCACGGGGAACGGGGGTGGCGTGTTCGGTAAAGGGGTAGGCCTTTTCATTGCCGGTGAACAGTAAGCAGTCGTCGGTGAGTGCCATGATAGCGCGCTCTTTTAACTCGCTTAACTTAAAGGGCACGCCATGTCCCGTCAGCCAGTTATAGTGGCCGATGCTGTTTTCGCAGTAGTGGCGAATTTTTTCGTCATCGGCCTGATTGCCAAAACAGGCTTTCAGGTAATTCACCATGTTCTCGGTGTCGTCGTGGTAGCCGCAGGCTTTTTGCACCGGCGTGCCGCCGTTGCCGCCCATATAGATCTCTGCACTTGAAAGCGCGGTAGAGCCACCGCTGGCGCTGGCCAGTTCAAAAATACAAACCTTGCTGCCCGCATCGGCTGCTTCGATGGCGGCAGAGGCGCCGGCGCCACCAAATCCGATGATGGCCACATCGGTGTCGATGTCCCAGTGGCTGATGGATTTGCTGTTACGCGGTGCGGTCGCGATGGTTTTATTGGTTTGACTCATGGTGAACCCTAGTAAATAGACAGTATTTCAGCATTAGCACAAAGCCTGTGTGTTGCATTGCAGGCAGCGTTAAAGGGAGGGCTATTGCTAGTTTGCGGTTATATTTATGGTTATAGACCGTATTGTGGCTAATCTTATTTTAATACACAGCGGCATAGCATCCGTTAAATGGATTATGTTGTATTCGGCGCTGTAGCGAGATACCTATATTAGATGAAAGGAATGTTGACGCTGAGTATTAGTGCCAACAGGCTAGGGTGGTTATAATGCCTGTCTTTAAAATACTCGTAATTTAATCGGAGCAGGGATTCCCTATGATCATCAAGCCTCGTGTGCGCGGATTTATGTGTGTCACAACCCATCCCGTTGGTTGTGAGGCCAATGTCGGTCAACAAATTGACTACGTTAAAGCCCAGGGCCCGATTCCAAATGGTCCCAAGCGGGTACTGGTGATCGGTGCCTCCACCGGTTACGGTTTGGCTTCGCGTATCAGTGCGGCCTTTGGTGCTGGCGCCTCAACCTTGGGTATTTTCTTTGAGAAGGAAGGTACTGAGAAGAAACCCGGAACAGCGGGCTGGTATAACTCTGCGGCATTCCACAAATTTGCAGAGGCAGAGGGGATTTACGCCAAGAGCATTAATGGCGACGCGTTTTCTGATGCGATCAAAGAAAAGACCATTGCCGAGATTAAAGCCGATCTTGGTCAGGTAGATTTAGTGGTATACAGCTTGGCGTCGCCACGTCGTCAGCATCCTAAAACCGGGGAAGTGTTTAACTCAACCCTCAAGCCCATCGGTAAAGACGTGACTCAGCGCGGCGTAAACACCGATAAAGAAACTATCGAAAACTTTACCTTGGTTGCTGCTAACCAAGACGAGATTAACAACACCGTGGCCGTAATGGGTGGCGAAGACTGGCAGATGTGGATAGATGCCCTGGACGAGGCTGGCGTATTGGCTGATGGCGCTAAAACCACGGCCTATACCTACCTTGGTGACAAGCTAACCTGGGATATTTATTGGCACGGCACGATTGGCGCGGCCAAAAAAGATCTGGATAAGCGCGTGATTAATATCCGTGAAAAGCTGGCCCGCACCGGCGGTGATGCTCGCGTTTCAGTATTAAAAGCAGTGGTGACCCAGGCCAGCTCGGCCATTCCGGTTATGCCGCTTTATTTGGCCTTGTTGTTCAAAGCGATGAAGGCAGACGGCAGCCACGAAGGCTGTATTGAACAGGTATACGGCTTATTCAAGAATAGCCTCTACGGTGACGCGCCGATCAAAGATGAAGAAGGCCGCTTGCGCGCAGACGGGCTTGAAATGCGCCCTGAAATTCAAGCCGCTGTTGCGCAAATGTGGGATGACGTAACCACCGAGAACCTGCTGGCCACCACGGATTTTGCCGGCTACAAGCGTGAATTCCTGCGTTTGTTTGGGTTTGAGATTGACGGTGTAGATTACGACGCCGATGTTGATCCAGTGGTAGAAATAAAAAATATGGCTTAGTCGTCAGGTTGATAGATGAACGCATTAAAAGGAAGCGCAGGCTTCCTTTTTTTATATCTGGATTATTTGTTCATCACAATATGAAGAACGATTTGAGAGCTTAAAAAACAGATGGTAAAGAATATTGACATGGCTAGCACGCCAGAAATGACAATGGAAAGGGGGTTCTTTTCGGCTAAATCCATCATTTTTTTGCGGCCTTCTTTGTTTTGTAAGGCGAAGAGCAATGATAAGGATTGCACTAATGTTTCAATAAGGCTCAGCGATTTTTTCTCTTTGCTTACTTTTTCTGAATTTAATACAGACATTAAATTTGTACCTTTAGTCAATAGAGTGCATGCGGCTGTATAGGTCTACATAGGTGTAGAGTTTACACGCTTTCCGTTATTTAATTCATTTTCTATGCGTCTCATTAGAGAGTCCTCAGCTGGTGGTGACAGCTTGGCCGATGGGCGCAATGCGTCGTTGGCCAAGCTGCTCAAGTACTACAGCTCGTGCGTTTCGCCTTCTCCAGAAAACAAGGTCGGCTTGTGTAAAAAACCTTATTATTTTTTCGACGCTGATACAAAGCGTAAATAAGGTAGTTTAATGTCAACCTCGCCAAACTTCTCTTTCGCTTGCTCATCGCTCAGGCTGAGGCCAACAATCACGTCTTGCCCTGCTACCCAGTTGGCGGGCGTTGCTATGGGTGCGCCGTCTGTAATTTGGATGGCATCTAGAGCGCGCAAAATTTCAGCAAAGTTGCGGCCCACAGACATGGGGTAAGACATAGTGAGGCGGACTTTTTTGTCTGGGCCAATGATGAAAACGGTTCTTACGGTAGCGCTGTCAGCGGGTGTACGGCCGTCGGTTAAGTACGCATCGGCCGGAAGCATATTGTATAACTTTGATACGTGCAGTGATGTGTCGTCGATTATTGGGAAGTCGGCAGGCGCCCCCGAAAAAGCCTCAATATCGCGTTTCCATTTTTTATGCTCTTCAACAGTGTCTACAGATACGCCCATTACTTTAGTGTTGCGTTTGACGAATTCAGGGACGAGTTGGGCGACAGCGCCAAACTCAGTAGTGCAAACCGGAGTGAAGTCCTTCGGATGGGAAAATAGAATGGCATAAGAGTCACCAATCCATTCGTGCAGTGTAAGTTCGCCAGCGGTTGAGTCCGCCGTGAAATTGGGTGCGGTGTCATTAAGTCGAATTGTCATGAGCGTAATCCTCCAAGATCGTTTCGTAAAATAAGCAGGGTAAAAATAATTCTGCTCTGGAAAATAAGGTTGTTGATAAATAGTTTTACCGCCGAGGCGATACTTTGTATCTCTATAGTAAGGTGTGGCGCGTTTTCACTCGTCACTATGTGCTCTTTAATTAGCAAGTCCCGCACCATCGTCTAAAGTTTTGCGGAAAATTTTTAATGCATTGTTTTATAAGGATTATTTTTTAATGTTGAGAGGGGTGGTAAGGCGGTGTGAATTGCGATTGCCATATGTGGCATAATTTTTTGTCAAAAATGGCATGGTTTATGGGGCTAAGTATGGATCGATTTCCAATAGAATACTTGAAATAACTCACCGCTGGCATGCGGCATGGATTTGGTGTCGGCGCGGAGGTATGCATCCATTCCCTGTATTTTAATCCCAGTCCTTTTGGTTATTTATACGTCAACGCGCCTCGTTCGCTGCTCTGGTTGGTCACTCATATAAAGTCCGTGATTTCTACTTAGGTTCGCGAGTCTTCACTTAGCCAATCAACAAAACCAGCTCGTGCGAAGCTTGCTATATTTACATGAGGTAAAGTTTTTGAATTATTTGCGACATGCGCCGCCCTAGGCTAGAGTGTGGCGGTTTTTTGCATCGGTAAATTCATGTCTGTTACAGCCCGTCAGGAATTGCGAACCCAGCTAAAATTGGCGCTGCCTATTTTTGGCGGTCAACTCGCGCAATCTGCAAATGGTTTTGTGGATACGGTTATGGCAGGCAGGGTCTCCGCGCTCGACTTGGCCGCGGTTGCCGTCGGCGCCAGTATTTGGGTGCCGGTGTTTCTGTTCATGACGGGTATGTTGATGAGCGCTACCTCGGTATTAGCTCGTCATGTTGGTGCCAACCAGCTCGAACGTATTAATCCTCTCGTTCATCAAGTGCTAGCCGTTGCGCTGACAATTGGCCTGTTGTCAGTGTTGGTACTCTGCAATACCGAGCCCTTGCTGCGGTGGATGGATGTCGACCCCGCGATACGCCCCATGGTGGTCGATTACTTATTTGGCTTGAGCTGGGGAATGCCAGCCATCGCAATAGTGCTTGGGCTGCGCAGCTATACCGAGGCCATGAGCCACACTCGGCCTGTCTTACTCATCAGTGTGATTGGTTTATTGGCCAATATTCCCATCAACTACGTGCTGATCTACGGCAAATTCGGAATTCCCGCCATGGGCGGTGTTGGTTGCGGTTGGGCCACGGCCATCGTGATGTGGATTATGGCGATATTGATGGTGATATATGTGCATCGGCATCGGGCTTATCGCAGTGCGCGGTTAACATTCCTTCCCTGGCACTGGGAGCCTAAAACGGCGTTCTATTTAGTAAAGTTGGGTCTGCCGGTAGGTTTGACTATTTTCTTTGAGGTGAGCGTATTTTGTATCATCGCTCTGCTAATTAGCCAATCCGGCGCGGTGATTGTTGCCGGTCACCAGCTCGCACTTAATTTTACGTCGCTGGTCTTTATGTTGCCGCTGAGTTTTGCACTGGCGGCGACGACCCGCGTGGGTCATGCGCGTGGACGCCAGGATGAGCCTGGTTTACGCATCGCTATTTTGGTGGCCTTTAAAATTACTGTCGTTATTGGCGTGCTCATGGTGACTTTGCTCGTCGCCTTCCGTAATTGGATTCCCTTAATTTATACTGATAATGCCCAAGTCATCGCACTTGCGAGCTATTTGTTGCTTTTCGCAGCGCTATACCAAGTGTCTGACGCGGTGCAGGTGACAACCAATGGGGTGTTGCGTGGCTTTGAAGACACCACCATTCCCATGCTGCTAACGCTATTTGCCTACTGGGGGGTGGGTTTGCCGATAGGCTATGTGCTGGCAACCACCGACCTCATCGTGCCAGCCATGGGGCCCAGCGGCTTTTGGTTGGGGTTGTTTGCCGGACTTAGCTCTGCTGCTCTGTTATTAGCTCTGCGTTTACGTTGGCGCTTGGGTCAGCCCCTGCATTAAATGAGTAGCGATAGCTATTTACCGTAGGTGTCGGTTGGGTATGCTTACGGCCTTCGTGTTTAACGGCAAAGTCGGTGCTCACCGGTGGTGTGTACGCAGATGAGCCGACGAGGATTCGCCACTTTTCTCGCCAGCTTGGGTTGCTTAATAATTCACTGCCAATCTGCGCCACGCCTGCAAGGGTTAGTCGCAAGGGGTTCAAATGTAGCTCGGGCTGGCCGCTCAAACCAGCGCGGGGCGTTTTGGCGCTCAGCGGGCAGTAAGTGCCAAAAATAATATCCCAAATAAAGAGTGGCCCACCGCCGATATTCACTAAATTCACCGCGCCATTGCGACCACAGTGCTCAGGTTCAGATGAGTGGTGCATATAGTGGTAAACGCCGTTGCCAGAGATAAAGCTCGCCCAGCGAATAAGCCGACTGCGGCGACCAATTTGGTAGAGTGCGGTTTGGTGGCCAAATATTTCCGGAATTAAAATAAGACAATTAAAAATAATGACCTCGGTGTAAAGCGGTTCGCTGCTAAACAGTTTGGTACAGGCGCCAAATAACAGGTTGTAGGGCAGTATTAAAAAGATAAACAAGGGCAGCGCGGTAAATACCGCCATAGTAGTAGGCTGAATTAGCGCTGGCGTCATGTGGTGGGGGCGGTGAAATAGCAGCCACAAGAAACGTTGGGTGTGGCCCAGGCGGTGAAACCAGTAGTGGAAAAAACCGCTGATGACCGCAATGGAAAATACCGCCACCGGCGCTGGGGCATCGACCAGTGTGGGTACATGCGTCATAACGAACTGGTTGGCGACGTTTACATTGTGTTCAATCCAGTGCCAACCAATATCAAAGTTCAAACCAGACAGTAAAAACAGTGTGCCCAGGGCGAGTAGTACAAGGGGAATCGCGAGGGCGCTGAGTGTATTGCTCAGAAAAAACACCACGATCCATTTAATGGGGTAGGGCTGGCCTTCTTCACGCTCGAATAAGAAGTAGCCGCCGAGCATGGCGACGACTCTGAATAGCGCGGTAAAACTCAGTAAAGAGAGTAATGCATACCACATAGCTGGCGCTTGCGAGCGCAATTCAGACAGGCTATTCATCAGCGGTTGAAAGCTCACATCGTCGCCAAGCCCAGGGCCGAGATAGGGGCCCAGATGCATTAGCTGCAAAAAGCCAATGCTATAGCCGACAATGAACAATATAACTAAGCCACTCGCAAATTTACGGTAGCGCTCGCCAATGTCGGGCACTTCAGACTCGAAGATAAAATGTAAAAACTTATTCATCGCCTTTGTCCGCGAGAGGGCTTACTCGACACCACGGCTGCAGTGTTAAATGACACATTACATTAAAGGTGAGCATTAGAGGAGTCTTGTTGCCCGTTTTGCGAACTGCCGCAAACTAACGCCAACGCGGCAAAGTTTTGAGTCGGGGCTTGTTTCTGCCGTGCTGCGCTCTTACTCTGCAAATAATGTTGTGAAGAGAGTTAGCTATGTTAGAAGCAGGTGTTTTAGAAACTTTACTACCTGGTGTGCATCGCCTTGTTGCCCCTAATCCGAGTGTTTTGACCGGGCCGGGCACCAATACCTATTTGCTGGGCGATAAACGCATTACGGTGTTAGACCCAGGCCCAGATATGCCCGAGCATATTGCGGCGATCGAAGCGGGCATTGCCCAGCTCGGTGGCGAGTTAGAGCGCATAGTGACCACTCACACCCACCCCGATCATTCGCCCGGTGCCGCCGCTTTGCAGGCGCATTTTTCGGTGCCGGTAATTGGTGCGGAGATTGCTGACGACGGTCATCAAGATCTCAGTTTTGCGCCCACCAGTTCAGTCAGTCACGATGAGTGTTTTGATGTCGACGGCAGTGTGCTGAGGGCGATATACACGCCGGGCCATGTTGGCAACCACTTTTGTTTTCTGCACGAAGCCACCGGCACAGTATTCACTGGCGACCATATTATGCAGGGCTCTACGGTGGTCATTATTCCTCCGGCCGGTGATATGGCAGATTACATTGCCTCGCTGCGATTGCTACTTGATTACCCCTTGCAATATCTCGCACCGGGGCATGGCACCTTAATCGCTACGCCGACTGCCGAGATAGAACACTTAATAGCCCATCGCCAGTCTCGTGAAAACAAGATTTGGGCCGCTTTGCAGCAAGTTAAAAAAGGTGATCTCGACGACTTGGTGATCGTTGCCTATCAAGATGTCGACGCGTCGATACACCCTATTGCAAAGTTGTCTCTGTGGGCGCATCTGCTTAAATTAGAGAAAGAGTCGCGCGCGCGACAGACTGATGGGCAGTGGGAGTTGGTGGCCTAAGCACGAAATAAATACGGCGTTTTCTGTTTTTAGAAACGCAAACTCCTCAGTCCAACGGAAGATTAAAATGCGTATCGGTATCCCCAAAGAAATCAAAGCGCAGGAATATCGGGTTGGACTCACTCCCGATGCGGTCGCGGATTTAGTGGCTGCGGGTCACAGCCTATTTGTAGAAACAGGCGCTGGCTGTGGTTCTGGTTATAGCGACGATGACTACCTTGCCGCTGGCGCGCAACTATCGGTGTCAATGGCGTCGCTATATCGAGACGCCCAACTCATCGTCAAGGTCAAAGAGCCGCAGGCGTCTGAGGTAGTCTTGCTGCAAGCCGATCATCGTCTGTTTTGCTATCTGCATCTCGCGCCAACGCCGGACTTAACCACAAGCTTAATGGCCAGCGGCGCGCTCTGTGTTGCCTATGAAACCATTACCGATGAACAGGGGCGTCTACCTCTATTAAAGCCAATGAGCGAAATTGCAGGCCGTTTGAGTGTGCAAGCTGGCGCCCACTGCTTAGAAAAAGCCCAGGGTGGATCTGGGGTATTACTCGGCGGTGTATCGGGGCTTGAGCCGGGCCATGTTTTGATCTTCGGCGGTGGCGTCGTGGGGAGTAACGCCGCCGACGTTGCCTTGGGCATGGGGGCGAAAGTCACCTTGGTAGAACCCTTTGCGGCGCGCCGAACAAGCTTAGAAGCGCAATTCAAACACCCGCGTTTTTCGGTGTGCGACTCGGCAAACTTAGATTTGCGCTCCTTATTAAACGACGTCGATATGGTCGTCGGCGCGGCCTTAGTGCCTGGCGCAGCGGCACCTAAATTATTAAGCAGAACTGATTTATCTGCCTTGGCAGCTGGCTCCGTGCTAGTCGACGTATCGGTAGATCAGGGTGGCTGTTTTGAAACGACTAAACCGACCACACACCTTGAGCCCACATTTTTGCTGGACGGGATTGTTCACTACTGTGTCGCCAATATTCCCAGTGCGGTCGCCAGAACGGCGAGTCAGGCCCTAAGCCAGTCGACGTTGCGCTTTGTGCATTTATTGGCTGAGCAAAACATTAAACAAGCGTTTCTGGATAATGCCGGGTTGGCGGCGGGGCTAAGTATCGCAAAGGGCAAGCTGACCTGCGCGGCGGTTGCCGGTGCGCAGGGGCGGGATGCCATTGATTGGCAGAAAATAATTTAGAAACCTTTGCACGATTTATTTTATCCTCTGTCGGCGTCGCTGAAGGACGCCGACCGCCGTCATCCTTAATACAGCCAAGCGGTCATCCTCAAGGACCCACCATCGTCATCCTCAACTCGATTGAGGATCCAGTCGCTTTGGAATTTGTAACACGCCTAACTGGGCGGCACGTACTTCAAACGTCAGGCGCCGGACGTCCGACGCT
>NZ_CAXBHN010000026.1:0-41840 GCF_963975605.1 uncultured Zhongshania sp. | reverse complement strand
CGATAGCGAATGCTTTTAAAGTCCGACGCCAGACACCTGACGTCTGACGTTAAAAGGTCTGAATCCAGAAGTACGTCATACTCGACCCCGATCGAGTATTCATGTAACCCGCATTCCCACTCGCTGGTTTTTTCTAAGAATAAAACCTAAACGCCATATTCGCATACGCCTGCCTCGGTTATTACTAATGGCCTGAAATCCCTGTGTTGTTACAGTGGCTCAGGGTTTAAGGAGGTTCGCCATTTTTTTGTCAATCCACTGTAACTTTTTTGTAAGTCATTGTTATTTAAGGTTGGTTTTGATTGGCATAAGGCTTGCTCTAATCACGTAGGAATGCTGATTTTGTGGCGGTATAGGAATTGGGAACAGGTATGAATAAGAAAATTATTATGATTGCGGTGCAGGTCTTGGTGTTAGTGGCCGCAGTGGGTGGTACCTGGTTTTTTATGCACGAGCCTGCGCCGGAGCCGGTTGCCGTTGGCGCCGATGGTAAACCAGCGGCGGCTGCAAAGGATCAGAAAAAAGAACCTGAGTACTACAGCTTGTCACCGTCCTTTGTGGTGAATTTGCAGAATGAGCGCGGCATTCGTTTCTTGATGATCGAAATCGATTTAATGACACGCAAAGACGATGTTTTTTCAAAGGTTGAGCAATACGAACCCCGTATTCGCAATGATTTACTGATGTTGTTTAGCAAACTCGATAGAGAGGCTATTGCGACTGCTGAGCAGCGTCAAAAACTGCAGAATGAGGCTTTGGCTACCATCAATGGTGTGCTTAAGGCGGAGTCGGGTAAGCCGGGTGTTGAGGCCGTTTATTTCACCAAGTTTGTAGTTCAGTGAGGCTAGCGACGTGAGCGATATTCTCGATCCAGAAGAACTAGAAGCCTTGATGGCGGGCGAGGATGAAAATGATCCCAGCCGCGCTAAATATAATTTAGCGAGACAGGACTACGCGATTCAGCGTTTGATCCCAGCCTTGTCTTTGATCCAAGCCCAGTTTGCCACCGCCACCCGCGATCGTATGCGTGAGTTTGTCTCTACGGTTGAGGGCGTTCGAGTAGACAAAATTACAGTGATGAAATTTGACGAGATGCTGAATACGCTGCCTGCACCTTGCAGTATATCAGTGGTTCGCGGTTTACCCATGAACGCCAATATTCTCTTGGCCTTCGAATCGGATTTGGTTTTTCAAATGGTTGATCGCTACTTTGGTGGTTCGGGCAGCTCGCAAAAAGGACAGCGTGAACAGTTGTCCGTTTCTGAGTTTAGCTTTATGGAAATGCTGAGTTCGGCCTTATTAAGCGATGTTGGCAGTGCCTGGAAATCAGTTATCAAAACCGAGCCAACCATCGCTGCACAGGTTAGCGACCCTCGTATGTTGGACAGTATTGGTGAGGCTGACTCGCTGGTGGCAACTCGCTTTGTCGTTAGCGTTGGAGAGTTTTCTGGCGGGCTTTGGTCGATAGTGCCGTGGAGTGCCATCGACGCAGTACGAGATAGTTTAAGTGATCCCGCTAAGCCGGCCACCAAAGCGTCTAGCGCTGATTGGCGAGATCGTCTGTGCGAAGGTCTGGAAATGGCCCCGATTGAATTGGTGGCGATTTTGGCGCAAACCCGAATGAGTTTAAAACGCGTTTCCTTATTAAAGGTAGGCGATGTGATTGACATCCCCTCTGCCGAAGACGTGGTGTTAATGATCGACGACACGCCATTTATGCACGGTCGGTTTGGCAGTAATGAAGATAAGTTGGCCGTACGCTTGACCGGTAGGTCTGAAACGAATCGACATCAGCACTGAGGATTGACTATGACTGATTCAATAAATGAAGAGCATGGAAACGGTGGCGATGCTACTAATCCCAACACAATGGCCGCCAGCGCGGAGCATAAAAGCGTGAGTGAAAACAATGCAGCACAATCAACATCGGCAACAAAAGGAAACGGGCGCATGAGCAAGGATATGAGTCTGGACATGATTATGGATGTCAACGTCAGCGTTGCCGTTGAAGTGGGCCGAACCAAAATGAGCATCCGCGATTTACGTGATTTAAATCAGGGTGCAATTATCGAACTTGACCGCGCAGCGGGAACCCCATTAGACGTGCTGGTGAATGGCACTTTGGTGGCACGCGGCGAAATCGTGGTGGTGAAAGATAAATACGGCATCATGCTGACTGAGGTAGTTGGTCAGGATGAGCGCGAGCGCCACTAATGACTAAGCTCGGGACGCACATTCAAGCAGGACGCATGGCGCTATTACTAAGCGTTGCCGGACTGCCGCTTAACGTTTATGCGCAAGACGAGGCAGCTCAACCGGCGGCCGCTACGATGCCAGTTGGTCCGTCCTTTGACGTGACCGGCATGATTGGCAGTTTGTTGTTTGTCATATTATGCATTGTCGGCTTGATGTGGATTTTGCGTCGCACGCGTTTAGTTGGTGCTACCGGTCAGAGTGGTGTGAGCTTGGTATCGCAGATACCGCTAAGTATGAAAGAAAAACTATTAGTTGTTCAGGTAGGCGATGAGAAGCTATTGCTAGGTTGCACAAGCACTTCTATCAATACGCTACACACCTGGGCGTCGGCGGCGGACGACAGCAATGCCAAAATGCCGGAATCGGCATTTGCCAAATTGATGGCAAAGCGCCAAGTCGTGACGAAACCATCAAGGTCTTCGCGCGATGGAGAGCAGCAATGAGACTTACTCGCCTTGTAACCTTGATTTGCTTGTGCGCCATGCCTATGTTCGCCAATGCGGCATCCTTGTCATTGCCTGCGGTAACCTCTGTGCCAACACCGGCCGGCGGCCAGGAATATACGGTCTCCTTGCAGCTTTTAGCCGTAATGACGGCGCTGACCTTGCTCCCCGCGATATTGCTGGGTATGACGGCGTTTACCCGCATTATGATTGTCTTGTCGATTCTTCGTCAGGCACTGGGCACGGGCCAAACCCCGTCCAACCAAATTCTATTGAGTCTGTCTCTGTTTCTGACGCTATTTATCATGCACCCAGTTGCCGAGATTGCCTACAACGACGCAATAAAGCCGTATATAGCGGAAGAACTCACATTTGATAAAGCACTCGAAAAAGGCTTTCAGCCGTTTCGCGAATTTATGTTGAGACAAACCCGCGAAGAAGACATTGGTCGCTTTGCAGAGATAGCCGGCATGGCACAAATCGATAAGCCGGAGGATGTGCCGTTTACTATTCTGATGGCGTCGTTTCTTACCAGCGAACTAAAAACGGCGTTTCAAATTGGCTTCCTGCTCTTTATCCCCTTTGTGGTAATCGATCTTGTGGTAGCCAGTGTATTGATGTCCATGGGTATGATGATGTTGTCACCCATGATGATTTCGCTACCGTTTAAAATTATGTTGTTTGTCTTGGTTGATGGCTGGAGTCTGGTGATGGGATCATTGGCCGCGAGTTTTTATCAATGACGACACTGACCGCAATATCACGTAATGAGGTCGCGCAATGAACGCCGATACGGTAATCGAGATTGGCCGCCAAGCGATGAACCTTACCGTGCTGCTAGCAGCGCCACTGCTGCTGTCTGCGCTTGCGGCGGGCCTGATGATTGGTATGTTTCAGGCCGCAACCCAAATTCAGGATATGACCTTAAGCTTTATCCCTAAGCTGGTTGTGTTAATCGTTGTACTCGGTGTGACTGGCCCGTGGATGTTGGGTCAACTGATTGACTACACCCGTCAATTATTTGCCATGATTCCAAGCTTGGTTGGCTAGCATGAGTATCATCGCGCCTACTGCAGACCAGCTCAGCGTAATGCTTGCGTCTGCCTGGCTGCCGTTTATGCGGGTGGGTGGGGCGATGATTACTGCCCCCTTATTTAGCGCAGCGTATATCCCCGCCCGCGCACGTATTCTGCTATCCGTCTTCATTACCGCCATTATTTTACCCTTGCTACCGCCCGCGCCGGTGATGAACTTGGTTGGCTATCAGGCGATATTACTCGCTGCCAATGAATTGCTGATTGGCGTGTGTATCGGTTTCATTATTCAACTGGTGTTTGACGCCATTATCCTTGCTGGCCAGATTATCGCCATGGGTATGGGGCTCGGTTTTGCGATGATGGTTGACCCCCAGCGTGGCGCGCAGGTGCCGGTGCTCTCGCAGTTTCTGCTTATATTTACCATGCTGATCTTTGTGGCTATGAACGGCCATATCGATTTTTTGGCCTTGCTGGCACGCAGTTTTGAATATTGGCCAGTGGCCGGTGACGGTGTGTCTCCGGGGCAACTCAACGTGATATGGCTGCGCGGTGGGGAATTATTTACCGGTGCGATTCAAGTAGCGATTCCTGCGGTAGTGGCCTTACTTGTTGTGCAGTTAGCGGTAGGTATTATTAGCCGGGCAGCACCAACTCTGAACTTGTTTGCGGTGGGTTTCCCTATCGCGATGCTAATTGGTTTTTTGGTGGTAGATCGCTTGCTGCCAAATTTACTTCCCATTTTAACGTCTATGTTGGGCGACGCATTTATTGCCGCCGAACTGTTTCTCGGAGCCTGATGTATGGCTGAGAACGAAGACGGTCAAGAACGCACCGAAGAGGCGTCGGCTAAGAAATTAGCCGACGCCAAAAAGAAAGGGCAGGTAGCGCGCTCTAAAGAATTGACCACTATGATGGTAACCGTGGGTGGGGCGGCGATGTTGCTGTTTACCGGAGGTGGCCTCGCCGTCGCGCTTAAAGATTTGCTGGCCCACAGTTTGTCGCCGGAATTTTTACTGGTGGAACAAAAATCCCTTATTGTGTCCCGTCTTTATCAAACCCTTGTAAGTGGACTGCTTACCATTTGGCCCTTACTTGCGATTGCGCTAGTGGCGGTTATGGTGTCATCGACTATTTTGGGCGGTTGGATCTTTAGCTTGAGCGTAAAGCCCGAGCGCATGGACCCGATAAAAGGCATCGGCAAGATTTTTTCTCTGCGCAGCCTCGGTGAGCTGGCTAAATCGATAATGAAAATGGTATTTATCGGTGTAGCAGCGGTGTGGTTACTGTCGGGAATGGCCGATGATATTTTGGTCTTAAGTTTACAAGCCCCCAAAGACGCGATTATCCATAGCGCAGAATTATTGGTGTGGTTCTTTTTTGTGGTGAGTTTGCCGCTGGTGGCGATCGCCGCGATCGATGTGCCTTGGCAGGTATGGAATTTTAATAAAGAACTTAAAATGACTCGCCAAGAAGTGCGAGATGAGCACAAAGAGTCTGACGGTCGCCCAGAGGTCAAAGCCAAATTGCGTGAAATGCAGCAGGCCGCTGCAAATAACCGCATGATGGAAAAAGTTCCGACTGCCGACGTCATCATTACCAACCCCACCCATTTTGCGGTGGCATTGAAGTACGATGAGGCGCGCATGGCGGCGCCTATGTTGTTGGCGAAAGGCGCCGATAATATTGCTGCTAAAATTCGTGAACTCGCCGCTGAACACGATATTCCAATTGTGGAATCGCCCCGTTTAGCGAGGGCCGTATTTGCCAGTACCGACCTGGACTCCGAAATTCCTGGTGGTCTATACCTTGCGGTAGCGCAGATCTTAACCTACATCTACCAGCTGCGTAGCTGGGAAACCATGGGCGGCGATTACCCGGAAACACCGCAACCTGATATTGCAGACGAGTACTTAGGTAATCTGCTGTAGTCCTCTCATCCAGAGTCCGTATTTACCCCTACGATTCTTGGCCCCCTTGTTGCAACTCTTAGCTATAACGACAGAAAATTGGCGCAGAATTTATGTGCCTTAGCTGTCAAAAAGACACACGCAAGACCTTATAGCTAAGAGACGTGAGTATGGCGACACAATCCATAGCAATGCCGGTATGGCTTCAAAAGACCGCAGACAGCGGCATTGGGGTATTGCTATTGCTCGTGGCATGTTTGGGCATGTTGGTTATACCCATGCCGCCGTTTCTTCTCGATTTATTATTCACCTTTAACATTACTTTATCGCTAGTCATTATTCTGGCGGTTATTTATGTTGAACGTCCCATCGATTTCTCGGTTTTCCCAACTGTATTGCTCTTAGCCACACTGCTGCGTTTAGCACTGAACGTGGCATCTACTCGCGTGGTGTTACTTGAAGGTCACAATGGCCCCGGCGCGGCGGGTAAGGTTATCGAGTCCTTTGGCGAATTTGTTATTGGCGGCAACTACGTCGTTGGTATCGTGGTATTTATCATCCTGGTTGTTATCAACTTTGTGGTGGTAACCAAGGGTGCCGGTCGTGTATCTGAAGTGACGGCGCGGTTTACTTTGGATGCCATGCCCGGCAAACAAATGGCGATAGACTCAGATCTAAACGCCGGTTTGTTGAATCAAGAAGAAGCCAGCCGGCGCCGCGAAGAAGTGCGGACCGAGGCAGATTTCTACGGCTCCATGGACGGTGCCAGCAAGTTCGTTCGCGGTGACGCGGTCGCTGGCATAATGATTTTGTTCATCAACATCATCGGCGGCCTTGGCGTCGGTATGACCCAGCATGGTTTGAGCTTCTCGCAGGCGATGCATAACTATACCTTGCTGACCATCGGTGACGGCCTGGTGGCGCAGTTGCCATCATTGCTGCTGTCTACTGCGGTTGCGATTATTGTGACGCGGATTTCTCGCTCACAAAACATGGGTAAGCAAATTGTTGGGCAAATGTTTGCCAACCCCAATGTGCTGTATATGTCGGCAACCCTATTGGGCTTAATCGGCATCATTCCCGGCATGCCAAATCTAGTATTTTTAATGCTCGCCGGTGCTTGTGCTGGCAGCGGCTGGTGGATGCAGAATCAGAAAAAACATGCGCAAGAACTCGTCGATGAAGATGAGAATATCGAAGAGATTCCCGTTGCGCGTGAGCCCAGCGAGTTAAATTGGGATGAAGTCACACCAATGGATGTGGTGAGTCTGGAAGTTGGCTACCGTTTAATCCCACTGGTTGACCGCAACCAAGGTGGTGAGTTGATTGCGCGAATCACCGGCGTGCGTAAAAAGCTGTCAAAGGACTTAGGCTTTCTAATTCAGCCTGTGCATATCCGCGACAACCTTGAGCTGTCTCCCAGCAGCTACCGTATTCAACTGCTGGGCGACACCATTGCCCAGGGTGATATTCAGGCCGGCAAAGAATTGGCGATTAATCCAGGCGGCGCGCAGGGACAGTTGCGTGGCTCGCCAACCAAAGATCCCGCGTTCGGTATGGATGCCGTCTGGATCGATTCTAGCCAACGCGATCAAGCGCAAACCATGGGCTACACCGTGGTCGATCCCTGTACGGTTATTGCGACGCATCTCAGCCAAATTATTAAGCAGCACGCCCACGAATTACTCGGCCACGAAGAGGTTCAACAGCTCTTGGATCGTCTTGCCAAGACCGATCCGCGTCTAGTTGAAAACGTGGTGCCCAAGCAATTGCCGCTCAGCATTGTGGTACGGGTTTTACAGAACCTGCTGAAAGAAGGTGTATCAATTCGCAGTATTCGTCTTATCGCCGAAAGTTTGGCGGAGCAAGCGCCGCGTAGCAAAAATCCTGACGAATTATTGGAGGGGGTTCGCGTCGCTTTAGGACGAATGATTGTACAGGAAATCAATGGCTTAGAAGAAGATTTGCCGGTTTCTGCACTCGACCCAGATCTGGAACAGTTGTTGCAAGACATGCTCAGAGGCAACGCGGGCGCCGCCGGATTAGAACCTGGAATCGCTGAGCGATTACAGAATGAATTGGCGGATTACAGTCAACGCCAAGAGTTAGCAGGGCAACCTGCGGTAGTACTGGTGTCACCGTCAATACGTTCATGGGTGTCACGTTTTACTCGCCGCAGTGTACCGGGATTAGCGGTGCTGTCGTACAACGAAGTACCTGACAGCAAGCAAGTGAGATTACTGTCTACAATCGGTCAACAAGGGCGCCTCAATTAGGGTGTTCGCAGTAAAAAAAGATCGCGAGTAGTCATGTTAAATATGACATTTCAAAATAATTGAAATGTGTTGGGAGAAACATATGCAAGTTAAAAAATATCAAGCAGCGGATACACAACAAGCCATGAGATTGGTGCGTGCCGCCCACGGTCCCGACGCCGTCATATTAGACTGTCGTAGCGTCGCCGGCGGTGTCGAGGTGGTCGTAAGCCTTGAAGGCATGCTTGAAACAGCGATGGCTGCGCCACAAGCGCCGTCATTTGCCACCCCTCAGCAAACCCCTAGTACGCAGGTAGAGCGCGAACCCACCGCGCTTGACGCCTTATTCAATCGCCGCAAAAAGGCGGAAGAGGAAATTAGTCAAACCGTTCAGGCCGCAGCTAGCGACAATAAAAGACCAAGCGCCGCAGAACCGCAAATGGTGTGGTCGCAGAATGAAGAGCTGCATACCATGAAGCAGGAAATGGCCTCGATGAAATCGATGCTAATGGATCAACTAAAGGGTCATAACTGGCAGCAAGCAAGTCATCAGGCCCCAGAGTATCAAGAGTTGAATAGTTTTCTATCAGCGATCGATATCGATCCGTCGCTGGGTAAACGACTCAGCGCAGAAATTCCGGCGGATGAGAGCGTCACGGTACAGCGTGAAATGCTTAAAATGTTGCTGAGTAAAAAACTAATGGTCAAAGCGCCACCCACGTCCGGCGCAATTTGTTTGGTTGGCCCACAGGGCGCGGGTAAAACCACCACCATCGCCAAAATAGCCGCCCAATATGTGCTGACTCACGGTCGCAGTGGCATCGCGATATTAACCACGGATACCGCCAGAGTGGGCGCACAGGAACAATTGCGAGCTTACGGCCGGATATTACAAGTGCCGGTGCATGTTGCCTCAAATGCGGAAGAGGCGGTAAAAACCTACCGTCTCCTATGTAAAAAGAATCTGGTGTTAATAGACACGGCAGGTATTTCTTTCCGAGATAAACACGGCATTAGCGAGCTGCAAGGTTTGTTGGCTGGTATGCAAGATGTACAAGTTTTTCTAACCTTGCCAGCCGATGCCGAGAATTACGTGCAAAGCGAAATTATTGATGCTTACTCATCACTAAACGCACAGGGTGCGGTATTGAGCCGTATCGACGAGGCCATGCGATTGGGCGGTGCGGTATCTAACTTGATCCAACATCGTTTGCCGCTTGTGTGGTGTGCCAATGGCCCTCGCGTCCCACAGAATTTGTCAGCAGCCGATGCTGGTAAATTAATCAATATGGCCGTGCGCATGGCAAAAGCCTTTGAAGTTCGTCGCAATGGTCAGCAGAGCGCGCCGGAAGAACAGGCTGCGTCAGAGTCAGTGCCTGCGGCTGTTGTCGCGTCGGCAGCTCCTCAGCGCGGATCAGCCCTAAATGTGCGGGTGTAGGCTAGACTGAGTTTAATAGTTAGTGATATTGCGTAGATCAATTGAAAGACGACAGATTTACCATAGAAGAACGATAGTTTGAGAGTCCGCAGCCTGCACGGAGCGGAAAAAAATGTATCGGGAGAGCGATAAAAACAATGAATGCGGTAAAAGTCATAGCGGTCAGTAGTGGTAAAGGTGGTGTTGGTAAAACCAATGTATCAGTAAACTTGGCTTGCCAATTAGCTCGGCGCGGTAATCGAGTATTGCTGATGGACGCTGATTTAGGTCTCGCCAATGTCGATATCATGCTGGGCCTCAAGCCCAAATGGAATTTATCCCACGTGCTCGATGGCAAGTGCTCAATCGAAGATATTTTGCTTCCGGGGCCCGACGGTATCTCAATTATTCCCGCCGCCTCTGGTATCAAGAAAATGGCTGAGTTGGGCAATGATCAACACGCGGCGATTGTTCGCTCGCTAAGCGCGCTTAGCGGCGATTACGACGTGATGATTGTCGACACCGCTGCGGGCATCTCGGACAGCGTTATTACCTTTAGCCGGGCCAGCCAATATGTCTTGGTGGTGGTAACAGACGAACTAACATCGATGGCAGACGCCTACGCCTTGATCAAAGTCATGAACCGCGACGCCGGCATCAAGCGCTTTAAAGTGTTGCGTAATATGGTGAATAGCTACGATCAAGCCCGCGACGGCTTTGAGCGCTTAAACGAAGTTGCGCAGCGCTTCTTAGACGTCACCTTGGAGTACGCTGGGTTTATTCCCCGCGATCCCTATTTAATCAAAGCCGATACTCGCCAGAAAGCCGTCAGTGATTTGTACCCTGGTGCTGAGTCTTCATTGGCGTTCCGGCGTTTAGCTGAAACCGTCGACAAATGGCCAATGCCCACGGGTCCCAGTGGCAATATCGAATTCTTCGTCGACCGTATGTTCTCCAAAGAAGAAACCGCAGGAGCTGCGATGTGAACGGGCACTCCGCCTACTTAAATGTGCAATACGGCAGCCGCGAAGAGCTGGTGACCCGTCATGCGCCTTTGGTTAAGCGAATCGCCTACCACCTCGTGAGTCGCTTACCGGCCAGTGTAGAAGTCGATGACCTTATCCAGGCTGGCATGATTGGCCTGCTGGAAGCGGGAAGCAACTACCAGATGGATAAAGGCGCGAGTTTCGAAACCTTCGCCAGTATTCGTATTCGCGGCGCCATGATTGATCAAATGCGCCACAGCGGCTGGGCGCCGCGCTCGGTTACTCGCCAACTGCGGGAAATGAGCGAAGCAGTCCGCAAAGTCGAAAGTCGGCTGGGGCGGGAAGCCAGTGGCAATGAAATCGCCGAGGAAATGTCGATTTCCCTGGACGAATACCATGAGCTTTTGCGCGATACCAGCTCGGTGCGTTTGTTTAGCCTGGATCAAATGAGCGAAGGCGAGCACGACACAATTGAAGTCGGCGGCGGTGATGACCGCTACGCGCCACTCGAAAATGTATTAGAAGACGATTTTCAAAGCGCGTTGGCCAGTCAGATAAATGCCTTGCCAGAGCGAGAGAAATTAGTGATGGCGCTGTACTACGAGAATGGCCTCAACCTTAAAGAAATAGGTGAGGTCATGGAGGTCAGCGAATCACGGGTGTGCCAAATCCACAGCCAAGCCATCGTCCGCCTAAAAGGCAGGCTAAGCGAGTGGACTGCGGCATAGATCCAGAAACAAAGAATAGCGCTGCAAAACGCGGCAGACTAAGGATTAACAGGAAGAAACGGCAATGACTACTTATGACTATCTTGAATTCCCCATGAAGTTTATTGAATGGTGTCAGAATTTATCAGAGGCGTCGATGCTGGGTTTGGTGCTCAGCTTAGTGGGCATTGGCCTGTTAGTGTATATGCGTAAAGCGCGTCGTAGGGATCAGGCGAGTAGTGAAGCGATGCAAACCCAAAACGCAGATGCCGTAGTGATCGCACTTGAACGCAAAATTGAACTGCAGAATTCCGCCATGGCCATACTCGGCGAGCGGGTTTCTGCGCTGGAAGAATATTTAGAAATGCTCGGTGAGCGCCAGCAACGCAGCGACGCTGACAAAAAAGACAGGCGTTTCTATCAACAAGTGAGCGTAATGGCCGGGCAGGGAGTCGCGGCACCCGAATTAGCCCAGCGCTGCGGCATCACTGCCGGTGAAGCAGATTTGATTATGGCCTTGTCCAAAAAAGCGCATTGAGGGTGCGCTGAGCTGAGCATCTGCGGCGCTATTTTTTAATTATATTTCTTCTGGTATCGATTTTTTCGCCCAGCTGGGCGACCTACTTCTTTTTATGTGAAAAAGAAGTAGGCAAGAAAAGCACACCCCACTCACTCGCCCTTCGGGTTCCCTGCGCGTCGACTAAATTTAATGGTAAAACGCTGCGGAACTCGCTTCGCTCAGACAGTCCTCGCCAGGAGCCTTACCATTAAATCTATTCGATGCTCGGCGAGCTCAAAGGGGTAACTGCGGCACTTCGATTTGGTCCTTTAGACTCACTGAGTGCGTTAGTTTTACTCTGACTCCGAACCTATGATCGCTATAGTCCGACGGATCAGCCGCCGCTCAGCGCTTGAAAAATAAAAAGAGTTCCGTCTTCGGGCACGCGATCTGAAAGCGTTTTTCGGTCAATCACAATGCTGTCGTTAATGCTTAAATTAACATGGCGGCGCAGGGCGCCGCGCTCATCTAGAACATAGTGACTAAAGCCCGGTGCCATCGACTCTACCGCTTGGATAACATTCGCCACTGATCCGGCGGGCACAGTGATTTTTTGATCCTGTAACTGCGGAAAGAATCGAAATAAATGGCGGGTCATTTCAACGCTAGCCATGGCGATTAAGCAAACCTCACGGAATAGACCGGTGGCAAATTATTGGCAAGACACTGCCAGTGCTCGCCACGGTCTTCCGACAGATAGACATTGCCGGTCGTGCTGGCAAAACACACAACATCATCGGCCACGTCTAGTCCGTGCCGTAATACAATGTCGTAGGCATTTTGCTGAGGAAGCCCATCACGAAAGGTTTGCCAGGACTCGCCGCCATCTGTCGTTCGCGCCACAAACAAGCCGCCATCGATTGCCATGCGTTCGGAGTCGGCGACGGCGGGTACCACCCACGCGGTGCGTCCGTCTTTATTATCCGCCGGAATATCTGATATAGTCGCACCCGAAAACCTAAGGGGTGGCTGCGGCCTGAGATGCGGAGGACTTGAACAAGTCTGAACTGCAAACCCTTGAACCTGATCCGGTTAATACCGGCGTAGGAATAGGTGCAGTTTCACATCCTCTTCTAGCGCGTGCCGGGTCTCTTATTTTGTTATTTATGAGAGAACCATGAATCCTTTATTTACCTCAAAACCCACTCTTTGGTCTGTTGGCTTTGCCTGCTTCGTCACAGCGAGCACTGCTTATGCCGCCAGTTCTGACGTCGCCAAACGTGCCATTACACCTGAAGAGGTGGTGGTGACCAGCCAGTTTAGAGATAGCAGTTTGCTGGATTTGGCCGCGACGGTTAGCGTGTTTGATGCCGCCACGATTGAGGCGCGGGGCGCCAATAATATTGAGCAGCTATTAAACCTTGCTCCCAATGTGAATTTTTCTAGCGGCGCCTCGCGCGGGCGTTTCTTTCAGATCCGCGGTATTGGCGAGCGCAGCCAGTTTATTGATCCGGTGAGTCCGTCGGTGGGTTTGATCATTGATGGTATTGATTTCAGTGGTTTGGGCTTGGCTGCTAGCACACTGGATATTGGCCAAGTAGAGGTGTTGCGCGGTCCACAGGGAACCGTCTACGGCGCTAACGCCTTGGCCGGTTTGATCAGTATGAGCAGCAATGCGCCGAGCGCAGATACTTTTTTGAAAGTGTCGGCCGAGGTCGCCGATTACAACGGTAAAACCCTGGGCGTGGTCGCCAGCGGGCCATTGAGTGAACGTCTTGGCTACCGTGTAGCTCTGAAGAATCAGCAGTCCGATGGCTACATCGAGAACGTATTTTTAAATAAAGACGACGTTAATAATATAGATGAGTCTGTGCTGCGCAGTAAGTTGAGATTCGCTGCCAGCGATACTTTGCAGCTAGATTTTAATCTGCTGTATTTGGATGCGGATAATGGCTATGACGCCTTTTCTCTATACCAAAATCGTAAAACCCAATCTGATGAACCCGGCAAAGACAGCCAGGAAACCTTTGCAGGGTCGATTATTACGCAATGGTCTGGTAGTGCATGGTTTAACCTTGAGGCGGTATTGAGTGCAGCTAGCTCTGAATCTGAATACAGCTACGATGAAGACTGGAGCTATGTGGGATTTCATCCTGACGAGTACGTCTCGACCGATAGCTATTTGCGGGATAGAAACAATATCACTGCCGATGTTCGGTTTATCTCAAACGACGCATCTATGCTGTTTAACGGAAGCACCAGTTGGGTGGTTGGCGCGTATATACGTGAGGAAGATGTAGATCTGGATCGCAATGCTAACTTCAGCAGCGAATTTAACACTGAGAACCATGCCGTTTATGGCCAGCTACAAACGGCGTTAAACGACAAGCTGAGTTTAGTGACTGGCTTGCGTTTTGAGCAGCGCAATGCCGATTACAGCGACTCCTTGGCGGTGAGCTCAGATAAAGACGAGGACCTGTGGGGTGGTAACCTGACCTTGGAATACCGTCACACCGACAGCACGCTGTTCTATGGAACCATCTCTCGCGGCTATAAGGCGGGCGGGGTGAACGGTCGAATTATTTCTGCGTCTGCGAGCAACTCGGATATTACTCCCGATCTGTTTGAATTCGATACCGAGAGCATGATCAATTACGAAGTCGGCGTAAAAGGGGCTTGGTTAGACCGCCGCTTACAAGCCCAGGTGGCGGTGTTTTATCAGGACCGCAGCGATGTGCAGGCAAAACAATCCATTTTTGACCCTGCTAATTTCTCCTTCGATGATTTTCTTGCCAATGCGGCGGGCGGCGAAACCACGGGTCTTGAAGTGGAATTAAATTACCTTGCCAGTGACTCCTTGCGCTTCTTTGCGGCAGCAGGTGTGCTGAGTGCGGAGTTTGAGGATTTTGTCAGCAAATCCCACGTTAACGCCAAAGATGACAACAACGGCGTTCCTTTATCGCCAGTAAACTTAGGTGGCAGGGAAGTGGCTCATGCACCTAATTACCAATTCTTTGTGGGCAGTGAAGTGTCGTTGATGCCTAACCTAGTCTTGCGGCTTGAAGTAGAAGGCAAGGACGAGTTCTATTTCTCTAACAGCCACAATGAAAAATCTAGCCACTATGAATTGTTTAATGCGCGTCTAACGTACTACGCCAGCAACTGGGATGTGTCTGTGTGGGGCCGCAATTTGACAGATAAAGACTACGAAACCCGTGGTTTTTACTTTAGTAATGCCTTTGGCAATAACCCGGCCAATGGTTATGCGCCTGAGGCCTACTATCAGTTTGGCGATCCAAGAGTGTTTGGCGTGTCTGCAAACTACACCTTTTAAGGAGATGACATGAAGCTTTCTGTTGAAATAAGCATGTACCCGCTTAAAGATGAATTTATTCCCGCGATCCAGAATTTTATTGATCGCCTGAATACCCATCCGGCTTTGAAGGTGCTGACCAATACCATGAGTACGCAGGTGTTTGGTGATTACGACGTGGTTATGGATGTATTAAAAAAAGAAATACGTTTGTCTTACGAACAATTTGGCCGCGCTATTTTTGTCTGCAAGTTTATCGATGGCGATTTAAGCCCAGTGGCCAGCGATGTTTGACGAGCAGTTTGCGAGTGCGATAACGGGTGCGCTCGCGGCCATGTCCTGGTGGGAGCTTGGCGCGGTAGCGCTGGCTCTTGCTTATCTGATACTTGCTATGCGGGAAAATAGCCTTTGCTGGTATGCCGCGTTTATTAGCACCTCAATTTACATCTTTCTGTTCTGGGATGTGAGCTTGCTAATGGAGTCAGCACTGCAGATTTTCTATTTGGCGATGGCGGTGTATGGCTGGTGGCAGTGGCGCAAAGGCAGTGAGGGGCAGGAGTTGCAAATTCACTGCTGGTCGCTGCGAACCCATCTGTTGGTTTTTAGTGCAGTAGGCGTGTTAACGCTGGTGTTTGGTTATGTGCTCTCCAACAACACCCACGCCGAGTTGCCGTATTTGGATTCCTTTACTACCTGGGGTGCGGTGGTCACAACGTATATGGTCACTCGCAAGGTGCTGGAAAACTGGATTTACTGGATTGTCATAGATGGGGCGTCGGTGTATTTGTATATAGATCGTGAGTTGTATTTAACTGCGCTGTTATTTGTTTTGTATGTCGTCCTAGTCGTGATTGGCTTTTTTCAGTGGAATAGGATTTATCAGCGTGAGCGTTTGGCCGCTACTACTGCGTAAACATTTTATTATAGCTACATTGTTGTGAAGACCTGGCTATGAGTTGTTCATTGGCAGACATTATCCCCGAGGATTGGACGCTTTGGAGTAAAACCAAGCCCCAATGCCTTAAGCCTTTGTTGGGAGGTTTAACAAATAAAAGCTACTTAATTAGTGCAAGTGACGGTGACATGGTGTTGCGCTTGAACTCAGCAATTAGTGAGGCACTGAATTTAGACCGAGCCACCGAAGCTGAGGTCCTTGCGCTGGCGCATCGCGCTGAACTATGCGCGCCTTTGGTTCATTACGATGCCAATCATCAGTATGTGGTAAGCCATTTTGTGGGGGGGCAGCACTGGCAAGCGAATGAGGCTGGCTTGGTCTCGTTGGCGGCTATGTTGCGACGTATTCATGCACTTCCGCCTGTAGCGTCACACTTAGATGTACATAAGAAAGTGGCTAGCTATTGGCGAGCGATAGATTCAAAAGCGGAGTTTACGCCTGAATTGCGCGCTTTAGCGGAACAGGTGAATTCGCATATTGAGCGTGCGACGGCACTTAGTGACGGTGTTTATCTTTGTCACAACGATTTGTTACTGGAAAATTTAATTGTTGCAGATGATGGTCAACTATATGCCATTGATTGGGAATACGCGGCGATGGGCGACGCTTTTTACGAGCTGGCCGTGGTGATAGACGGCCACGGTTTGAACGAATGGCAGCAACAGCTATTGATGACCGAGTATTTGGCGCGCCCGGTGACTGACACTGACTGGCAGCGACTGCGTCATTGGCGGGTTATCTATCGATATTTAACGGTGTTGTGGTACGCCGTGCAGTGGTCGAGCGGGCGAATGGCTAATGCAGAAACGGCTCACGATATTGTTGAGCAAATTCATAACATTGAAGCCTGGTAGGGCTTATTTAAAAAATAATGACTATTTCTTCCTGACAATTGCTTCTCCCATGCGTTTATAGCTATGACCGCGCTAAAAACCAAGGAGAATGGCCATGTCGTATACCCATATTTCAAAACTCAAATTCAGTCTTACACTCAGCTTAATGCTGGCGGTGATAGGTGTAATTTACGCCTTTTCCACTTTCCGCGACGTTGACGTCAGCGATATAAAACTTACTGCTGGGACTGAGTCCCACGCGATAAACGAAGTTGATCCGCTTGCGCTCAACGACTATGCAAGTCAGCCGCCAGCTGACGCACCAGCAGCAGGCAATTACTCTGCAGTGAAGCCGAGCATCGCAAAGCCTGCTGCTAAGGCGAAAATGGAGAGTGAGGCCTACGATTTGATGGAGCAGCGGCATATAGTTTCTGGTCAGGCAATGTCGATGATGACGCGACATATTGCGCCCCAGCTTGCGCCGCAGCCAGCACCACTTGATCGAGAAAATTACGCCGCCAAAAACGAAAATCGGTTTTTGTCCGTTGCGCTGTCGCCATTATCGACTTTTGGCTTAGAGGTGGATTCAGCGAGCTATTCAAATGTACGCCGCCAAATCAATCAAGGTGGCGTGCCGCTGCCATCAAGCGTGCGCTTAGAGGAAATGGTTAATTATTTTGACTACAACTTCCCTCAGCCCAGTGATGGCCATCCGATATCTGTTATGTCTGATTACGCCGTTGCGCCCTGGAACCCGAAGCATCGTCTAGCAATGATCGGTGTAAAAGCCAGCGATGTGACCGCAAGCAGTGATAAAGGCGCACGGATTACCTTCTTGCTGGACACATCAGGATCAATGAATAGCAGTGATAAATTGCCGCTGTTGATTCGCAGTTTTCAGACATTACTGGCAAACCTAAAGCCCCAGGATCAGGTCGCGATTGTGACTTATGCAGGCAGCGCGGGATTGGTGTTGGCACCAACACCTGTAACGGAGAGTGAGCGAATTCATCAAGCTCTGGCCAATCTCAGCGCGGGCGGTTCGACGGCGGGTGGTGCAGGCATTCAGTTGGCCTACGATGTTGCCCGCAAGCAGTACGATAAAAACGCGACTAATCTCGTTATATTGGCCACCGATGGCGATTTTAATGTGGGTGTGAGTAGTGACGGTGAGCTGAAGTCGATGATTGAGAAACAGCGCGAAAGTGGCGTTTTTCTGAGTGTGATTGGCATGGGCAGCGGCAATTACCAAGACGCTAAGATGCAGGTGCTCGCCGAGGCTGGCAACGGTGTAGCGCATTATTTAGATTCCGACATAGAGGCGCAGCGGCTATTTGGATCGGAGTTAACTCGCACTCTGCATATCGCGGCCAAAGATGTCAAAGTACAGATTGAATTTAATCCCGCTGCGGTTGCGCAGTATCGTTTGCTGGGTTATGAATCCCGGGTAATGAATGCGGAGGATTTTCGGGACGATAAAAAGGACTCTGGCGAAATTGGCGCCGGACACTCGGTGGTCGCACTTTACGAGATTATTCCCGCAGGCACCGGTGAGACGCCTGATATTGAGCGCCGCTATCAAACCAGTCTCCCAGCCGGCAGCAAGGATATGGAACTGGCTTATGTGAAGTTGCGCTACAAGCAGCCCGACGGTGACAAAGGTATTGAGTTTGATCACCTGATGACCACCAAAGCTAAAGCTATCGAGGCGGCGAGCGTCGATTTACAGTGGGCGTCTGCGGTGGCTGAATTGAGTCTGCTATTATCTGAGTCTGAGCATGCGGGATCGTCAAGTCTGCAGGGTGTTTTACACCGTGCCAAGGCGGTCACCTTTAAGCAGGCTGACGCTAAGCGTGCGGAATTTATTCAACTGATTGAACGACTCACTCCGATGGTGCTGGCGCAAGAGTAATGGCAGACGATATTGAAAACTGGCTAAAGCGGCTGGCGGACCCCGCCGCATGCGAATCCCCAAAAGAGCGGGCGGTTATGGAGGCCGTTCGCTCGGGTTTGCGGGCGGCGGGTTCACCTGGACAAGCAGATGAACTTGCCCTTAAGCGATTGCATCAGCGTCTTGCCAGTGAAGGTCTTTACGATAAAACTGCCACGCCATCACGATCGTTACCTCGTTCCAGGCGTCTGCAATTTGTTGGCTACGCGGCGGTCTTGCTTGTAGGTGTCAGCCTGGTTATTAACTTTGGAGTGATTGATAAGCCTTTACATGAAGCTGCACTGCAAGAGTCAGAAGCGCGCTTTAGCAAGGTTGAATCAGCTAAAAAGGCATCGCCCGCATTTAGCGATGCGATGATCGCCGAGGAGCGCGAAGCGACGATGCAGAGCGAGATTGCTGGTCGCGCAGAGGCCGAAGAATCACCCGCTATGGCCGCGCCGGCTAAGCCACAGGCGCTCTCTTCGCCGCCTAAACAGCAAGCTCTAAGCGAATATCGCGTTCAGGGATTTGCGGCAGACATGGCAGAGTCCAGGCTTATAAGGGATATGGCGTCAGAGGTTGAGAATGCAGCACATCCAGTAAGGCTGACTTTAAATCCAGTTCAATGGCAGGCGTTATTGGCGTTGAATCCAGAGGTGCTTTCACTCACTAAAGGCGATCAAGAGGGTTCTTGGATACTTGTTCTTTATGACGAAGCAGCAAAGGCGCAATGGTTAGCGAAGCTGCCTGAGGCGTCGAAGGATGGTGAGTGGCCGATAGACGTAGAGCTTAACATTGAGGTCATTATTAGCGATGACTAATTTAAGCAATGCGGATGTCGATGCGCTTATTATTGACCTGCAGCAAGGCGGCGATACCCGCAAGCGAGCCGTCACCCAGCTCTACATAGCTTTTGCTCAAAAAGTGACCCAATTCCTTAAACTTCGGGGCGTGCCATTACACGAGGCTGAAGATGTTCTTCACGACATTTTTATATCCTTAATCGCCCGTGCAGAAAACTTTACCGCGATGGGGCAGGGGCGTGGTTGGGTGTGGTCGGTGGTTCGATCTAAGCTGGCTGATCGCTATCGCAGTTCAGGCAAAGCTACCGAGTATGTGGATGGTAATGATGCTGTGTTTGACGCCGGACACTATGAAAACGACAGCTACGATGAGGGCAGATTAAAGGCCTGTATTGAAGGGCAAATGTCAGCTTTCACCCGCGACCATCCGGACGGAGCGCAAGCCTTGTCATGGGTAATGGACGATGAATTAGATCTTCGTGCGGTGTCGGAACTGCTTGGCCGCAGCTACGGCGCGACCCGCGAATTTATGAGTCAAATCAAGCGCAAGTTGCGCGTCTATATAGAGAAGTGTCTGACAAACTAACTCTCAATTTACGGTGGTTAATGATGGCTAAGCAAAAAAGCCGCACTGGAAAATTCAGTGCGGCTTTTTGGTTTTTACAGCGTGAACTAACTTGCTAACCGTTCGGCTTCTGCGCTATTCGATGCAGCCTGCACCGAGGCATTGAGTACCGCTTGCAACGAGGCCGAAATGACATCGCGATGTTTTGCTATGCCGATATAGCGTTGGTTGTTAATCGACAAATGAACATAGGCGATAGCCTGGGAATCTGTGCCGCTGCCCAAGGCGTGTTCGCGATAGTCCAAGATCTCAATCTTGTCGCCGTACTCATTTTGCCATGCATCAACCAGTGCGCTGATGGCGCCATCGCCATGACCTTTTAAAACAGTGCTGCCGGATTGATTTTTAAAGCTGAGGCTCAATACGTCTTGGCCGGCATTCTCTGTGTTGTCCTGGCTCACAGAAAAGTTTTCAATCCGAATATCTTTGTGCGCCTGCAAATAGTGAGCGTCGAACAATTCCCATATTTGCGCCGACGTCACTTCGCCCGAAATCTCTTCTGCGCGCGCTTGCACCATGCGGCTGGCATCGATTTGCAGCCAGCGCGGCAATTGCAGGCCGTAGTCGTTTTCCAGCACCCAGCTTACGCCGCCTTTTCCAGACTGGCTGTTAATGCGAATGACCGCTTCGTAGCTGCGCCCTAAATCGGCGGGGTCAATCGGCAGATAGGCCACCTGCCAATGTTCGTCGTCTTGCTGTTTACTCAGGCATTTGCGGATAGCGTCCTGATGACTGCCAGAGAATGCGGTAAATACCAGCTCGCCCGCATAAGGGTGGCGTGGGTGCAGCGGAATGGCTGTGCAGTGTTCGACCACTGCGATGATTTCGTCCATATCCGCCAGATTCAGACCGGGGTCGACACCTTGGCTGTATAGGTTCATCGCCATGGTGACAATGTCCATATTGCCGGTGCGCTCGCCATTGCCAAGCAGGGTACCTTCAACTCGATCTGCGCCTGCCATGACCGCTAATTCACCTGCGGCAACGCCACAGCCGCGATCATTATGGGTGTGTACGCACACGGTAATATCTTCGCGGTACTGGGTGTGATTGCAGAACCACTCCACTTGGTCGGCAAACACATTGGGGCTGGCACACTCGACAGTGGCGGGCAGATTAATGATGATTTGATTGCCGCTGTCTCGCCATTCCGCAATCACTGCATCGCTAATCTCAACGGCAAATTCAACCTCGGTGCTGCTAAAACTTTCTGGTGAGTACTGAAATGACCAGTTTGTTTCTGGCTGATGAGCTGCGTATTCCTTCACCCACTTCGCACCCTGCACCGCGATGTCGACGATGCCCTGTTTGTCTAAACCAAAAACTCGCTCACGTTGCACCGGGCTGGTGGAGTTATAAACGTGCACGATGGCATTCTTTGCGCCTTTCAGCGCTTGGTAGCTGCGTGCAATCAGTTCTTCGCGTGCCTGAGTCAGTACCTGAATAGTGACATTGCCTGGAATGCGGTCGCCGTCGATGAGCGCTCGCACAAAATCAAAGTCGGGCTGTGATGCCGCGGGGAAGCCGACTTCAATTTGGGTGAAACCAAGTTTGACTAGCAGGTCCCACATACGGAGTTTTTGTTGCACGTTCATGGGCTCAACCAAAGCCTGATTGCCATCGCGTAAATCAACCGAACACCACTGCGGTGTTTGGGTGATCGTGTTGTTGGGCCACTGACGGTTAGGCATAGCGATTTGTGGCGCGGGCTGATATTTGCGGTGGTTGAATTCGCCCATGATCTGATATTTCCTCTATTGGTATATTTGGTTTGTTTTATGTCCATCGGCGGAGCCCGGTGTGCCGGGCGTTATGCCGTTGTTGCTCTGCTTTTTGTAAAAGCTTCTACTGTCGTGCTCGCTGAGAGCGGGGTGTGGCGGTCAGCGGGACGTATTGTGCAGAGCGGTAACTCCACGGTTCCCAGTATAGGGAATTGGCATTGGCAGGGGATTGCGAAGTTGTGCTTGAATTAAAGAATTTATAGCGACTAATTGCGTATAAAGTTAAATTAGTAGAATATAATGCCTTTAATGTGAGTCAGGTTGAAATTTAATGAATATAGATGCCTATGATAGGCGCATTTTAGAAGCCTTGCAGGAAGACGGTCGCCTTAGTAACCAGGATTTGGCTGATAGCATCGGTTTGTCGCCGTCGCCGTGCCTGCGGCGTGTGCGACGTTTGGAAGAGGCGGGGCTTATCGGTGCATATCGTGCCGTACTCAATGCGCGTGCCCTTGGGCTTAATTTGATGGCGTTTATACAGATTAGTATGGACAGGCATACGCCTGAGCGCTTTGAAAACTTTGAACGTCATGTCGGCGCGTATCCGGAGGTATTAGAATGCCATTTGATTACCGGGCAATCAGCGGATTATCTCCTAAAGGTAATCGTTGCCGACATGGATGGGTTTCAGGCACTGCTGCTAAATAAGATCACTCGAATAGATGGTGTGACCGGCGTACACTCAAGCTTTGTGATGAAGTCGCCGGTGAACAAAACCTCGCTGCCCTTGTTGTCATCCCAGAGTAATTAATACCGTTGACGGTAATCGGTTTGTCTAACTAGGGGGATACATGGAAAAAATATTCGTAGCAAATCTAGACGATATTCAAAGTGATGCATTATTGAGTAAAACGGTGAATGGTCAAAAAGTATTGCTGAGCAAGATAGATGGCCAGCTTTGCGCAGTAGAAAATCGCTGTCCGCATTTAGGTTTGCCCTTAGCTAAGGGCAAAGTCTGCGATGGTGCGGTGGTTTGTCCCTTCCATGGTTCCAGTTTTAATTTGCTGACGGGTGAAAATGTCGATTGGACTAACGCCTTTATCGGTATGCCCATGCCTGGCTGGACGCACAAGTTGATTGCTCTAGGTAAATCGCCACAGGCATTGAAAACCTTTAAAGTAGAGTGTGAAGGCGAGCAAGTTTTTATTCATATATAAGTTGTAGTTGTTGTCGCGTTTAACGCGTTAAGGACGTACATGGCAGTTGATATCGAAGTTGTCACCATTACTCATGCAATCCAGCAAGCGGTAGCGCCGGTGTTTTTGCTTGCGGGTATTGGTGGTATTTTAAATGTTCTCACAAACCGACTCGCGAGAATTATTGACCGCAGCCGCAATCTTCATCATCGCCTGGAATCTGTCAGCGATGCGCGCGGCGCGACAATTCGAGATGAGTTGGGGATGTTGACTCGCCGAGCGCGGGTCGTGCACCGAGCGATTGGTTTCAGTACGGCGAGTGCCTTGCTGGTCTGTGTGGTCATTGCGCTATTGTTTTTAAGCGCCGTGATTGGCTGGAATAGCAGTTTGGTTGTTGCTTCGCTATTTGTGTTTGCAATGTGCTTTTTGATTGCCGCGTTGACGGGTTTTTTGCGCGAAATCCAGTTGGCGACACGCATAATGTTGAATGGACCATAACAGAACTATTTGAACGTAGATTGGGTGATTTGCCACGGAGGCCACGATGATTACCTTGTATGGGTTTAATGAAGCTTTTGGATTGGTAGACGCCAGCCCTTTTGTATTAAAAGTGGATGTGTATCTGCGCATGGCGGGATTAGAATTTGAACGCAAGTCCGCTATTTCAAATTTGCAACATGCCCCTAAAGGCAAGCTACCCTATATTGTGGATGGCGATAAAACCATTGCCGATTCAGCCTTCATTTTAGATTATTTAAATGCTAGAACGGACGTCACTATGAGTTCGGCTTTAAGTCCTGAGCAGCGAGCGCAAGCGTATCTCATTGCCAAGTCGCTGGATGAGAATCTGTATTGGTGTTTGCTCTACTCGCGATGGGTCTGTGAGGAGACATGGCCGCAAACTAAAGCCGCATTTTTTGGCTCTTTACCTTTTCCTCTAAATCACGGCGCGGCGTGGTGGGTTCGTAAGAACGTCCGTTCGACGATTTATAAGCAGGGGATGGGGCGGCACTCTAAAGATGAAGTCAAACAGATATTTGTTTACACCATGGATAGCTTGTCGATTTTATTAGGGACCAAGCCGTATTTTATGACTGATAAACCGAGTTTTCTCGATGCCTGTGCGTTTGCTTTTCTGGCTGAGTTTGTGCTGGCTACCATTGATAATGAGTTTAATACTATTGCCAAACGCTACGAGAATTTGACGAGCTACTGTCAGCAAATTCATGCGCGTTATTATGTATAACTCTTATAGTTCAGTGGGAGTTGCTTGATGAACGTAGGAATATACTGCTACGAGAATGCCGAGGTTCTCGATTTTGCCGGGCCGTTTGAGGTGTTTTCGACAGCTTCGCGGCTATGCGGTGAGTCGCCACCATTTGAAGTTTTTTTAATTTCAGAAAAGCCGGGGCCGGTGTTAGCCAGAGCGGGTTTTTCGGTCAGCCCTAATTATCATTTCGCTAATCATCCGACTATTGACCTTCTTATTGTGGTGGGCGGTGTACATGATCTGGAAATGAATAAGCCGGCGGTCCTTGCTTGGATCAAAACTCAGGCTCGGCAGGCGTCTTTGGTCGCTTCGGTGTGTACAGGTGTTTTTTTGTTGGCGGCCGCGGATGTGGTAACAGATCACAAGGTAACAACCCACTGGGAAGATGTGGTCAGCCTGCGTGAACGCTTCCCGAATCTACACGTTTGCGAAGAAACTCGGTGGGTAGATAGTGGCAACATCATTAGCTCTGGCGGTATATCTGCCGGTATTGATATGAGCTTGTATATTGTCGGGCGCTTGCAGGGCAGTGAATTAGCCGTTCGTACAGCAAAGCAAATGGAGTTTGATTGGATCTGGCCAGAAGTGTGAGTGCGAGTATTGATTTTATAGTCAGTACCGACGTGGGATTATTTTTGCTTTTAATGCAAGGAAGTGCTGGCGCTAGAATTTGAGTAGCGTTACCCTTGGTATCAATTCTAGCATTCCTATTTGACTTATTTACTGCAGCATTGCGGCAAGCCGATCTGCTTACCCAGGTCTCGCTTAAGGCTTATATGTTAAGTCTAATTCCATTTTACAAACCCATATATCAAACAGAGATATGTTGTTTATGAGCAAACCGAATTATGCCGGTTTCTGGGTGCGCGTAGGCGCGTCGATCATCGATACATTATTAATTTTGCTGGTACTGGGACCTTTGATAACGGCAATTTACGGTCGCGCTTATTGGGTCAATGGATCAGGCATGGGCACCGGTTTGGATGTGTTGTTAAATTACCTGTTGCCGCCGCTAGCTGTGATTTTGTTTTGGGTTTACAAATCGGCAACTCCCGGAAAAATGATGACCGGTTTACGCATAATAGATGCGCGCACTGGAGCTAAGCCGACGACCACGCAATTTGTACTGCGATATATTGGCTATTACGTGTCTATGATTCCCTTGTTCCTCGGTATTCTTTGGGTGGCCTTAGATCCCAAAAAGCAGGGATGGCACGATAAAATTGCCGGCACTGTAGTGGTGGTAAGTGATGGTGACAGTCAATCAAGTATCGACGAGTAAAGGAATATGAATTAATAGTTGTAGAGGTACGAGTATGAATATCGTGGTTGTAGGCGGTGGTGCAGGTGGATTGCCGTTGGTGACAAAGTTGGGCCGCCGTTTAGGGAAGCGCGGTAAAGCCAATATAACGCTAGTAGATGCCAGTGCTAGTCATATCTGGAAGCCCCGTTTTCACGAAGTTGCCACAGGAGCTATAGATTCAGACCTAGATGCGGTGGACTATCGCGCCCACGCTCATCAAAATTACTATAGCTTTTCTAAAGGGCGCATGAGCGGCCTTGATCGTGAGAACAAAGAAATTATTCTAGAGCCTGCCACTGGTCCAGGTGGTAAAGAAATTCTGCCCGAGCGCAGAATTCCCTATGACTATCTGGTGATCACCGTGGGTAGTTTAGGTAACGATTTCAATACGCTGGGCGTTAGGGAGCAATGCTTGTTCCTAGATACCCGCGAGCAAGCTGACCGCTTTCATGAGCGTTTTTTAAATCACTGCTTAAGCGCCGACTTTTATCGTGACACGGTATCGGTAGCGATTGTTGGTGGCGGCGCAACGGGCGTGGAGCTGGCTGCGGAGATTCATCACGCCGTTGCTTTGCTGAAACTCTATGGACATAAAGAGTTGGATCGCAGTCGTTTGCAAGTCCATGTTATTGAGGCGGGGCCTCGTCTGTTGCCTGCACTGAGTGAACAAATTGCTAGTGCTGCACAGGCTGAGCTTGAAAATATGGGGGTTAAGGTACATACCTCTACGATGGTCAAACAAGCCGATGAACACGGTTTTATCACTGGAGACGATGAGCGAATTGATGCAGCCTTGCTAGTTTGGGCCGCGGGGATTAAGGCGCCGGATGTACTGAAACAGTGGGGCCTTGAGGTCAATCGTATCAATCAGTTAGTGGTTGATCCTAATTTACAAACGGCAGACCCAGCAATATTTGCGATAGGCGATTGCTGTGCTTGTGAGCTTGTTGAAGGTAAAAATGTGCCACCACGCGCACAATCTGCTCAGCAAATGGCTAATCACACCGCAGCCAATTTACTACGCATTGTAAAAGGTGAACCGCTGAAGCCTTTTAGATATCGCGATCACGGTTCACTGGTGTCACTGTCGGAGTATTCTGCCCTAGGAAATCTGATGGGTAGTGTGCGCGGTGGCAGCTTCTTTATTGAAGGCTGGATGGCGCGCATGATGTACGTCAGTTTGTATCGACTGCATCAAGCTGCGATCTACGGTTGGCTGCGGACATTGATGTTATTGATGGCGGGGCGGTTTAACCGACTGCTAAGACCACGACTGAAGCTCCACTAAGCTACCGCTTCTAATTTACAAAAACGTCACTAACGGTGGTTGTTTGGTGGTGTGGAGCTAAACTTAGCATCCACACCACCTTGCGAGATATCAAGCAGCCTGTTTTTCGCTGCTACTGACAAGGCTTGTCTTGCTGGCTTTATTGAGTGCTTGTTTACGTCCCTTTAAGGCGTAGCAATTTAAACCCGCCATATGAATTTTTCGCAAGTAATTTTCCCATTCGATTGCCTTTGAATCTACCGGGAAAAGGTCTTGATCTGCTTTGCCCATGCGTTTTGCTAGATCCATTAATTTGTCGTTATGGAAAACATATTCTGGTTCGGTATAAAACGAGAAAAGGGTTGATAGTGTCATTGCCGCTTCTAAGTTGCGATGGGCTTTGAGGCCGCGCTTAAACCCTAAACGGATTAGTGTTTGGCTTACCACCGAGAGGACTGCGCCCAAGCAAAATGCAATGGCATTAAACACGCGTTTATTGACGGCAATGAAAGGCTTGCGGGGTTGCCTCGAAAATAATTTGTCGTAGCTACCGTGATTCTCCTTCGCTTCGGCCATGAGTTGGTCTATAAAATTCCCGAGAGTTAGTGGGTTTGCTGAACCACTGCAGCATTGATAGATATGGTGTTTGCCTGGACTCTTAAATTGTTCTGCCAAAGAAAGAAGGATGCTGTTTGAGACTAAGTCGGCGGGAATCACGTCAATAACACCGCTGCGTTTGCCTGGAAAGAAGGTCACTTTTTCTTTGGCGTAGGCGAGTAAAATGGCATCGGCTACTTTTACACCTTCTATCCAGCCGGGTGAAGGTTCACGCAACGTGCTTTCTACAATAGACGGTCTTAGCAGCGTTAAGGAATACCCTCTAAGTGATTTGAGCAGCAATTGTTCACCCAGCCACTTAGTAAATGTATAGGTATCGTTCCAACCACAGGCGTGTGCTTCACGGATTCCTAAATCTACGAGTTGTCTTTTTAACTCCTTACCTTCATATTTTTCCTGTGTTTGATTGATTTTCAGTTCGAGCTCTTCGATTAAATTGCCGACTTCAAAATAGCCTTCTTTATGGCGAGGAATGTCTACACGAGCGGGTTTTGAGAGGGACTCGTGAATATGCCCTTTATTGAATCCGTTGACGTAGCAGGTTGAGACTTGGATAACGGGGATATTGCCTGCAAGGTCTGATAATTCGACAATATTGCGCAAACTGTAGGTGTTTATCTTAAGGGCACGATCTAGCTCTTCGCGAAAGTTCACGCTTGCAGCACAGTTCACAACAGCATCAATTTTGGCTGCTAAGTCGCGAAATTCAATCCGCGGCAAACCAAACTGGTATTCTGTTATCTCTCCAGAAATGCAGTGGATTTTGTCGTGACAAAAATCGTTAAAATAGTCTGGTGCGTTTAGTTTCAAAAATTCAAATACAGATGATGTCGCAATTTCATTGGCGAAGCGGCTGCCAGCATTCGCGTATTTTTTGGTGCCTCTAATCAGTAGGTAAACACCGCCAATGTCGGGTACGGAGCGCATGATTTTTTCTAGCATGACTTTGCCGACAAAGCCGGTAGTGCCGGTAATAAGGACATGCTTGCCTTTGAGGTGGAGTAGGGTTTGTGAACCCTCGTTACTTGTATCCATTTAATTTGACCCCGTTAGCTGCTTCGGTCGCAACCGGTTGTATTTCCAGAACGCGTTGTTTTGCATCCTAGCGAAACTCTTTGACCCTAATGTGACAGTGCTGAGGCGGTATTTGTTGCAGTGTTTAAAAAATGCCTTTGTAATTCTTTCAATGCATCAAGCAGGCCAAGTATTTGCGGCGTTGATAAGCACTGTATTTAGTCGGATCGCGGCGTGGAAGTATTCGCGCATGTCGGAATCGCCGCGTACTAAACCGCTTTATTGTTAATTCGGCTTTAAACGACTTGCGTTTCAATTAGCTATATAAACGCTCGTTGCACCATGTTTACGCAGTGCTTGAGCGCCTGCGTCAAAGTCGCGCATATTTATCTTATGTAACGGTGTTTGTGGCGTTCAGGCTCGATTCAGATAGCGTTATTCATAATGCAGGCATTCTCAGTGCGGAGTAAAAAAATGAAAACGCTACCTTTGTTAAGTCTTGCAGCTGTTTCGCTATTTCCAATGTTTGCCGAAGCGGATCATCTTCGCAGCGGCCAGCACTACCGGAGCGGCCCTGCGATGTATGTTTTCGGTGGGCTTGGTGTCTCTTCCTTCGATTTTGATCGCTCTGATTTTCGCTACAGCTTCGGTGATGGCTCCTTGTCGAACATTACGCTGGACACCGAATCGAGCGGCGGCCGTATTGGTTTTGGTTTTGATTTCAGCCCGGAACTCGGTTTGGAGTTTGGTTATGCGTCGCTAGGTTCCCTTAGCGGGAGTGCGATATCGGATGGCTCTCAGGTGTTGACCAATGGTTTTAGTGCGGGTCGGGTTGATATGGATGCCGATGCTGACGGTGTTTTTCTAGGGATCAATGTTCATACACCCTATAACGAGCCATTCGGCCTGTTTGCGCGCTTTGGTGTATATAGTTGGGAGATAGATGGCACGCTGGAGGACAGCAGTCGCAGTGGTCGGTTCACCGTAGAAGGGACGGACCCCTATGCAGGTATTGGCGTCCGCATGGATATTGCGCAGAATGCCAGTCTGACGTTAGCGTACGACCACTACATTTTAGATGACGACGAGTCGATAAAGACGGCAGCAGACACTTTTTCAGTTGATATGGTTCTCCGCTTCTAGCAAAAGCGTCTTGCGTACCACGATTTAAATTCCGCTTATTTACTAGGGTCTGTTGCCGTTTCATCACCACCACCGCTGGAGGACATTTTTCCGTCTGGCAAGGCAGAAGGAACGCGGTTTGGTTGTTCCAAATAAGCGACTGATAACGCCGCTAGACGGAAAAATGGCCCCAGCCCTTTGGGTTGCGCCTGAAAGCGTGCCACTTGTCGTTGCTCCTCGCTCACTTGGAACCACCAAACCACACTCGTCGCGTCCCGGCGGGGTTCCGCTAAATTGGCGCGCTTTCAGGCGCAACAGAGGCGGTGATGAAACGACAACAGACCCTAGATAGCCCTATTTTCAAAAGAAAGTAGGGCTTTTTTGGTATTGTTGTCCATCGACTTTATGGACAAGATTTAATCAGCATAGTGTCGCTCCTTCGTCATAATTACCTCCTCGCAGTAATACCTGACAGGACATTGGTTTTCGGTGTCGGTATAGTGTGCCCATTGCAAGTGTTATCGGAGTAAACATGGCTGAGTTGAGTTTTACATTGAATGGTCAGGCGCAAACACTGACCGTTGATTCTGGCACCCCTTTATTATGGGTTTTGCGCGAGCAACTGGCGATGACCGGTACTAAATTCGGTTGCGGTATGGGCTTGTGCGGTGCATGTACTGTGCACTTAGATGGCAGTCCAATCCGCAGCTGTAGTTATCCAGTCGAATTGGTAGATGGCCGAAATATTACGACGATAGAAGGGCTGGCGTCAGCTGACGATGTTTTACATCCAGTGCAGCAGGCGTGGCTGGAAATGAGTGTACCGCAATGCGGTTACTGTCAGTCTGGTCAAATCATGTCTGCGGTCGCGCTACTCGAGACGAATCAAACCCCCAGTGACGCCGACATAGATGCCGCAATGTCAGGCAATATTTGCCGGTGTGGCACTTATCCCCGTGTTCGCAAGGCGATTCATCGTGCCGCAGAGTTGAGCGTGCAATATTACCAGCCAGTGGATAAAGAGTCGGAGGCAGCATCATGAGTTTGTCTCGGCGAAATTTTATTAAAAGCACCGCTTTATTGGGTGGCGGAATAGCGATTGGTTTCAACTTAACTGGCTGCTCCAAGTCGCCACCGTTTCCAAATATGAGCTCAACTGCCTTGCAGCCCAATGCCTTTCTACAGGTGACGGCTCAAGGGGATGTTATTCTGCAGCTTCATAAATCCGAAATGGGTCAGGGTGTATTTACTGGATTGACGACCTTGGCCGCCGAAGAACTCAATATGGATCCTGCGCAAATAATTGTGCAGCACGCAGAGTTCCATCCAGACTTTCGCGACCCTGAATTCTACGTGATGATAACCGGCGGAAGCTCCTCAGTTCGATTGAGTTTTGTCTCAATTCGAGAAGCTGCTGCTACGCTCGCCGCGATATTGAAATCAGCGGCAGCGCAGCAACTGAATTTACCGGAGTCGTCTCTCAGTGTCGTAGATGGCAAAGTCGTTCATGCAAGCGGTGACATCCTATTCGCGGACATAGTTGATACCGCTCGCACGGTTCCATCACCAGAAGCGGTGACCTTAACAGCGCCCCAGGATTTCAAATATATCGGTTATTACAATCAGCGTTTAGATGCTAGAGCTAAGGTAACCGGTAGCTCGCAATTTGGCATAGACGTTCAGTATCCTGAAGCCTTAACGGCTGTTTTGATAAGATCACCTGATTTTGGTGGCAAGGCTAAAAGTTTCGATGCAATTGCCGCCTTGGCGAAATCAGGCGTTAGGACTGTGCTAGATGTAGATGGTGCAGTGGCTGTTGTTGCTGACACCTATTGGCAGGCTCGGCAGGCCGCCTCTGCTGTCACGATTGAGTGGGAAAAAGGCCCGTTAAGTGGGGTAAGCAGCGATGCTTTGCGTGACGAGCGACATACCTTATTAGAAACTGAATCAGGAAAAAATGTCGAAGAGAAGGGCGAGCAAAGTGCGGCCAGTGGTGACGAAGTCACTGCACTCTATGACGTGCCGTATCTTGCGCACGCGACGATGGAACCCATGAATGCCTTAGCGGTGGTGAGCCCGGAATCCATCGAAATTTGGACAGGAAATCAATCGCCCGACATCGCCTTGTCAGCGATTGCAGATGCAACTGGATACCGCCGTGAGCAAATTCGCATTCACAACCAGATGCTGGGTGGCGGTTTTGGACGGCGGATTTTATCCGATTACTTGGTCGAAGCCGCTCGGGTGGCGCAACTTAGTGGCTTCCCCATTAAGGTCGTTTGGAGCCGTGAAGACGATATGCGCGGTGATTTTTATCGGCCGAACTCCTCAGTCAAAATGTCGGCGACCATCGATAATAATGTGGTGACCAGTCTTCAGGCTAAGGTTGCCGCCCCCAGTATCATGGGGCAGTTTGTAGGGGCAGTTAGTAATACGCTTATGCCGCAGTGGATTCCCGATGGTCTCCACAATAAATTAGCGGGCTTGGCAGCCAGTTCCGATCCGGCAGCGACAGAAGGTTTGGTAGAAAACGACTATCAGTTTCCGTATATGCGGACTGATTATATTATGCAGGAAACGAGCATCCCGATCGGCTATTGGCGTTCAGTGGGTCATTCGCAAAACGCTTTTTTCATGGAGAGCTTTATCGATGAGCTCGCTGCGAGAACCGGGCAAGACCCATTGCAGTTCCGCTTAAACCATTTACCCGCAGATTCACGGCGCAGAAAAGTCATAGAGGAAGCGGCAGCAAGGGCAGACTGGGGTAAGCCTGAAGCGGGGCAGTTCCAGGGCATTGCGGTGCATGAGTCATTCCATACCATGGTGGCGCAAGTTGTATCGGTATCGATAGAGGCGAAGAAAATCAAGGTCCACAAGGTCGTCTGTGTGGTCGAGTGTGGTATCGCGGTTAATCCTGATATTGTGTCGGCGCAGATGGAGGGTGGAATTGTCTTTGCGCTTACCGCAGCACTGAAGGGGGATATCACCGTTGTGGATGGTGCGGTTCAGCAAAGTAACTTCCACAATTACGAAATGCTGCGGATGAATGAAACACCGGAAATTGAAGTCCATATTATGCCCAGTGCTGAATCACCGACGGGCGTCGGCGAGCCAGGTGTGCCGCCGTTAGCGCCGGCATTGGCAAATGCGGTATTTGCTGCAAGCGGACAGCGTTTGCGGCAACTGCCATTAAAGTTAAGTTAACATCAAGCTTGAGCGTGCCCTCAAGCTGAGTATGTGTCGATCGAGTGACTTGTGCCCATATGGGCATAAGTTATCGTTGTATCTGTAATAAATAAGTTGGTCTTTTATGAGTAGCAGCACTGATTCTGAGATACGTTATCCTTTTGCCGATCTACCACAGAAAGGAGAGTGGCTCGAGGTGGCTCGCGGTGTTTATTGGCTGCAAATGTCACTGCCAATGGCCTTGGACCATATAAATCTTTATGTATTGGAAGACGATAAGGGCTGGTGGATTGTCGATACTGGGATAAACCTCGGTGATACACGCGAGCGCTGGGAGTTACTGCTGGCAAATCAGATGGCGTCTAAACCCGTGTTGGGCGTTATTTGTACTCACATGCACCCAGATCACGTAGGTCAGGCTGGCTGGCTGTGTGGGAGCCTTCGTGTACCTTTGTATATGAGCTTCCGCGAATTTTACTGCGCTCGGGCATTTACTACGCTGCCACCCGGCGACATGAGCTGGACCGCGGAGCAATATTACCGTCGTGCCGGTGTAGGTAATGATTATTTAGAAAGCGATGGCGCAAAAATGCGCGGTTTTGGCTCTGTAGTAGAACCTTTACCTACCGCATTTAATTGTTTGCAAGATGGTCAGGTTTTACAAATAGGAGGCCGGGATTGGCAGATAATGACCGGCGCCGGTCACTCGCCAGAGCACGTGTCGCTTTACTGCGCGGCGGACAAATTGATGTTGTCTGGCGACCAGATTATTCCCCGTATTACCTCTAATGTCAGCGTGATGGCGTCTGAGCCAGAAGCGAATCCGCTGCAGGACTGGTTTGACGCCTTGCGTCGGTTTCGACGTGACCTTGACGCCGATACCTTGGTTATGCCAGCACACAATGCGCCATTTTATGGTGTTCACGCGCGGCTGGATTACCTTATCGATCATCATGAGGGGCACTTGTCGGCTATTGAAAAGGCCTGTGTTGAGCCTAAAATAGCAATCGATTTATTTAGCGTGTTATTCGCTCGAAAAATAGAAATGTCGCAGTTGGGTTTGGCGCTTGGTGAAGCGATAGCGCATTTGCATTATTTATGTGCAGAGGGCCGAATGACGCGAAAGTTAGATGAAAGCGGTGTATACCAGTATCAAACTATAGATGCAGAACACAGTCCTTACCGAGGTGTCCACGAGTTGGATGCAGGGCCGATGGAGGTGTAAGCGTGCAGGGCGGTTTATTTGGCGACGAGACGGCAGCGGAAAACTGCATCTTTTGTAAAATTATTTCTGGTAAAGCGCCTGGGCATATTATTTATCGCGATGACGAGGTGATGTGCTTTTTGGATATTGCGCCGGTTTCAGCGGGGCATACCCTCCTTATTCCCATTAAACATCATGACAATATATTCACCCTCAACGAAAAAGAAGTTACTGCATTGGCGATTCAGTCGCGGCGGCTAGCGCCGGTGGTAAAGCGGGTGAGCGGTGCGGATGGCTTAGGCGTCCATCAGCTAAACGGTCGAGCTGCTGGGCAAACTGTATTTCACTACCACACTCATCTCATTCCCTGCTTTCACGGCAAAGCAATGCAAATTCACGGCAGAAAACCGGCCGCACAGAGCGACCTAGCTGATATGGCTGAGCGCTTGCGTGCGGCGTTGAAATAAGCAAATTCACACGTTTCAACTGACCGATTTTGCTTATAGGGATGACGCCAATTGTTATTGTGATTACCACCTCCATCGTCAAAAATGTCCGCTAGCTGATGCAATCTCGCATCGACACTTACAATACACCTGAGGAGCCGACTGCATGGCAATGCCAAATGATATTAAGGTTATTGATTTGATGCTTAGCGTGCCGGGCGAAGACAATAGCCAGTGGTATGAATTTATGAAGCCGCTGCTGATGGACGAAGAAAGCCGCAATATGTTCAAAATGCCGGCGCAGTATATGTTCAAAGATATTCCTGACAGCGGTAAAAAAGAAGATTATATCGCTTACACCATTGAACAAATGGATAAGCACAATATCGAACGCGCTATGCTGGGCATTGACGACCACAACGAGATTGCCAAAGAGGCACTTGCACGTCATCCAGATCGCTTTTTTGCTAGCTTAGAAGTCAATCCTAATAATGGTATGGAAGAAGTCCGTAAGATGGTGCGTCTGCACAAGGATTACGGCATAAAAGCAATTACGGGTTTTGCCTCTGGTCTGTGTCCACAGGTTCCGTATAACGATAAGAAATGGTATCCCATTTACGCGAAATGTGTTGAGTTGGACATTCCGTTTTGCCCCTGCGTTGGTGTTCCTGGTCCGCGTTTGCCAATGGCGCCGCAAAAGGTCGAGTTGCTTGATGAGGTTTGCTGGTTCTTCCCCGAACTAAAAGTTGTTATGCGCCATGGCGCCGAGCCTTGGGAAAAGTTGGCGTGGAAGTTAATGCTCAAGTACCCCAACTTGTATTATATGACCAGTGCCTTTGCACCTAAGCACTACCCAGAAGAAATTATTAATTTTGCTAACAGCCGCGGTGCCGATAAAGTCATGTACGCCGGTTACTTCCCGATGGGCTTGTCGCTAGATCGTATTTTTAAAGACATGCCAAATGTGCCTTTTAAAGAAGAGGTGTGGCCTAAGTTTTTGCGGGAAAATGCACGCAAAGTGTTTAAATTAGATTAATCAGAGGTGCCTTAAGTCTTTTTGCGCGTCGGCCGTTTAAACGACGGCGCGCAATACCGGCATACTGAGACCTTTGCACGAGCCTGAATTTTGTTTTCTGGCAAGGAAAAAACACACAGAATAGGGCGGGGCCGACCGTCGTGTTTATAGCTATAAATGACCGATTGAGTAGCGCCTGCCCTTTATGCTCTGTGGGTACGCGAGCGGAGCGAGTGCTTTGGGTACGATTTTGCCAACAGTAGGCGCCTTTAAGGGACGCCCGCAGAGGGCAACATAACAATCGTGCAAAGGTCTCATACTAAATAAAATAATAATGGAGAAGTGCAATGGCCTTAAGCCTGCAGGAAATGTCTGATCGTTTTGAAATTCAAGATATGCTGTATCAGTATGCGGACATTATTGATCGCAAAGCGGTGGATGAATTAAATGATATTTTCACTGCCGATGCGCATATCGACTACAGCGCCTTTGGTGGTTCGGTTGGCGATAGGCCGTCGACGTTGGCGTTTTTAAAAGAAGCCTTGCCTGCGTTTAGTGCGTCGCAACACTTGAATGCCAATGTGCAAATTTGCGTTGAGGGAGACACGGCCAGCGGTCGAGTGATGTGTTTCAACCCCATGGAGATGCCGTTGGGGGCTGAAAAGCAGGTCTTTATGCTGGGGCTTTGGTATGTAGATACCTATCGCCGCACATCCGACGGGTGGCGTATAAGCAGTCGCAAAGAAGAAAAGAGTTGGGTATTCAATGTGCCTGATTTTATGGCTTTGTAAGTGTTGAGTTTGTGCGGCGTCATTGCCGCACACGCTTAATTCGTATTAAAGCTTAGTGGTATCCGCAATAAATTTTAATATCACCTCGACTAATCTCGCACTTTGATCTTCCTGTAAAAAATGCCCGCCATTAATGATAGTGGTGTGGTCATGTCCCTGTGTACCGGGAATCATCTTGCGAAAAATCGGCTCGCCTGCTGCGGTAATTGGGTCCTTGTCGCTAAAGGCGGTTAAGAAAGGTTTCTCCATTTTACTAAGCACCTGCCACGCGGCGCGATTTGCCTCAGCGGCGGGGTCGTTTGGGGTGACCGGGACAAGCATTGGAAACTGCCGTGCGCCAGCCTTGAAACTTTCATCAGGGAAGGGGGCGTCGTAGGCTTTTATAGTTTCGGCAGAGACCGGCTTAGCGCAGGCGCCTGCAATAATTTTCCCCACCGTAAACACCGGAATATTTTGAGACAATTTTTGCCACTCAATGAAAGCCTCGCCGGGGTGATGATCTCCGGTGGGTAGCATGGTGTTGGCCGCGATGGTGCGACTAAAGCGAGCTGGTTCTTCGGCAAGTAATCGCAAGCCTATAAGTCCTCCCCAGTCCTGACAAAAAAGACTGATGTTTTGTAGATTGAGTTGCTCTAAAAGTGATCGCACCCAGTCAACATGCCGTTGATACGTGTAATCGCGGCGCTCGCTCGGTTTGTCGGAGCGACCAAATCCAATTAAATCGGGCGCGATGACTCGATAGCCGGCAGCGGCCAGCGGTGAAATCATATGCCGGTAAAGATAGCTCCAAGTGGGTTCGCCGTGCATTAACAATATCACGGGGGCCGTCTTTGGTCCCTCGTCGATATAATGCATTCGAAGCTCACCCCCTTCGGTATCGTCCAGCTGTAAGTAGTGAGGCGAGTAGGGGTAATCCTGCAGATTGTCGAAACAATTGTCTGGAGTGCGAAGTGGTGTCATGTCGTTTGCCTCGTCTAATTATTATCCCGGTAAGCTGGGCGCTGGCTCCAATTCAACCTCAGATTCGCGCACTTCCGGTGGCACGAAGCTGATAACGGTATCGCCAGATTGTAGCTTGCGAGTCTTTTGATTATGCCATTCCAGTTTGCCGTTTTCAGGGATGATGGCAAGACGGACGGCGTCTTCAGGCAGCTTTGCGAGAAAATCTTTCTCGCTATAGGTCTCGGTTATAACGGTTTTGCGGATAGTCCAGCCCCGTATCATTCGGGTCCACAACTCGGCAAAGGTGGTATTCCCTGAAAACGCAGTAATGCCTCGGCGGGTCTCTGACACCACTCTTTTATTGCGCTCGTAACCGCTATCGTAAGGCTGAAATACACGGTGGCGCCCAATGTGGGGAGCGAAGTGATTGCAGACCATCGAGTTGTAGTGATTGTTTCCGGTAGCCGCTAACACGGTGTAGATATTGTCTAGCACCATTGCTTCGTCTGCCATATCAGACAACACCTCCCCAAACCAGGTTTCTACACCCTGTTGGCGCGCCGTTTGTAGACGCCCCCATTCAGTATCGGCAATAACGACTTCCTGATTGATTTTTTTCAGGGCACTTGCAAGTTCAATTGTCCACGGTGAGGCGCCGACGATTAAGATTCGCCCTTTACTTGGCGATCCCAGCTTCAGTAGTTTAGTCAACGGCCCAAGCGAAAAGCCATGGGCGAGAATGGTGGCGAATATCAGCATAAACACTGCAGGCACGAGGTATTGGGCGTCTTCGAAGCCGGCGTCTATCAACGCCGGTGCAAAGGCGCCAGCTGAGGCGGCTGCAACCACCCCGCGCGGCGCAATCCATGCAATCAGCACTCGATCCTGCCAGCTGCAGTCGGTGCGGATGGTCGCTAAAAATACCGCAAGTGGTCTCACTATAAATACAAAGCTCAGCACCATTGCCACTAGCTCCCAGTGGATAGACTGTATAGAGGCTTTGGTGAGCGATGCAGTGAGCACAACAAACAGGAAGGAGACTAATATGAGGGTGATGTATTCTTTAAAACGGCGCATTTCATCTAAGCTACGCAGCCCCATATTCCCCATAACAATTCCCATGAGGGTGGTCGCTAACAATCCCGATTCATGTTGCACAAGGTCCGATAGGGCATAGACGGCGAGCACGCAGGCGATAATGGATGGGGCTTTCAGGTATTCAGGAATCCAGCCTTTGCGAAAGCAGTAGCCCAAACCATAGGCGATACCGCCGCCTAATATCGCCGATGTGGCGAGCGCCAAGCCTAAGCTGGCAAAGATAGACTGAATGGCGGGACCTTCGCCAGAATAGAGTAGATATTGATAGACCAGCACGGCAAGTAAGACGCCGATAGGGTCGTTGATAATGCCTTCCCATTTTAAATAGGATGCAGTGCGCCGGTTTAGTTTGGCATGTTTGAGCAGCGGCATTATTACCGTGGGGCCGGTGACAACCAGAATAGCGCCGATTAACGCAGAAACTCCCCAGCCCAAGCTGCCAATGAAATGAGCGGCGGCAGTGCCAATCCCCCATGCCAGTAATACGCCGATGGATGTGAGTCGGCGGGTGACTTGTGCGGTTTCCCGCAGTTCATGGAACTGTAGGTTAAGCCCACCCTCAAACAGTATGATCGCAACAAACAGGGAAGTAACTGCCGTGAGGCCATCGCCGAAGTCTTCGGCTGGCTGAATCCAGCCGGTAATAGGACCGAGTAGCAGTCCGCAGCCTGCGAGTAACACGATTGCGGGTAGGCGAAAGCGCCATGCCAACCATTGGCAAAAAATACCAGCGACTAAAATACTGACTAAAGCATGTGTCATTTATTGGACTCGTTATGGTTTTAATATCAATGCATTGCAAGATGTCATGCCTAATGCATTTAAGTCAAAGTTGGGAATTAGTTCAATTCAAATCCGCGTGACTAGGGTATGATTGATCGCGCAAAAATAACAAGACTATAAGGAGATAGCAGGGTATGGCGAGTCGACACAACTATACAGCATGGTGGTGTCTATGTGTGTTGCTGTTAAGTGGATGCGCAGGTCACGTAGAAAATAAGCGCTTTGCACTTGACGACCAAGTGGCCCCAATATTCAGTGGAATTTACAAGCGTGATGTATTTCTCGAGGGTAGTGTTGCGTATGAAGATACAGCTAACAGCCAATTTGACGGGAAATTTGATAGCAAGGGCTATCCGCAGCGCGGTGAGTTACGCCAGTCTTATACGGACGGTAATAATGAGCGTCTTGAGATTAGACTTAACGGTGATTTCAAATTAAACGCCTCGGCGCGCAGCCTGTCCTTTCTTGGCGCTTTTACTATTGTTGATTCACAGCAGCGAGTACTTGCGGAAGGGAAGCGAAGCCACTGGTTAGCGCACTACCCGGAATTACATCCTTTTCGCGCGCCGCCGCTAATGGCGATGGACGGCAAAACCCAATATCTACAGTATCGGCGAGATATTAGTCCTGAGGGGCGGCCCGAAGCATTTCCTGTCGTGCATCGCAATCTGACCGGCCCCTTCCGCTTAGATGTCAGCTTTCGGGGCGGTTTGCCGAGAGGTGTCATAAAAGTCAGCGCGCAGCGCGCAGATAACACGTTTTACACGGTTGAGCGGCAATATTTTAACTACCAAATTGTGCAGAACCCCATTCAGTATTTCTATTATGAGCCGGGAAGTTTTTCGAACTTAGAGCTGCTAGGTAATTGTGAGCGAGCGCCAAACCTAACGGTGCCACAGAAGTTATTGCAGGCTTTCGCCTACGATTGTGAGAATGCAAAATATTATGCGCTCAGTGAGGATTACCCCGCGTCAGTCATAGAGATTGCGGCCAAAGACCTTGATAACGGCGGCTTATTTCACCGTCTGCGAATATACCATCACGGTGTTATCACAAAGGCATCGGTAAATGTTGACGCCATTTACGATGGAAAATGGTTATACCACGGTCCAGTGACGGTAATGCACTATGGCCAATTGCAAAGTTACCGAAATTACGAGCTGGGCAAGCCCGTAGGTATTGGTATTCGGGCAGATGAGCAGGGGGCCGAATACCTTAGCTTTGGTCAAGAAAGCACTAGCTTCGATCTACCTGACGACGATTTTCGGGATAAGCTTGATAGCCGCTATGAGTGGTATAAGCAACGTATAAACACGCAGTTTAATAACGTGCTTGGCGATACTATTTTATCGCCCCGCGAACTCGCCAAGCTTAAGTCGGCCTTATTGGAAGATATCGAAGAAAACCAACCTATAGCAAAAGATGGCCAGGTAGCTGGCTTGGCTAATTTGTGGGCGAGCTGGCAGCGTCAGGGCATCGCGCGCTTGGCTACCTGGAATACGGCCAAGCGCGATTCAGCGACGGCAATGAAAGCACAAATTTTAGATGATCTAGATAAGTGGTATGAGCAGAGCGAAGCGCTTTTATTGGATGAGTCAATGCAGCGCTGTGCTCGCGGCGGCAAAAGTTTCAATGAGGCTGATTGGCGCTGTGAACGCAGTCCCGGAGTGGCACTTGAGAAAGTTTGCAAGCGCTACTTCGATGAAGCGCAGTGCGCTGACATGAGTGCAGACTTTGCAAAGCGTGAAGGTTCGTCACCCGAAGTTTGATAAATTTATTCAAACATCGAGCCGCTTTAGGTAATACAATACGCGATCAATTCGATAGCTTCATATACAGCAGTACAGGCAGACATTTACATGTGGTTTAAAAATCTTCTTATCTACCGTTTTACCAAACCTTTCACCCTGACCGCCGAAGAGGTCAACGAAAAGCTCGCCGAAAAGTCGTTTACACCCTGTAATAGTCAGGATGTATCTAGCTACGGTTGGACAATGCCCTTGGGTAATCAGGGCAGTGAATATATCCACGCCGGCAATGGCTGCATCATGATATGCGCCCAAAAGCAGGATAAAATTTTACCGGCATCGGTGGTGAATGAGGTGCTGGCTGACAAGATCGAAGAAATTAAGTTGGCGGAAGATCGCGTACCCGGCCGTAAAGAGCGTACAGAGTTGAAAGACGAAATTACGTTCTCTTTAATTCCGCGCGCATTTACTCGCTCAAATCGCGTATTTGCCTATATCGCCCCGGAACAAGGTTTATTGATCGTCAACGCGGCTTCACATAACAAGGCGGAAGAGTTGCTGAACTTCCTGCGAGAGTCTTTGGGCAGCCTTCCGGTGATACCAGTCAAAGCGAAAAACGTTGCCCAACACCAAATGACTGAATGGTTAATCCAGGGTGCGGCGCCCGCCGGTTTTGAACTGGGTGGGGAGTGCGAACTCAAAGACAAAGCCGATGAAAGTTCAGTGATTCGCTGCAAAAATCAAAATCTTTGCGCTGCGGAAATAGGCAGCCATATTCAGGCCGGTATGTTTGTGAATAAATTAGCCTTGCGCTGGACCGGAGATATCGAATTCGTTGTCGATGACCAACTCACCATCAAACGCTTAAATTTTGGTGATTTAATTCAAGACAAAATTGGTGATGTGAATACAGAAAGCGCTGCGGAACAGTTTGATGTTGATTTCGCGATTATGACGGCGGAATTTGCCAAGTTTATTCCCGCTGTCTTAGGTGCGTTTGGCGGCGAAGACTTGAGTGAGCAGGGCGAGGTCATTTCCAGCGCAGCTTAATTTCTACCTGATAGTGACGGTGGGTGCAGTTTGCCTAGATTGCTTTCGCAATTTATCGAACTCTGGCGAGGGTTCTCACCGACCCACACAGCATAAATAA
>NZ_CAXBHN010000025.1:0-43896 GCF_963975605.1 uncultured Zhongshania sp. | reverse complement strand
TGCTGGCGCTATTCTAACGCCTTATTGGGTGTCCGGATTCATTAAGCCACTACAGGTGCGTGGACAACAAGGTCAGACCAATCCTGCTCATCCTTTCCACGCCAGACTAATTGAGGGTCGAGGTCACGGTTACGGCGCTCGTAAGCAACACGAACGGAGCTTTTATCTTTCTCATGAAGCACCGCTTCATATTCTGCTGTCGGAATATTTTTACGCGTCGCTTCTTCGTGGGTAAGGGTTTCGACCTGCTTCTTGGCTTTGGGTTTGGTTGTTCTCGCCATGTTATTGTCCTTTCCCCAACGCTGTTTCTATCATCTTATTAAATTGCTCTTCGACTTTCTTCTTAAAATCGTGCTCCATTTCGAACACATCCCCAAACTCAACAAAGGCCCACCTGCCATAACTTTTTAAATTGTTTACACCTGGTATCCAGTAGGTATCCATCGTGAGTTTCTTTTCTTTTGCGTCTTCTCTTCGGTAGCCCTTTATCTCAACAACTAGATTTAAAGGGTCTTCATTGCCATCGTCTATCTGAACAATAAAGTCCGGTCTATATTTTCTGGTTTCGGAACCGTAGCGATACGGAACCTCTAAACCAAGGCTATGATTTTTAACGTAGGCGGTCACACGCTCATGTGACTCGGCAACACGGCAAAACTCAGCCTCCCAATCACTATCGAGGATCACCCAGTTAATATGCGATTTCAGTGGGTTGGTTTCCCATCTCTCGGTTTTCGAGGTATTAAAGCTGACATGCATTGTCGAGCCTGTTGGATTATAGGGATCGAGCAGCGCTTTTATTGGCCTGTCTTTGTTCTGCTCTGCTTGGGTAATGGCAGCGGTTATTCTGGAACAGGCCATATCCGCCAGCTCCTGATACATGAGCTGCGCAGGGTAAGTCTGGCCTTTACATACCAGACAGCTATCTAGCCACTGCTTTGTAATGCGCTTGAGCTGGCCAAACAAGTGCAGTTTTGGCTCTTCACCTGGGTCTCGCCATTTGGTGTAAAGTAGGCGCTGCGTAAGGTTGAACAGCAAGGTGGAATGCCTTAAATCGCCAGTGTGAATTAGGTTTAGATCAATTGTTTCACCAATAATGCCAGCATTTTGGGTAACGGATGGGCCGACCAGTTCGGGGGTTAGCTCAAGAATGGAATCTTCATTGAATTCTGCTGTTAAACGCTCTTCCGGCAATTCAACGCGATAGCCCGTTACCCGAGGAAACCGGATTTCGAGGTGGTCGCGCTGAGGGCGAACAGCTTTAACGTGAATGGTTTCTCGTGGTGGCTGCGGCGGTGCGACAACAGGCTTGGCGGTGAAGTCAAAGGGGATACCTAGAACATCTGCATATTCGACATTGAAGCGGTTCTCTTCATTAAGATCGTAGGATTGGCGTCTGAGTGCTCGCCCAATAACCTGTTCGCAGAGTAGCTGGGTGCCGAATGCTCTTACGCCTAAAACGTGGGTAACTGTGTTGGCATCCCATCCTTCAGTCAGCATCGAGACCGATACTACACAACGGATATTGCCACCCAGTGCGCCGTATTTTCCTACGGTATTCATTACCTCGCGAAGTAGGTCTTGGTCTGTGATGTTATCTGCTGCGCGAACATCTTTGGTTCGCTCAATGATTTCGCGGCGATAGCGGTCAATCTCATCTGAAGCCATTGCGCGAAAATTTGTATCCAAGGCTTCACCGGATTCCAATTGCTCACTATCAATAAGCAGCGTGTTTGGTCTGGCTAGCGGATTTCCGTGGTCGTCGAAGTTTCTGAAGAGTTTTAATCGGCCATTTTCAAGTTCGGTCGAACCGTCTTCGTTTTCACGATGAAAGCCTGAGATATAGTCAAAAACGAGCTTCGACGTTGAGGTGTTGTTACAAACAACGATAAAACACGGCGGTACTTTTATGCCTTCTTTTTCCCACAGCTCGAAAGTTTTTTCGTAATGCCCATACAGCGCTTCGAGTGCGGTTTTTAGCTTACTTGGAATGCTTAAAGGATCGAGCGCTTGGCCTTTACCTCGTCCCTTTTTGGGCATTTCTGGCCCGATATGTTTCCATAGCTCACGGAATACTGGCACTTCCGCGCCTGGTATATTGTCGGCTACAGGCACACGCGGTAGTTTGACAATGCCACATTCAATGGCATCCATGAGCGAGAAATCGCACATTGTCCAGGGGAATAGCGTTCCTTCGGCATAGCCGGAGCCACTCAAGAAGAACGGTGTCGCTGAAAGATCAATAACTCGGTTAATGCCAAGTTTCTTTGCAAGGATTTCCAACCCTGAAATCCATAGGCGAGCGGCTTCACGATTGCTATCTGCGTCCTTCTTTTCGTCGCCCTTTAAATCGCCTTCTTCATCTTCCCCCGGCTTTTCTCGGTAACAGTGATGGGCCTCGTCATTTAGCACCATCACGTTCTTCATACCCATCAATTCAGGAACTACTCTTTGGAGCATTTGACCTTCAGTTTCCAGGGTATTGAGGTCTTCGCCTCTTTTTCCTTTAAGTAGTGCTCGACCACCAGCGGAAATTTCAACGCGCTCACGCAATTTGAATGAGTGATAGTTGGTTATCACGATCTTGGCTCGCTCTAAATCAGCAAGCATATCGCTTGGGACAATTTCGCGGCTTTGATAGTAGCTATCGGGGTCGTTGGGTTGGAGAACTCGCAAACGGTCTTTAATCGTCAAACCTGGAGCAACAATCAAGAAGCCACGAGTGAATTTTTTACTGCTAGGCTGGCGAACTGCGTTAACTGTTTGCCATGCAATCAGCATCGACATAACGGTGGTTTTACCTGCACCAGTTGCCAGCTTGAGCGCTAGTCGTAACAAGCCTGGATTTGCATCTTCATTGGTGCTGGCCAAGTAATCGAGAAACTTCTTTCCTGTCTTACCCATTTTGGGGGCAACTTCCGTCAGCCAAATAGCTACCTCTACGGCTTCTACTTGACAAAAGAAAGGGCGGATTCCATTGAATTCATAATGCCGCCAGTGCTTGAGTAAACGGGCAGTATCAGGCGTGACCATCCAATCCCTTTCGCTAGGCAGCACACGCCAAGCGTCTACATAGGTTCGCAGCTCATTGATAATGGATATTGGATCGTACTTTTGAGTACCATCGCCCAGCCCCATACTCTCATCGAACAAGTCCTTCGACTTGGCATCTTTGCGTTTTTTAGGCTTTGGAATGGGCGTAATGAATTCTGCTCGTCTTCGTGAATTGACGATATTGTGAGTAGGTAGCCCCTCTTCCATCTCCCAGTGGGCAGACGGGTATTCGTAGGGCGAATTAAGAATTGGTTTCTTGAAGAACTGCTCGGTCATTTCTGTTTATCTGTCCTTGATCTTAGAGGCTGTCCGTGACCCTCTTCCTAAGTATAGGGCATGGTGTGTCACGTAAATAATTGATTATTATTGATAATCTTATAGAGAATATGGGGTGTCCTATCCGCCTGCAAGCTATTTGAATCCTTTATATGGCAGGATTATTTTGCCTATCTTCTGTCAGTGTGAGTGATTTACAGGTAAAGGCGAATGCTTTCGCCATTATCTTATTGAAATATATATATAAAAAAGGCTGCAGTTTGCAGCCTTTAGTCAATTTATGAATATTTTCTCTACTGCTAAAATATTCTCTCTAGCGCGAACTGGGGGGCTGACATTTACCCTACCAAGTCAACGCCCCACCAGTCTGATACTCAATAACCCGCGTTTCAAAGAAGTTTTTCTCTTTACGCAAATCCATGATTTCGCTCATCCATGGGAATGGGTTTTGCGCGCCGGGGAATTGTTCTTTTAAGCCGAGTTGGCTTAGGCGGCGGTTGGCGATGAATTGGAGGTATTCTTCCATCATGGCTGAGTTCATGCCGAGTACGCCGCGTGGCATTGAGTCGCGGGCGTATTCGATTTCTAGCTGCATGCCTTCGACGATCATTTGGGTGACTTCGCCTTGGAATTTTTCGCTCCAGAGGTGTGGGTTTTCCAGTTTGATCTGGTTGATCATGTCGATGCCGAAGTTCAGGTGCATAGACTCATCGCGGAGTATGTACTGGAACTGTTCGGCGATGCCGGTCATTTTGTTGCGGCGGCCCATAGACAGAATTTGGGTGAAGCCACAGTAGAAGAAGATGCCTTCTGTTACTGCGTAGAAGCCAATCAGGTTGCGAAGCAGTTCCTGGTCGGCCTCTAGGGTGCCGGTGTGGAATGTTGGGTCGCCCAATGAATGGGTGTGCTGCAAGCTCCACGCGGCCTTTTTGGCGATGGAGGGTAGCTCGCGGTACATATTGAAGACTTCGGCTTCGTCCATGCCCAGTGACTCTACGCAGTATTGGTAGGCGTGGGTGTGGATGGCTTCTTCAAAGGCTTGGCGCAATAGGTACTGGCGGCACTCTGGGTTGGTGATGTGACGATACACCGCTAATACGAGGTTGTTGGCAACCAGCGAGTCAGCCGTTGAGAAGTAACCCAGTGAGCGCATTATAATGCGGCGCTCGTCGTCGGTCAGGCCTTCTGGATTTTTCCACATGGCGATGTCGGCGGTCATGTTCACTTCTTGCGGCATCCAGTGGTTGGCGCAGCCGTCGAGGTATTTCTGCCATGCCCAGTCGTATTTAAATGGTACGAGTTGGTTTAGGTCGAGTTGGCAGTTGATGATGCGCTTGTCTTCTACACGCAGACGCGCGGCGCCCATTTCCAGTTCTTCTAAACCGGCGGCAACGTCCAGGTGTTCGATAGCGGCATTGGCTTTTTCAAGCACAGATTGATCGGCAATGCTGACGCCGTCTTCTTCGTTCATGGTGTTGAGTGCCGCGCTAACAACAGGCTCGGCAGCTTTTGGCGCTTGGCTTTTGGGCGCTGGTGCTTTTGCGGGTGCTTCGTCTTTGTCGAATTCGTCCCAACTTAACATTTTATAACCTCAATTCTTTATGTGTGTTGCTCTGTATTTTTCGTCAGACGCCAGACATCCGGCGTCCGACCAAGGGGCCAGCGGCCCCTGCGCACTTATTGACAGGCTTCGCAGTCTGGATCGTCCAGCGAGCAGGCCAGTGGAACCGGCGCAGCTTGCGGTGCAGCGGCAGACGCGGTGGCGGCTGCTTTAGGTGCTGATTGTGACGATACCTTGTTCATTGAGCCTTGAGAAACCGTTGATTTCTCGGTGGAGCTCGCGGCCAATGCGCGGAGGTAGTAAGTGGTTTTTAGGCCACGGTACCACGCCATGCGGTAGGTGATGTCGAGCTTTTTACCCGATGCACCAGCTATGTATAGGTTTAGCGATTGGGCTTGGTCCAACCATTTTTGACGGCGGCTTGCGGCGTCTACCAACCAGCGCGGCTCAACTTCAAACGCGGTGGCGTACAGCGCTTTTAGGTCGTCTGGAATACGGTCGATTTTGCTAACTGAACCTTCGTAGTATTTGAGATCGTTAACCATAACCGCGTCCCAAAGGCCGCGTTCTTTCAGGTCTTTTACCAAGTAGGGGTTCACCACGGTGAACTCGCCAGACAGGTTAGATTTCACATACAGGTTTTGGTAAGTCGGTTCGATAGACTGCGACACACCCGTGATGTTAGCGATAGTGGCCGTAGGGGCAATCGCCATCACGTTGGAGTTACGCATGCCTTGCGCTTTAACAACGGCGCGCAGGTTGTTCCAGTCCAGGCTTTCGCTGCGATCGACTTCAATGTAGTCCGCGCCGCGCTCTTCGACCAAAATGCCAACCGAGTCGATAGGCAGAATGCCACGGCTCCACAGTGAGCCTTCGTAGCTTTGGTAAGCGCCGCGCTCTACTGCCAAATCACTTGAGGATTTAATCGCGTAGTAGCTGATGGCTTCCATTGAACGGTCGGCAAATTCCACTGCCTCGTCAGACGAGTAGGGGATGTGCTGCTTGTACAGGGCGTCTTGGAAACCCATCAAACCTAAACCAACTGGACGGTGTTTGAAGTTTGAGTTTTTCGCTTGTGGCACGCTGTAGTAGTTAATGTCGATGACGTTGTCGAGCATGCGCACTGCGGTTTTAACGGTCTTCTCTAGTTTCACCAAATCTAAGCCATTGTCGCCAATGTGCTGAGCCAGGTTAACCGAGCCGAGGTTACAAACAGCGATTTCATCTTTGCTGGTGTTCAGGGTGATTTCTGTACACAGGTTTGATGAGTGCACTACGCCAACGTGTTGCTGTGGGCTGCGCAGGTTGCATGGGTCTTTAAAGGTGATCCATGGGTGGCCAGTTTCGAACAGCATGGACAGAATTTTGCGCCACAGGTCAGCCGCTTTTACGCGCTTGAACAGTTTGAGTTCGCCAGTGCGAGTCATCGCCTCGTATTCTTCAAAGCGCGTTTCAAAGGCTTTGCCGTACAGGTCGTGCAGGTCGGGTACGTTGTTTGGCGAGAACAGGGTCCACTCGCCGTCTTGGAAAACCCGCTTCATGAACAAGTCAGGAATCCAGTTGGCGGTGTTCATGTCGTGGGTACGACGACGGTCATCACCGGTGTTTTTGCGCAGCTCAAGAAATTCTTCAACGTCGATGTGCCAGCTTTCTAAATAAGCACACACCGCGCCTTTGCGCTTGCCGCCCTGGTTTACTGCCACGGCGGTGTCGTTAACCACTTTTAAGAAGGGTACAACACCTTGTGATTTGCCGTTGGTGCCTTTGATGTAAGCGCCCAAGCCGCGAACCGGTGTCCAGTCATTACCCAAGCCGCCAGCAAATTTAGACAGCATGGCGTTGTCTTGAATGGCGCCGTAAATGCCGTGCAGATCGTCTGGCACAGTGGTTAGGTAGCAAGAAGATAGCTGAGGACGCAGCGTACCGGCGTTGAATAGCGTCGGCGTAGAGCTCATATAGTCGAATGAGCTGAGCAGGTCGTAGAACTCAATGGCGCGGGCATTGCGATCTTCTTCGTTCATTGCCAAACCCATGGCAACACGCATAAAGAAGATTTGCGGCAATTCAATGCGCACTTCGTTGCTGTGAATAAAGTAGCGGTCGTACAGGGTTTGCAGGCCCAGATAATGGAACTGCATATCGCGCTCAGGCTTAATGGCAGCGCCCAGTGCGGCAACGTCGTATTCAGTTTCCAGACGCGGGTCCAGTAGCTCTAGTTCAGCGCCTTTAGCTAAATAAGCGGGCAGGGCTTGTGGGTAGTAAATGGTCATGTCGTGCTGGGTAGCACTTTGCGCAATGTTCAAAAAGCTCAAGGATTCAGCGCGCAATTTATCTAGCAGCAGGCGGGCGGTGACCAAGCTGTAGTTGTGTTCTTTTTCCACCATGGCGCGGGCGGTGATGACCAGAGAGGTATTGACCTCATCTTCTGGTACGCCGTTATAAAGGCTTTTCAGCGCCTCTTCCTGGACGGCTGCGGCAGAGACATCTTTCAGGCCTTCGCAGGCTTCTTGAACGATGAACTCTAAACGGCCTAGGTCAAGTGGCGACTCGCTGCCATCGGCGTGCTTAACGCGGATGCTGGGGTGAATTTTTTCACCAACAGGCGCCAATTGGCTGCGCTCTTCAGCGCGGGCGGCGCGATATAAAACATAGCCGCGGGCGATTTTGTGTTCGCCGCTGCGCATCAGGGCCAGTTCAACCTGGTCTTGAATCTCTTCAATATGCATAGTGCCGCCGGAGGGCATACGGCGTTTGAAGGTAGCGCTGACTTGGTCAGTTAATTTGGCAACCGTTTCATGGATGCGGGTAGAGGCTGCAGCATTGCCACCTTCTACCGCCAGAAACGCTTTAGTGATTGCCACACTGATTTTGTCGTCGGTGTAGGGCACCACAGAACCATTGCGCTTGATTACCCGTAACTGACCGGGAGCGGTGGCTTTGAGTTCTGCTTCGTTATTGTGTTGCGGGGGAATGCCTGTGGCACTGGTAGTGCTGTCTTGTTGGGTTTGCATGATATCTCCGGGCCCTTGCTGATGTCCTTGAACGTTTTGTGCGGCAGTCGTCCTGCGTTGCCTCTTGATACCCAATTGTGGGTTGAGGGCTTTATATGAGGCTTCTATAACCTTGAAACGAGGTTTCAGTTTGGATCTGTGATCCATTGTTATTTTGTTTGGCTGAAACCCTATATATGGGGCTTGGCTGAAGCTGGGATACAAGATAATGCGGTTTGCTCCAGTTCGCAAGCACTAGATGCTGTGTGTTTTCTGTGGATAAAGTGTCGGTAAGAGGTGTGTAAAACCTGTGCGAAGTTACAGAGGCCCACGACACGTGGGTTTCCGCCAGATTGGCGGCGGCCTGTTACAGCTTGCGGTGCGGTAGACGGATTGTGAATAAAAAAGGTTTTTTTATATCTTAAAAAATTACACGCTGCCGTGCCGTAATTCTTCGCGACTGAAGGCGATTAAATGGTCGGCTTCGGTGGTGATTTGCACGGTTTCATTTATGGCGTAATTGCGGTGGCTTGGCAGCAAGGCTTCTACTCGGCTACCGGTTGGCAAGCTCAGGGTGTAGAGCGTGGCGCTGCCAGAAAATACCTTTTTTTCGATGGTGGCGGTGATGCCGCCAAAATCACTGAGCACGATATCATCGGGGCGCAGCAGCACCTCGACGGGCGTTCCCTCTGGCCAGTGGTAGGCGCGGTTGCCCATTAGGGTGCCGAACTCGGTGGTGACGGTGTTCGCTTCGCTGCCAATAATGCCGGGTAGAAAACAGCCCTCGCCAATAAAGTCGGCGACCGTGCGGTTATTGGGTTCGTGGTAGAGATTAAATGGCGTGTCCCACTGCTGCAGTTGGCCGCCGTGCAGCAGGCCAATTTGGTCGCTAAAGGCGAAGGCTTCTTGCTGGTCGTGGGTAACTAAAATGGCGCTGATCTTGAGTTCTTTGAGAATGTCGCGCACTTCAAGGCTTAAGCGCTTGCGTAACTCAGCGTCGAGGTTTGAAAACGGCTCGTCTAATAAGAGCAGGTCAGGGCTTGGCGCTAGAGCCCGGGCGAGCGCGACGCGCTGCTGCTGTCCGCCAGATAATTCGTGGGGATAGCGGTGGGCTATGCCCTCTAATTGCACCAGCTCTAGCAGGCGCTTTACGGTGCTATTTTGCTGCGCCTTGCTTTGTTTGCGCAGGCCGAAACGAATATTGTCGTCAACACTGAGGTGTGGGAATAAGGCGTAGTCTTGAAACACCATGCCGATATTGCGTTGCTCGGGGTCGACTAACTTGCCCGGTTCGCTCAGGCAGTGATCGCGCAGAATAACCTGGCCGTGGGTTAGCGGTTGAAAGCCGGCGATGGCGCGAAGTATGGTGGTTTTACCGCAGCCGCTGGGGCCCAGCAAGCTGCAAATGTCGCCGTCATTAACGTGGAAGCTGACCTTGTCGACGACGATGTCGCTTTCGTATTGGCATTGGATTTCGTGGATTTGCAGCAAAGTAAGAACCTTGATGGTGACGTCAGTCGTGCTGCGCGCGGTGACGCGAATGTCGGCACGGGATGAATCTGACAGTTTGAAAATTGCGATGAGCGTACATGATAAAGCTTATCATTTCTATTTTTTGCGTGGTGGGATGTTGTTGCTGAGGCTTATTTAGATTTGGTGGAATGGTCAAGCTGGTTTTTTTTAAAAATACGGGGTCGATTTAAAAGCGGCGTGATTTAAGCAAGCCGCCCAGTGCCTAGGCGGTTTGCCTTAAGGGCTGATTAATTAGCCGCGTGATTAAGCAGGAATTCGAGTAGGGCTTTTTGAGCGTGCAGGCGATTTTCCGCTTCGTCCCAAATGACTGTTGTCGGGTCATCCATTAATTCGGCGCTTATTTCTTCACCGCGTTTGGCAGGTAGGCAGTGCATATACAGTGCGTCGGGGTTGGCCAAATCCATCAGGGTGCGATTGATTTGGTAGCCAGATAGTTTGCGGCGACGCTCTGCTTTTTCTTCTTCTTGGCCCATCGAGGCCCACACGTCGGTGACGAGTAAGTCTGAATTGCGCGCGGCATCGACGGGGTCGCGAACGATTTCGACGTGGTCGCCAGCGGCGGCGACAAGGTCGGCTCGGGGCTCAAAGCCCTCTGGGCAGGCGACCATTAATTTAAAGTCCAGCATCACGGCGGCGTTGATATACGACTGGCACATATTGTTGCCGTCGCCAATCCAGGCCACTTGCTTGCCCTTCATGCTGCCGCGATTTTCGACAAAGGTTTGAATGTCGGCGAGTAGCTGGCAGGGGTGGTAGTCGTCAGTTAATGCATTGATAACCGGCACGCTAGAGTTGGCCGCAAAGCGATCGATGATGTCGTGTTCAAAAGTGCGAATCATAACGATGTCGCACATTGATGAGATGACTTTGGCGCTGTCTTCTATGGGTTCGCCACGGCCGAGCTGGGTGTCGCGTGGTGACAGGAAGATGGCGTGACCGCCCAAGTGCGCCATGCCCGCTTCAAAGGAAATGCGCGTGCGGGTAGAGGCTTTTTCAAACACCATGCCCAAGACGTAATTAGGAAATTGCACGCTGGTTTTGCGGGCTTTGTGCTCTGCTTTGAGTTCGATGGCGCGCTGAATCAGTTGCTCCAGTTCGGCGGGACTCAAATCCGTGAGGGTCAAAAAATGTCTTAAGGCCATTCGGCTACCTTTACTGCTGAACCGGCATCACGCCGCGCTGCCCTGATCCGCCCACGCTAAAATCAGCGGGCAAAGGATCGAGAGCAATTCATCAATTTCCTGTTGGTTAATAATTAGTGGTGGTAGTAAACGCACCACCCGCTCTGATGTCACGTTGATCAGTAGGCCTTTCGCCAGCGCTTGTGCAACCAGTGGCGCGCAGGGCGTAGTCAATTCTATGCCGATCATAAGGCCTTGGCCCCGCACTTCTTTTACATGCGCGGCTGATTCAAGTTGTTTTTTTAGGCCGGCAATAAGGTAGCGACCGCTCTCGGCGATTTGCTCAATCATATTGTTGCTGGTCAGGGTATTCACTACCGCCAAGCCTGCGGCACACACGAGCGGATTGCCGCCGAAGGTGGAGCCGTGGTTGCCGGGCTGAAACAAAGACGCCGCTTTACCGTGGGCAAGACAGGCGCCGATAGGTACGCCGTTGCCAAGGCCTTTTGCCGTTACGACCACGTCGGGCATGATGTCGCTGTGCTGGTAGGCAAAGTATTTGCCAGTACGGCCATTGCCGGTCTGCACTTCGTCCAGCATTAATAGCCAGTCGTATTTGTCACACAGCGCCCGCAATTGCGAAAGGTATTCCGGTGGCAGAGTGTGAATGCCGCCTTCGCCTTGAATCGGTTCGATTAATACCGCGGCCACGCTGTCGTTATTTTGGGCAATGGTTTCCAGCGCGGCTATGTCGCCAAAAGGTGCGCGAATAAAGCCACGCACCAGCGGTTCAAATCCCGCCTGAATTTTGCGGTTACCTGACGCCGTTAGGGTCGCTAGGGTCCGGCCGTGAAAAGCTTGTTCCATAACCACAACGTGGGGAATCTCGATATCGCGATTGTGACCGTGTTTACGCGCGAGCTTGATCGCCGCTTCGTTAGCTTCGGCGCCAGAGTTTGAGAAAAACACATTGTCCATGCCGCTGACGGCGCACAGTGCTTCTGCCAATTGCTGCTGTTTTTGCACCGAGTATAAATTGGAGGTGTGCAAAAGCTGGCCGGCCTGGGTCTGAATGGCTTCGGTTACGGCAGGGTGGGCGTGGCCCAAGGAGTTTACGCCGACACCGCTAATACAATCTAAGTAGCGTTTACCTTCTGTATCGAACAGTCGCACACCCTCGCCCCGGGTAAATGTTACCGGTAAGCGTCCGTAGGTGTTCATTAGTGCGGGCTGTGTCATCAACAGATCTCCGTGCGCGTATGCATCTAAGGTGCAATTAGGCGCAAAAAAGCAGTGTAAAGGATTAAAAACGCAAAAAGGCAGCCAGAGCTGCCCAGTCAGACCCTCAATAATATAAGGAACTAGGCGGGAATTCTAGGCCTTGAGGTGGGAAAAACACTGAAGCTGAAATATTCAGTAGGCGAGCGTTAACTTACGGCTCAGCCCACGGAATTCTGCGCTTGCTTCGGTAGAGTCTTTACCAATTGCTCTGGGCCAAATTAATTTCCCCAAACCGTTTGATACAAAGTGGCGATTTGCTCGGCATTGGGAATACGAGGGTTATTGGCTGGCGAGCCGGAATCCAATGCTTGCTGAACCATGGTGCTGATTGAATCCTGCCATTGAGCATGTGTAATGCCGAAGCTCGCCGGTGTTGGCACCTCTAAGTCTGTGCACAGCTGGCGCAGGCCAATAATAAGTTTCTGATTTGCCTCCTCGTCACTATCTTCGTCGGTGGCGAGTTGCATAGCGCGGGCGCTGTGAGCATAGCGTTCAGGCGCACCGGGTATAGACCATGCGGTGATCTCGGGTAATAGCATGGCATTGCTCATGCCGTGGGGAACATGGAACAGCGCGCCTATCGGTCGGCTCATGCCGTGAATTAGAGTGACGGAGGAATTCGAAAACGCAAGGCCGCCTTGGGTTGCCGCCAGCATCATCGCCTCGCGAGCGGTGCGATTATCGGGTTCGCGGCAGGCTGCGCGCAGGTGTGTGGCAATGGCCGCCATCGACGCCAGCGCAATGGTGTCGGTAAAGGGGTTAGCGCGGCGACTGACGTAGGCTTCGAGTGCGTGGCACAGGCTATCTAAACCGGTGTCGGCGGTTAAGCGCAGCGGCATGGTCATGGTCAGTTCGTAATCTACCAGCGCGGCCACCGGCATGAGTCCCAAGCCCATGCAAAGCATTTTCTCATGGGTTTCGGTGTCGGTGATCACGGCGGCGCGGGTGGCTTCTGAGCCGGTGCCGGCGGTGGTGGGGATGGCGATAATGGGTAAGCCATCATCCAAGCTTTGCGGCACTTTGTAGTGGCGGATTGGCTGGTCGCGATTGGCCATGGCGGCGATCGTTTTGGCGGTATCAATAGTGCTGCCGCCGCCGAGTGCCACTACACAGTCGTGATCTTCTTGGCGTAATACCGCTAAGCCTTGGTAAATCGCGTCGGTGGTGGGGTCTGGTACTACGCCGGTGAAGCTGCGGTGGAATATGCCTTCCTTATCCAGTTGCTCTTGCAGGGTATTAAGCCAACCGAGGCTAACAATAAATGCGTCACTGACGAGCAGCGGTCGAGATAAGCCAAGCTCTTTCAAGGTTGCTGGCAGCATTTGGCTGGCTTCGGCACCGATGCGCAGTATTCTCGGCAGATTGATGTTCGCAGTCATGGTCGGGCTCTCTTTCTTAATTATCACGGCATTTAATATTGAGTGGGCTCGAAACACAAATGAGGTTTTGCTCCTAAGATTTTATTGCCTCAATAAAGTGCATTTCCCATCGAGTCTGCTATACCAATGGAAGAGTCGTTTTGCGGTGAGCGTTAATGAGGTAATTGCGTGCAGCGCAGTCGGGCCCAACTTAATAAGAAGAAAAAAATAAAAAATCGGGAGAGTGCAATGAATAAAAATCGTATATCGATAAGGGCAGTGCTCGGGGTTTCGGCGGCAATGGGGATTGCGGTTGCCGCGCCGTTGAGTGTCGCAGAGTCTACCCGGGTGATCGAGGAGGTGCTGGTCACGGCGCGTAAGCAGTCCGAGACCTTGCAAGATGTGCCGTTTTCAATTGCGGCAATGACCGAGAGCAAGCTGCAGCAAAGTGGCGCGAATGATCTTGAGTCAATGGCCGCCAATGTCGCCGGTATTTCAATTCAAAACCTTGGCCCCGGGCAAAGTCAGGTCGCGATTCGGGGTATTTCTGCAGGCCAAATTGTGCGCGATCAGCCGGGTGTGAAAGAGCAGGTTGGCGTGTACATGGATGAATCAGTGATTTCTATGTCGCTGTTCACCCCCGATTTAGATTTTTACGATATTAATCGCGTGGAGGTATTGCGCGGCCCCCAAGGTACCTTATTTGGTTCGGGCTCCCTGTCGGGCACCATTCGCTACATTACTAATCAACCTAGCTTTGAATCACAGAGTGGTTCCTTGCAGGTTGGTGGGGAAACCGTAAAAGAAGGCAGTGAAGGCGGAAATATAAAAGGCCATTGGAATATCCCGTTGAGTAGTACGGTGGCTTTGCGCGCGGTGGCGTATTATCAACAATATGCGGGGTATATCGATGCCCGTCAGCCAGACGGAAGTGTCGATAAGGATGTGAATGAGGGCAGCCGTGAGGGGCTGCGTTTGGCGATGACTTTCCAGCCTAGTGACGCATTAACAATTACGCCTAAGATCGTTTACCAGTCCATTGAAATGGACGGCTTTAATCGCGAGGATCAGTACAATATACTCGCTAACCCCTATACCGACCCCGGTAGCCGTACACCGATAACACTTGGCGAATACGAACAGTTCACCCAGCTTCAGGAAAAGTTTGAAGACGACTTTACGCTTTTTGATTTGACGGTAAGTTACGACTTGTCAGACTCTTTAACGCTCACATCGGTGACTTCTTATACTGATCGTGATGTCTTGGTTTTGCGTGATGCAACCACCTTGAACGCGAGTATTGTGGGCGGTTCATACGGCGAGGCCGAGTCGATTTATACGCTGGACGCGCCGCTTTACGACACCACCGCAGCAGAAGTGACGACCCAGGAATTGCGCTTGAGCTCAAGCGGTGACTCTGCACTTCAATGGGTGGGTGGCCTGTTTTACAGCGACGTTAGGCGCGACTATGCACAGTCATTATTCGTAGCGGGCTTTGAGGCATCGGGGCCGGTAGCGGGCGATTTGTCTGGGCCAACTGCGGGTGCTAGAGCAAGAACCGATGAACTGTATTTTTCTGAGGTTCCCTACAAACTTGAGCAGATAGCCGTGTTTGGCGAACTCTCCTACGACGTAAATGACAAGACAACGGTTATTGTCGGTGCGCGCTGGTTTGATTATGAAGAAACCCGTGAGCTTACGTTTGACGGCATTTACGCTGCGTCGGTTATCGCTAAAAAAGGCAAGGTCTCATCTGATGGTGTCTCGCCGCGGGTGATGGTGCGCTACGATCTAAATGATGAAGTAATGCTCAATGCTCAAGTGTCACAGGGCTTTCGCCTTGGTGGCATTAATGATCCGCTCAATGTGCCGCTTTGCAGCCCCACTGATTTAACGACCTTTGGCGGCAACGACACCTGGGAGGATGAAAAGCTAACCAACTACGAGGTCGGTGCTAAAACAACGCTCCTTGGCGGCGCGGCAACTTTGAATATGTCGGCGTTTTACAGCGATATTAAAGACCTGCAGGCGACTGTTGTTGCTGGTTCCTGTTCGTCTCGCTTGGTATACAACGTTCCCAAGGCGCATAGCCAAGGGTTTGAGCTAGAGTTGTTTAGCCGCCCCTTAGACAATCTGGAGTTTGGTCTCTCTGGCAGCTATGTGCAGGCCGAGCTTGATTCAGAGGTGACCTCAACCACCGGTGGCGTGACGAGCATTGTGGGTGGAATTAGAGATGGCAACGAGTTGCCGACAGCGCCGGGTTTTCAGATGGCGATAACGGCGACCTATTACTTCCCTATTGCTGATGCGTGGGAAGGTTACTTCACGGCGACTTATCAAAATATTGGCGCTCGTTACACACAAATCGCTGATCAAGAAAATGGTGGCCAAGGTAGCGTTACGCTTTTCCCCGGAGTGGGTGGGCCGCTTTCGCAAGCAAGCTATGAGTACGATCGCGAGCTGCCGGCTTATCAGATTGTAAATCTGCGCCTGGGGGCAAAAACGGAGCAGTGGGATACCGCCTTATTTATTAATAATGCGGCGGATGAAAAAGCGATTTTATCGCTAGATACTGAGCGCGATGGTCGCGGGCGAGTTGCCTATCATGTTAATCAGCCGCGCACGATTGGAGTTAGCGCTCGCTACAATTTCTAGTGAAGACGCCCTCGATATTTAACGGCCCTGTTGGGCCGTTTTTATTTGTGCCGAATTGGTATGCGCGCAGATATTCGCGATAATAGTATTTTTCTAATCTGATGGCATTTCCATGACGGCGCAACTTTTCAAGCTCGACCCCGTTAAGCTCGGTCTTTTCGTTAGCCGCTTGGAATCCGTGTGCGAAGAAATGGGCGCGGTGCTGCAGCGCGCTGCATTCTCGCCGAATATAAAAGACCGCTTGGATTTCTCCTGCGCTATTTTTGATGCGCGCGGCGAATTGTGCGCGCAGGCGGCGCATATTCCGGTTCATCTTGGCAGCATGGCTTACGCGATGGCCGATATTGTGAGCGCCTGCGAATGGCATGCTGGCGATATGGTCGTGGTCAATGATCCCTTTCTTGGTGGTACCCACTTGCCGGATGTGACGGTGATTGCGCCTTTTTTCGACGAGCGGGGTGAATTGCTGGCGTTTATTGTTAACCGCGCTCATCACGCTGATATCGGTGCCTCTACGCCGGGTTCGATGCCGCTGTCGCAACACCTCGACGAAGAGGGTGTGGTGATTCCGCCGACCCCCTTGGTGCGCAATGGTGAGTTGGATCGCGACTTATTAAATAGCTGGTTTGGCGAAGGCCAGCACGGTGACTTCATCGCCCAAATTAGTGCCAACCGCAGCGGTTTAGTGCGCTTGGCCGAGGTCATAGCCGCGCTGCCGCTGCCATTTCCGAATGCGGTGGCGCAATTGCAAGATTACGCCGAAGGCATAGCGCGGCGACGTTTGGCAGAGCTGCCGGCTGGCACTTATCACTTTACCGATTACATGGATGGTGATGGATTTGGGCATTCGCGCTTGGCGATTGCGGTCAGTATTCGCTTGGGTGGTGACGATGTTGTCGTGGATTTTAGCGGTAGCGCAGCGCAAGTGGCGGGCAATATTAATTGTCCTTTGTCGGTGGCAGCGGCGGCGGTCTATTACGTCTTTCGCTGTTTGATGCCCAATGAAGTGCCCGTGTGCATGGGGCTGTTTCGGCCGATTCAATTATCGGCACCCGTCGGCAGTTTACTCAATGCACAGCGGCCAGCGGCGGTGGCGGCCGGCAATGTGGAAACCTCAATGCGCATTACCGATGCGGTATTGGGTGCGCTGGCACAGGCGGTTCCAGAACTGATTCCAGCAGCGAGCCAAGGCAGCATGAATAATGTTGCGATGGGTGGGTTGCGCAATGCTCGCGGCGAAGCGGCGACTTGGAATTACTACGAGACCATTGCCGGGGGCATGGGGGCACACGCCGACGGGCAGGGTTTAAGTGCCGTCCAAAGTCATATGACGAATACCCTTAATACCCCTGTTGAAAGCCTTGAGATGCACTACCCCTTGCGAATAAAGCGCTACGCGCTGCGCAAGCAATCCGGCGGCTCTGGGCAATTTGCCGGTGGTGAAGGCGTGATTCGCGAGTTTGAATTTCTCGCCCCAGCGCAATTTACCTTGCTCACCGAGCGTCGGTCTATTGCGCCCTGGGGCCTGGCGGGCGGCGGTGATGCCCAGCCCGGACGCAATTTGTTTAATGGCCAAGCCCTGCCGGCCAAGGTAAGTATGCATGCCAATATAGGTGACGTACTGACGATTGAAACGCCGGGCGGGGGTGGCTGGGGAGGGCTTAAAGCGTCGGAGGTCTGAAGTCGGACGACTGACGACTGACGATAAAGTCAAAAGCAGTCCGCAGCATGATTAAATAAAATTCCGGAAAACTTGATTTAGCATCTGCCGGCTTAGCATGCTGCTTCCGACTTCCGACTTCCGACTTCCGACTTCCGACTTCCGACTTCCGACTTCCGACATCCGAAGCATTCCGCGTCTCCCGTCGTGAACCATTACTTTTCCCCGCAATATTGCTAGAATGGCGCCAACAATCTCCGGATAAGCGCCCCGTGAATCAGGCCTTATCACCGTTATCCGACAAGCAGGTGGTCCATGGACACTATTGAAGCAATCAAACAGCAAATCTCAGCAAACCCCATCATCCTTTATATGAAAGGTTCTCCGAATCAGCCTCAGTGCGGATTTTCGGCGCGTGCATCGCAGGCATTGATGGAATGCGGCGAGCGTTTTGCGTTTGTAGATATTTTGTCTAACCCAGATATTCGCGCAAAAATGCCAGAGTTTGCTAATTGGCCAACATTCCCGCAGTTATGGGTTGCGGGCGAGTTGGTTGGTGGTTGCGACATCATTTGTGAAATGCACGAAAGCGGTGAGTTAAAAACCTTGGTGCAGGAAACAGCGGTACAAGCTGCTCAGTAATTCCCCCTCTTTTTAGTTTAAAATGATTAGAAGCCCGGCCTGTAGAGCCGGGTTTTTTTACGTCTAATTTGCTAAGTAAGAATAATTTCTATTTAGATTTGTGTTTGTACTTGCTAATATCCGCGCAACAAAAAAGCATTAGGCCTTTTGCTGAGGAAGCATTTGGCCGGTAATACAAATATCTAGGGGTGTATATGCGACGTTTACTATTTGCTGCCGCTGCCTTATCTGCGGTTTCTGCGGGCTGGGCTGATAAAGCCACCAAGGACATTCGCGAGAACCTAAAGGTGGAGCAGATTACTATCGTTGGTGAGCGAGTAGATGATATTGCTGGCTCCGCTTATGTGCTGGATAAGTTAGAGCTTGAGAAGTTTGAGCATGTTGATATCCACCGTATCGTACGTCAGGTGCCGGGTGTCTATTTTCAAGAAGAGGACGGGTATGGGCTGCGCGCCAATATTGGTATCCGTGGCTCCGGTAGTGGCCGTACCGAAAAAATAACGCTTATGGAAGATGGTGTGTTAACCGCGCCGGCGCCTTACGCAGATCCAGCCGCGTATTATTTCCCCACCAGTGGCCGTATGGCTGGGGTGGAAGTGTTGAAGGGTCCTCAGACGTTGCTCTTCGGTCCCTATACCGTAGGTGGCGCGCTAAACCTGATATCTACCCCTATTCCTGAGCAGCGAGAGGGCTTTGTTAATATCGAAGTCGGTGAAAACAGCGCCCAGAAATCTCATGTGCACTATGGTGCGACCGAGGGCCAGTGGGGCTTCTTGTTGGAGAGCTATCAAGAAGAAACACTTGGTTTTAAGAGTATTGATCGCTCTAAAAAAGATACCGGCTATGACAAACAAGATTACGTCGGTAAGTTGCGCTGGCGCAGTGCTGAAGGAGCAACCTATGCTCAGCAGCTCGACCTAAAGTTGAATTACACGGAAGAGCAGTCAAACGCTACCTACTTAGGTGTGACTGATGCGCAGTTTGATCGCAACCCTTACCGCCGCTATGGCATTACCGAATTAGATCAGATGAGTACCCGTCAGGCTGGGGTGTCCTTGCGTCATACCATTGATTTCAATGAAAATTTGACCTTGAGCAGCTTGGTTTACCGCAATAATTTTAAACGTAACTGGTTCAAATTGGATCGCGTGGGGGGTACCAGTATTGGTGCGCTTATCGACAATGCCAACGACGGTGACGCCTCTGCGCTGGGCATATTGGAAGGCACGGAGGATACCACCAGTGTGCAGGTTAAGAATAATGCGCGCGACTATTACGGTGAGGGTGTTCAATTTGAGCTGGCCGGTAATATTGAGGCCGCTGGTGCTAGTCATAACTGGGTAGTAGGTATTCGTCAGCACGAAGATGAGTCGGACCGTTTTCAGCCGGTGAATGTTTACAATCAGGTCAATGGTAGTCTGCAGTTTGATTCTATCATCCAGCCCGGCAGCGGTGATAACCGCATAGACGAAGCTGAGGCCTTGTCGTTGTGGGTAATGGACCGTATCAATTTAGGCGATCTGGATGTCACGGTGTCTTTGCGTCATGAAGATATCGATACCGAGCAAACTCGCTACGGCGCGCTAGATCGGAGCTCAGTGGCTAGCACTCGTAAAAACTCGGTCGATGAGCTTATGGCGGGGCTGGGTGTTACCTACGCGCTGAATGATAGCTGGCAATTACTTGGCGGTGTCCATCAGGGCTTTGCGCCTCCGGGCGGCGGCGCGACGGATGGCACGGGTGCAGAAGAGAGTCTTAACTATGAATTTGGTGGGCGCTACCGCAGCGGTAACTTAAGCGCAGATGTGGTGGCTTTCTTTAGTGATTATCAAAACACCGTTAACAATTGTTCTATTGCCAACCCTTGTAGCGGCGGCGCTGAGTCGGGTACCGAGAGCTTTGGCGAGTCTGAGATCAAAGGTTTGGAAGTGAGTTTGCGCACGGTATTAATGGAAGCGCCGGCCTTTCAAATTCCCTTCACTTTGGCTTACACCTATACCGATGCTGAGGTCACCAAAGACTCGGACTCGGGCGATGTACTCAAGGGCGATAATCTTCCGTATCTGCCAGAAAATTTGTTGAATATGAATATCGGTATTGAAGATACTCGCGGGCGTAAAGTTTACCTGTCAGCCACGTACATTGACGAAATGTGCAGAGACAATCAGTGTGAGCGCCCCGTCCCGCAGCGCTATCGCAGTACTGACAGTTATGTGTCGATCGATCTTGCTGCCAGCATGCCTCTGGCCGACAATGTAGAAGTGTATACTCGTATCGACAATTTAATGGATGATGAATCCATTGTGTCGCGCAGCCCAGCCGGGGCCAGAGTTAACCTGCCGCGCACGGCATCTGTAGGTCTTCGCGTAAACTTCTAATCTGATGGCGCCCACCCGCTTTCGGTGGTGGGTGCCATTTTTTGTTCCCTCCCAGTTGCCGGCTTGCCGGGGCGTTTAGTCATAGCGGCCAATGCTTGTGGTCGGCGGTCGTCCTACTCTGATACTCCCAAACCCGTGGAGTGATACCCGTGAATCCAACATTGAAATTATGGCGCAAACTCTCTGCGCTTCCCGCTGGCAGACTGCTTTTTTCTAAAGGCGTTTGTATAAAAGCGCCTTATTTTGCAACCATTAAACCTGTGTTTGAAGAACTGGAAACCGGGTATGCGGTAGTGCGAATAAAAGAGCGTCGCGCTATTCACAATCACATTAAAAGTGTTCATGCGATTGCGCTGTGCAATCTCGCGGAGATTGCCGGCGGTGTTGTTAGCGAAGCATCTATGCCAGCGGGTATGCGCTGGATTCCCGCCGGTATGACTGTGCGTTATCTTGGCTCCGCCAAAGGTGTGTTGCGCGGCTATGCCAGCATGCGCAAGATTGTGCCTGGTGAAAAAGGGGTCGTGCCGGTAAAAGTTGAAGTGAAAAATGAAGTCGGTAATATCGTATTCGATGCAGAAATATCGATGCATATATCGCCGAAGAAATCCGTATCTGCCTAGCAGGGTGGTGTTGGGGCAATAGATACGGCGTCTTCGGTTTAAGGTGCCATCATTGATCTAAATTGACTAATGATATCTAAGCGCTTGATTGGCGTGTTCGACTTCGCATAGTGTTGACGTAAATCGTGCTTGTATTGTTATTAGACATTAAGGAGTTTAGCTATGTCTCAGCCGCCCACTACTCGTGATCCAAAAGAAGGTGTCTCTGCGCTATTTTATGAGCGCTGGTCGCCGCGCGCATTTTCCAAAGCGGAGCTAGATGAGGCGACGGTTGCGCGCTTAATAGACGCTGCGCGCTGGTCCCCCTCTTGCTTTAACGCCCAACCTTGGCGTTTTTATACTGCCAATGCGGCGAGCAATCCAAGTGGCTTTGCGGATTTTGTAAACCTTCTGTTGGAAGGCAATCAAAGCTGGGCGAAAGACGCGTCGGTCATCGGCTTTCTTGTTGGTAAAAAGCACTTTGAACACAACGGTAAACCTAATGCCAGTTACGCCTTAGACTGCGGTGCGGCTTGGATGGCCATGACACTGCAGGCTCGGCAAGAGGGTTTATATACCCACGGGATGGCGGGAATAAAGCACAAGGAAATTGCAGCGCACTTTGGCCTTGATCCCGAACAATATGAGGTTCTTATGGGATTTGCTATTGGCAAAATAGGTGATGCGTCGCAACTTGACAAAGGCTTGCGAGAGAAGGAATACCCATCGCCGCGCAAGTCTGCTGACGATATTTGGCTGCATCGCTAATCACATTTTTCTGTTTGCCTAGTCGATTTTAGTTTGTGTTGATCGGCTAGCCTTGCAAAGGCTGAGCGAGTATCCAAAGGCCTGCGCCTGTGAAAATCACCATGAGCAGCAACATGGGGAGCTGGCTGATACTTGCCTGCCTTGCATTTGGAAAGCTCCGCAAGGCTTCGGCGTGGGCCAGATAAACACTGGCAACGTGACCGATTAAAATCAGCCAGACTTGGCTGTTCCATACAAATCCCATGTCTGGCAGTATCGGAATTCTACCGCTGATCGCGGTGCCGAATAGATCCCAGCCCCAGCCGAAGGGGTCTGAAATTAGCCCACGTATTTTTAGCCCTTGGCTTAGTACCAAGGTGTAGTAGTGGGTAACGTGATAAACCAGTGCGATGGGCAAAAGACTGTAGCCAAAGCGCAGCGATAATTCATTAACGCTAAGTTCGCTGCGCGTTATTTTTTTTCCCAGCCATAAGAAAAATAAAAATAATCCTAAATAAATAAAGGGCGAGATTAATAAGCACACAGTTTCAAAACCAATATACCAGGGCCGCAACAGCACGTAGGCGTGCAATGGGTGCTGGCCGAGTAGCGCTTCTAAAATATGGAGCGGGTCTTTCCAAAAAATATTAAACCACAAGCTGGTTTCGCGCAGTCCGTCGTAGGCTGTAGAGGACAACATAAATAGAATAAAAACCAGCAGACTGCGGTGCTCTATGCGCTGCTGCAGTAGTCCGCTAAAAGGCAGGCGCAGTACAAGATTATGTTTCCCTTCGTTGTCGCTTTGGAAATGAATAGGCGCCATTTTGGCGATGAGGGAAAACATCACTGAGAATAATTCGCCGTAGCGAAACCACGCTTTACTTCCCACTAAATACACGCACAAAACGTTGATCGCGGTGTACGCTATTAACACCAGCGACAGTGAATAGGGCCGCGTGCTGCCAAATAGCTCTAGGCAAATAAATACCATGTATAAGGTCACCGCAGGCCAGTAGGCTAGTTTTTCTGGGTAGCGATAACGCCCTTGTTGAAAGGCGCGGAACGGGGAGCACATTGATCTCCACGGATTGAGATAGTCATACCAATTGCCAAACACCGCACTGAGATAACTGGCGCCCAGTGCAAAGCTGATCCAAAAGAACGTCATGTTAAAATTGCGATAGTGATCTTGGTTGCCGATGAGTCCACTCACTACGGCGAGGCCAAAACTTAAAAAAACACAGATTTTTAATACGCTAAGCAGTCTGAGTTTACGAGCTATGGACGTAAGCGTAGGGTGCTTAATGTCGAGGTATCTTGGTGGGCGATTCGCGTAATCTGCGTTGTAAAAAAAACCTAAAATTAAAAATGACAGAATAAGTGCCGCCATTGCCCCGTAGATATACATCCAGTAGGGCATAGGCAGTTGATAGGGTGTGCCGAAGGAGTGCGCAAAACCTGTGTTGGCTAGCGTGGCAGTAAGGAAAAATAAAAGCGCCGATTTACAGCGCATTAGCGCGGATAGACCTCAATCGTGCCAAGCTGTATTTCACTGTCGTGAACTTCAAGCATGAAGCGTCCAGCTTGGTCCGCGACAAACTCAACTCGAGTTTTTACGCCCGCGTTTAATACGATGTGCTGATCAATGCCATGTATATGCACGGCGGCATCTTTGTCGCTAACAAAATCCAGTTGCGCCGTGTCGCCGATTTTTAATTGCATTACCATTGGCTCGGGCGTGCTGCCACTCAGAATAGCGAAGTAAAACTCCTTCGTTTCAGCTGAGCCATTTGGCAGTGTGTCTGGCTTCATCACCAGCCATAGACCGGAGAGGAGCAGTGCTGCACAAAATAGAAGAATAAATTTTTGGCGCATGGTTTAGTTTCCGTTGCGGTTGTAGGCGCGCTCCCACATTTGGACATAGCCTTCCGCAGAATTATATAAAGCGTCCAGTGCTTCTTTGCCACCTTCTAAGCGGACCTCTTCGACAAAGTCGGCGACCAGTCCGTAGTGCGACATCCCCGTTTCATCAATATGCCAGTATTTGCCGCTTTCTGGAATAACGAGCATATCGACTGTAACGGGCGAAAAGTTTGCGAATTGTGGGCCCCAGTCGTCGCCACTAAATAGTGTGATGGGGTATTGCACTGGCTCGGAATCGCCGCCGCGCGGACCGGGGTGGCCGCCAAAGCCATTTGCGTCAGCGCCGTAACCCAAGCCCAAAATTTGGTCGTCGCTGCTGATCCCAGCTTTGTTGCGCCAGAACTTCAATTTCTCCAGAAACTCTATGTGCTTGATGCCATTACCTTTATAGGGATAAACGGTGCCGCCATTTTTTAACATGCGAACCACTTGGTCGCTGGTGAGGCCGCCGTGGGCGTCATGTGACGATGACAGTGGATAAGCTGGTGTTTGTTCGTCGGCAATGTCGAGCATGATGTCTTTGCTGTGATAGGCCGCGTGGTCGATGTCGATCACCATGCCTCGTGCCATTAATGCGCGCAGTGCGTATTCGCCAAGGTCGGTCACGGTGCGGGCATTGCAGCGCTTGCCAGGCGGATACAGCGGTGTCAGTCCGCCGGTGGCGTCAAATAGCGCCTGAGTCAGTGGGTCGCTGCCGGTGCCGGGAATGGCTGTGGTCATTTCCGTGCCGGGGGTGCGAACCGAGGGCTCATCTACCGGGTAGTCTCGGCACTCGGTGGTTTTCCAGAAGGCACCGGTGTCGATAAAGTTAAGGAAGTTAATGACATCACCGCTAAAAATACCGGCACCGCCGAGTGAGCTGTCAATATCGTGGAAGGGGTAAACATGGCGAACGCCAAGATCCCATAAGCGTTGAATCTCGCCGTCTATTTGCGCTTGATCACACCTGCGCTGTTCCATACCGCCGGGCAAAATAGTGACACCGCAGTCGAAAACTTGCGCAACCTCGACACCGAGTACCACGGCCATTTTGCCGTCGTTGATGACTTCCCGCGCTTCCTGTGGGCTTTTAACAATGCGATACCAGCCTTTGCCGGGGCCGCCGCTTTGGGCGTCGACATAATCTTGCACGTCGTAGAGGTACTCGACCTGCTTGACCGCGACGCTCATGTCTTCACAGTCTGAGGTGGGTTTGCCGGAAATCGTTTTGCCCACATCACACAGCGCCTTGATATTGGTACCGTGGTTCACCATAAGCCGCAGGCCAGACAGGTAGGCGCGTTCCACCCATTTGTAATACATCACTTGGTGCGTTAAATAATCGCGACGTGGCCAATCGACAAAGCTGGGCCAGCCTTCGGTGTTATGGGTGTCGGTGGGATTCATACTCAGAACGTTGTTGCCATCGCGAATCCCATTTGGGCCGTGGAAGTCTTCACAGTCTTCCAGGGCGTGGTCCACGCCAAAACGGTGAATAACTTCACCGTAGAGAACGCCACCTGCGGACGGGCCAACGTCGCCGGCATAGGACATCTCGCTCGACATGCCCATATGGGTGTGAACATCGGCAAAGCCTACGATAGGTTTATCAACACCATTGCCCTTGAATGTTTGACCCGACACCGACGTTGGCATTTCTGGGTAGTTGCTGCAATTGGTGGTGGGCACAAATTTAAACTGACTTGCTGGGCCGCTGACGCTGTCGGCGGTTATCAGCTTGCCGCTGTCATTCACCTGCAGGGTTTGCGCGGTGTCTTCTGATACGACGGTGAAGCTGTCGCTACCTTGAACAATATCGATGGTCCAAATCGCGGCGTCAGTGGGCACGCTCGCGCCGCTCACGGCGCCAGAGCCTGCGGTAAGTAGCTTCTGATCGGCGGTGTAAAACAGGTATTTACCTAGGGTTGCCGGTTGCATGAATAATGCATCGGCGCTCGCTGCCGTGCTGGCGCTGCTGCTGTAGCCACTATCGGTGTCTGCGGCTGTGAATTTCTGTGTTTGCATTGACTGCATTGCGTAGCAGCCATTTGCCATATCGAATCGGGTAATCGGTGTTTCTGCGGGCGGGGTTGGGTTGCCGCCGGAGTTCCCGCGAGAACTGGAAGAGCTTGAGCCGCCGCAGCCAATGATTAAGGCGCTGCTGAGGATGCTTAAAATTATTAGGCGAGTCTTCATAATAGTTACCGGGAGTCTGGACGCTAAATGACAAATGACAGTTAAGTTTAGCTGCGAATTGGTTTTTTTAAAATTTATATGTAATCAGTGATTACCTAATACCGTAAAATATCAAAAGCACAGAGCGGCTTGCAAGTGAATTAGTGGTAATCAGGCGCCACTAAGCCGTGTGGACTAGTAGTCTCGGTGGCTGTGATGGGGTCAGTGCGGGGATGTCTGATCGGCGGGGAAAATTGGAAGGTGGGCGGTCTTGGCGCCAGAACTGAGACCTTGAATGCCTCAGCTCCGACGGTGCTTGTTACTCACGCTTAGGAAGATAACCGTGCACATGCACGTCCTGTTGCGGATAAGGGATGGTGATTTAAAGGCATCCCAAATGGTGAATCGTAATTGCCAGCGCAAATCTGGTGCTCGAGCTTGCTGCCATCATGCACCAGCGTAACACGGTATTTTGTGACGGATGGTCGTCAAGGGCAGTGTAGTAAAAAATGGTGCATCAATTATTCCCTATAAATGTCTGCATGGTGCTTAGCCAATCACTGCTGCGAGTTATTTCTAGCAAGCTGAGATTGAGGTTTTCACGAAACTCAAAGCCAGATCGCAAACCCAAGGCGTAGTCCTGTTTGCTGCCTGAAAAATTCAGTACATCTATTTTGGCATCGTCATTGCGCAGCAAATAGCGAAGCACTGCCTCGTCGTAAACTAGGGCATCTGCTTTGCCGGATTTTAGGGAGTTGAGGCCATCTTCGGGGGTGGCGATGGCAAGAGATCGCACGCCGCGTGAGGCGAGAACCTGTTCACCGGTTGAACCACTGACCGCCAAGGTGCGGACACGATCTAAATCCTCAACGCCGTCTACAGCGGTGTGAATTTGATTCAGGGTTACCGAGGAGGCAATCGCAGCGGTAAAACTTGAAATAGTGATGACACTGACAAACATCCATATTGTGGCTAATAGCCGGCCTGCGCGGGTGATAGGTGCTTTGTCGCCGTAGCCGACGGTGGTCATGGTCACCGCAGACCACCAAAAGCCGTTGCCGATGCCGTTCGAAAAACTGCCGCCAAATTGTTCTGGATTGCGTTTGTGTTCAACCAGCCAGAGCAGGGCGCCAACACTGAGCAGTAATACCGCGAGAATGCCAACCGCACTTAAAAATGCCGGCGAAACAAGTTGGACGAGTAAGGAGGTCCAGCCACTGTCTTTAAGCGGGGTGGCAATGCCTAAGCCGGTTGAGAAAAATGAATAACTAAAATCAATTAATTGTTCGCGCTCGGGCGTCATCGACAGCGCGCCAACAGCAACGTCAATTTTTGATTCCGATAAGGCGCCTATTTGCGCCTTTGCTGAATTAATCGGCACCCACTCTGTTTCCCAATTTTGTCGTTTGGCAATTTCTTTCCAGAGCTCTACTGAGATACCGGTCCATTCTCCGCTTTCAGATTGCATCGCAAACGGGGGGACAGATTTAATGCCGACCCGCATAGTTTGTTCAGCGTAGCTAGCTGAACTGAGAAAAACCAAGACGAATAGGGTTTGCCAAAGCAGTTTCATTAATCCTCCAACATGTTTCGGGAATGTGTTTGGGCGACGGTTTCGACATGAATCTTTGGCCGCTTTATACGTACAGTTAAGGATAGCAGATCGCTTTGGCGCTAATTAGCGGGTGTATCTACCTTTGCTGTCGGTGGATCTTGTTATATTTTTAGGTACTACCGCATTGATCGCTCATTTCCCTCACTAGATTCTTTTGAATAAGGGAATGTGGCGTACTAGCGTTGCTCGGCAATGACATCCATCGCGGGGAGAACCACGCCGCAGGCAACACGAGCACCTGCGTCACCAGAAGGCTGGGTCCTCAAATCGTCCTTGTCGGCGTGAACTACTACCGCGCGGTGAAGGATATTGTTCGGGCCTGTAAAAGCCAGCTGCTCGGTCGTGATCGTGGTTTCCACCTTTCCGTCTTGGTCGGCAGTGATATTGCCTAAATCGCCGACGTGTTGGCGTTCACTGTTTGGGCTGCCATGGGCTACTTCGTAAGGATTAAAGTGCCCGCCGGCAGACTTACCCTCATTGCCACAATCCGGCTCAGAGTGGATATGAAAGCCGTGCATACCAGGATTTAGACCCTGGATTAAAACGTCGACTCTCATGCGGCTTTCACCCTCATCAGGTGTGAACCGAACGTTGCCGCTTATCTCGGAATCACCCGTCGCCGCAATTTCGGCATTGGCGACACCTATCCGTGCAAATTCGTCCTGCCCCATTTCTGCTGGCTTAGATTCTTCGGAATCGGCTTCCTTCAATACTGCCACAGTTTTGTCTACCGCCTTCTGATCGGCGACCCGTTCTGTCGCGCGGGGCTCGGGGCGTTCGCAGGCAGTGGTGCCCGCGACGCACAATAATGTTAAGACCAGTATCTTGCCTGCAGTTCTCATTAGAATTCCTCCTAAAATTGGTATCTACGTATAAAGTGACATCATCGCGCGGGAAGAATTCAACAGGGCTCGCCTGTCCTGACTCGTCATAGCATAGTCGTTTATTAGCGGAACGTGGCGAGGGACGGAGGCTTTGTGGCCGGGTAGCCTAATTAGAATAATACTTCGTTGATGTGGCCTTAGGTCATGCTTAACAGAAGGGTTATTCGATACGTTCGCTGACGAGATTGTGCTGAATGAGTGAATATAGCTGCTCTGCAAGGGCTTTGAGTTGCTGTGCATCTTGAGGCGTCATTTTAATTTGGCAGCTGATATTGTCCGGCGTTTGTTTGGCTTGCTCGGCCAGTTGTTTGCCCGTTGCGGTCAGTAATACAAGCTTTTGGCGTGAATCACCGGTGGCTTTGGCAGTGCTCACCAGGCCCTTGGTTTCTAGTCGTTTCAGGATCGGCGTGAGTGTGCCGGCGTCAAAACGGGTGCGCTGAACCAAATCTTTTATGATCACCTTGTCCTCGTCCCACAGCGCCAGCATCACCAAGTACTGGGGATAGGTTAGGTCAAGCTCATCTAAAAGTGGCCGATAGGCGCGAATCAGTGCATTGGTCGCCGAATACAAGGAATGGCAAATCTGGTTTTTTAGCTTAAGTGCGGGAATATCGGTCAAGGTTGCTCTCCAAAGTCAGAACTATTTTGCGCACAAATCATTGACGGGTCAATTTACAACTGTCATTATTTTGCGCGCAAAGTAATTTTCTGGGCGGTGAAGCGCGAATTCGTTATGGCGTGACCAATCACCGTTGAGCATAGAAGCAAATATTTCTAGGAGTTAGTCATGTTAAAAGCACAATACAATGAGCGTGGCCCAGTGCCCCAACAATCGATTACTGCCGTTGAATTTGAAGCGCCGACGCTGGCCGACGATGAGGCGCTGGTTGAGTTGATTGCCTCGCCCATTAACCCCTCAGATGTCCTTACCCTCACCGGTGAATACGGCATATTGCCGCCGTTACCCGCCATTGGTGGTAATGAGGGAGTGGGTAAAATTGTAAAGCTAGGTGGCAAAGGGCCTGCTATCGGCCAAACCGTCTTGCTGCCGGCGGGCAGTGGTACTTGGGCTACCCACATGGTGTGCAAAACTGCCCAGCTTATCCCCGTGCCGAATGAGGCTGACGCTAAACAGCTGGCCATGATGACAATCAACCCGCCAACGGCTTTATTAATGCTCGAAGAATTTGTCGATTTAAAACCGGGTGATTGGGTAATTCAAAATGCCGCCAACTCTGGTGTCGGCAGCTACCTTATACAGCTGGCAAAAATTAAAGGTCTTAAAACCATCAACGTCGTTCGCCGCGAATCGGCTGTTGACGGTGTTAAAGCGCAGGGCGCAGATATTGTGCTTGTGGATGGCCCTAAACTCGCGAAACAAGTCGCTGAACTCACCGGCGACAATCAGCCTAAGCTGGGCATCGATGCGGTGGGTGGCTCATCGACCGATCGAATTGCCGCGTCACTCGCGATGGGCGGTACACTGGTTAACTACGGATTAATGAGCGGTGAACCCTGTCAGGTGTCCGCGAACTCATTTGTCTTCCGCGACGTTACATTAAAAGGCTTCTGGTTAGCGCGCTGGTTTCGCAACGCCACGCCAGAAAAGCAAAAGGCAGTTTTTGGGCAAATTATTAAATACATCGCAGAGGGAAAGCTGCAAACCAAAATACACGCCGAATATCCGGTGAGTGAAATCAAGCAAGCCGTTGCCGCTGCGGCCGAGGGTGGCAGAGAGGGGAAGATATTAGTCGTGGCGTAAAAGTTTGGTTTTAAATTACAGATAATAAAAAAGGCGAACTGGGATCAGTTCGCCTTTTTAGTTTGGTGGGCCGGCGTCACTTTAATTCAATGGTTAAGATATTGTTTATTAATATAAAAATATAATGTGTATGTAAAAGTACCCCCATATATACCCCCAAAAGAATTTGCTACTTCTTTGTGATCGGACGAATATTGGGCTACATCAGACAAGTTCATGCTATCACAACAAAGGAAATCATATGCCACTACCAACCCCGAAAGCTTATACAGTTGCTCGCTATGCAGATGAAATGGGTACAACGGTTAGCCATGTGGTCGAGTTATTTTACGAAGAGGCGCTTAACTTCGCTGTGTCATCTCGTCACTTCCCGCCAAAATCGATATGTTCAGCGGTGGTGATCAATCAGGACGATCAGTATTCGGATCGTAGAATACCGATCCCTGAGTACTGTTATATTAATTCGGCCTCTAATCCGTTGTGTATAGTATCTGAAGGTGAATCAAATATTAAGGTTGATCGGTTTTTGGATTTTGAAAGCGGAAGTGAGTTTGGAATATTGATAAATGGTGAGGAGCAAGAAGTAGCCATTAATTTTAGCGACTTACGAGTAACCCAGGAAGAGATAGAGCGAGGTGTGTTAGGCGCAAATATTGTGCTTCCTCAGTTATCTAAGAATAACGCTTTGCCAGATAGGAATCTATTTGCAGGGGGTGAGCAGGGCGACGAAGTTTCGGCTGAGGTATCTCCAAAAAGTAGGAACTCGTACCTCAGATTAATAGCAGCCCTTTCAGAAGCGTTAATAGACGGTTCAGGTGGCTCTAGGTCGAAGGATGCTGATGCTGTACTTTTAACCCTTGAGAATTTTTATTTAGATAAACTCCGTACAATTCCAGCGGAACGCCAGAAGGAGTTCTCCTTTCGGTCTCCTATAGGTCAAAGAGCACTGGTGAACTATTTGACTGAAGCAGCAAAATTATCCTTAGAGTATGACTTTCTGGACTTTAGGGAATATCTGCCGAAATGATAGGGTAATACTACTCAATGCCGATACTGTCGTTCGTGTTGAAAGCCTCGTATTACGTCCTTGGAATATTCAAAAGTAGTTGTTGAATATTCCGAAATAGACCAATCCCATCCAATAAGATTCGCTCATAGTTTACTAAGAAGGAGAAAAACTATGAGCAAAGAAAAATTATTAAATGGCTGTATAGATAGTTTGTCGCACCCGCGCAAAATATTGCGTATGCCGCAAGTTATAGATCGAGTTGGATTGAGTAAGAGTAGTATATATGAGCTTATTGCAAAGGGACGATTTCCAGTCCAGATAAAGCTAAGTGCGCGCTCTTGTGGATGGTTGGAGTCTGATATTGACGTCTGGATAGCTCAAAAGTTAGCAAGCCATGTGTCATTTGGTGAGGTGAGCCAATGAGAACCTCTATTCTATTTGAGAGCAATGAGTGGGGCGTGAAGGTTAGCTTAGCTGGTAGCGCTAAATCTCTTTACTTAGATGTTAATTGCTGGGAGGAAGCACTTGGCGCTTATCTTCAATTAATAGGTATCGATAGCGAATATTTTCTAAAAATGCCGGAGTTTCGAGTTTTGGCGTGCGATATATTCAATTCAATATTTAGCCGTAGTTGTACCTGTACTTTGGAGGTGGCGAATGGCTAGACCTACAAAACGGAGGACGGAGAATTATAGCTTCGCTGGAATACCGCGTATAGTTTTGGATAGCGCTGATTACATAAATCTGTCGGGTAATGCGGTGAAGTTACTTGTCGAATTTAGTCGCCAGTTTAAAGGTAAGAATAATGGGGATATTACTGCTGCGTGGAGTCTAATGCGCCGCAGGGGATTTAAGTCTAAAGCGACATTATCCCGAGCTGTTTCAGAATTGATGGCGGCTAATATAATTACGCGAACGAGAGAAGGAGCTTTTAGTCGCTCGGGGCCGAGATGTGCATTGTATGCACTAAATTGGCAGTCGATAGATGAGTGCGGAGGAAAGCTTGATGTGCCACCTACTAAAATTCCTATACGCAAGTTTTCGTTGGAGGGAAAGCCTGTTTGCAAGTAATCCGTTCCATATATGGAATTGCTAACTACAGATATTGGGGCGAGTCGTTAGATTTTTTTGATTTTCTGAGGATTCTAACCAGCGGTCGATACCAAAATGAGGTCGGTATGGGGTGTTAGTGGTTTCATATGTGGAACCCTTTATATATTACCAACGGTATTGATAATAATTTTACATTTTGAATTTATTTTCAATGTACAATAAAGTTATTATTAGTACGTTTTGTTTATAATTACAGTGATTGTAATATTTAAAATTTATGTAATAAATAAAAATAATTGGTGTGTCAAAGTTAAATGTCATGTAAGAGTTTGTTGTGATAGATAAAGTAGAATTATGGATTAGCCAAACGAATACTGACTACAAGGAAGAACGTCAATCTTGCGCCATTTTTCGCGATCAATTTGACGGGTTCTATTCCCTAGACATACTGAGTACATCTTACTTTGTTGTTACTGATGATATTCCTAAGCCTGATTTCCCTGAGTTGAGACAGGCTGGGTTCGGAAGCTTTATAGATATGAGTGTTTCTGGGATCACCTACAATGATACCTATTATGTTGAACGGAAAGCGGCTCAAGAGTTACGGTTACATTTCCATGAGTTAGTGCATGTCCTTCAATGGCGCTTACTGACTCCGCAGGGGTTCATAAACCGTTATATCCGAGAGATTCAGTCTTATGGTTATGATAATGCACCATTAGAGAGAATGGCCTATACGCTAGATGCTCATTATCTAGCTAACGGCCAGCCTCTGAATGTGGAGCTGTTCGTCCGTGAACATTTATAATGGCCAGCAATAAAATGTATCGATAGGTTTATTAAGCCGGATTAATTGCCGTGTCTACGTACATCTGTTCTTCGCTCCATGGAGAATATTCCTTGATGTATGACGTGGTGAGTATTTCTACATCACATCCTAGTGAGCTTATTAGGTCTATTTGTCGATTAAGTACTGAGCCATTAAATATGGTGAATATCATCTTTAAGCGTTTTTGATGCGCTTTCACATCGCTATTAAATTCGTCGCTTAGTTTATTGAATATTTCAGTAAAATTAATATCTGGATGTTCAGATAAACTGACCCTATTAAATTCAGATATATCTTTGTTCTCCATAATGAGTTTTAGAAGCGTCTGTCCAGCATCACTGCTGTCCATATATAGGGCCGCCGCCATAAGCAGGCCATCTTCCAGAACGGTATTTACATTGCGAGGGAGCCATACATGGCGATGGCCATCTTTGGTTGCTATCCATGCGATGCTGTCGCTCTCTGCGAGTTTTAGGCTGCTATAGCCGTGGCTAATACCGCCATCATTTGGATGACCGGTGCCGATAAGTACTTGAGCTGAATAAGTAGCCATATATTCCATCCTTGAATATGAAAGTGTTAGAAATTAATTCCTTCGCCAACCCAAATTCCAGTATTAATGAGTGGGTAGTTGTTTGTGTCTTCGTTGAACAGATAAATCCAGCAGTCGAGACCGTCGCTATTTGAGAAATATTTGCGGATAAAAAGTGAGTCATTGATATTGTTCGGATCATAGCTTTCCAGCTTGTCTAATTTAGCCAGCACGGCATCACTCACCGAATATACTTCTACGAATATGGGTTGCTCGTTGGCTTCAATTACAGCGCCGGGGAATGGGCCTAGGTCATGCAGCGCTAGCCCAGCTAGCCAACCCTCTTCTACTAGCATAGAGTCGCCCAGCAAGTGGTGGTTTGGCTGCCCGTCCTTAAGGGTTCCGTAAACCCCTACGAGTGTGCCGTTATCGCGTAATTGATTAAATTGAATAGCCATAGAATGTCCTCCCAGTTAAGGCTGGTATTTCTCAATGAGGGTTTTCAGCGCTAATTGAGCTTTCTGAGCGCGTTTCTCTGCCTGAGCCAGTATGGCGGTCTCGTCTCGCTGATCGTCGCTGTAAGTGGCTGTTTGCTCTATTGAGGGCAAGTAGTGCTGTGCTAGTAAATTGGCGCTTCTGTCATTGAGGTCTTGGTTCGATAAAATATTCTCTGCGCTAATCGTTACGCAGTAAGGGTCAGCAGGTTTAGGTTCAATATTCTCGAATAGATCGCCGGTTTCCTCATTAATAACGACGTTCTCTAATGCGCGATTAAGGGCGCTGGCTTCGTTTAAAAATACGATTTCATTGGAATCTTTTGCCTGCTTTTTAAGTACCAGTATCGACCGGTTTTCCTTGCTGTTAGCGTCATCCTCAAGTGCAATAATCGAATCGACATAGGCATGATTGATAAGCGCGGTTCTAACGGTGGCATCATAGCCGCCACGGCTGAGCCAGCCATTACTGACAATGATGTAAGCCGTACCGCTATCGTTTAATTGCCTTAATGTTTGTTGTATCCACAAAGAGGTACTAGCCGTACTAGGTAATTCCGAGGGTAGGCTTGTTAGAAAGGGAAACTTAGCAGCCAGTATTTCTAGCTGATCTTGTTGTAGCAATGGTCGAGTAGGTGGCTCAGCAATCACGATATCAAATAGCCCTTTTAATTGCAGGGCGTGGGTTTCGAGAGTCGAGCGATCTCGGTTTGTCGATTTGCCCTCAGTTAAACATGCAGCCAGCAAATAGTCTTGTTTACAAAAAATGACATCAATATCTTGAGCTATCAGTAAGCGGTGGCTGATCCGGCTTAGGGTTGGGTCTGGCTCATTTAAGACCAGCAAAGCGGGGCTAAAGAGTTCAGTCTTTAGCGCTAGACCGCAGTGGCTATCCAGAAGAGATTTACCTTCAAGGTTACCAATCAGCGCTTGCAGGTATTTTTGTAGTGTGAGGTCTGGCTCAGAGCGCCGCAGATAATTTTTCACATAGTAGCGGCGTGTCGCTTCGGCGAGTTCGGGAATCGAGGCTGAGCTACCACTGACGACGCGAGCAAGCATCGCGAGCACCGGCCCTGGAACACCAGCGATACGGCCAGTTTCCCAAGGTTTGTTGGGGGTTGTTAGTCTTAGGCGCTCAAGTTCACTGAAAAAATACTCTTGGCAGGTCTTTGGGTCATCGATGAGCTTGCCTGTTTCTCTAAGTGTGTTGGGTGAGACAGTACCAACGGCCAGAAACAAACTTAATGCTTCTAGGTAATCATCAGCCTTTAAATAGCCTTTGCAAAGTTTCTGCATTTCCAAGATTAGAGCGAGTGCTGAATTATTTCTCATTTCGCACCCCATATAATTTGGTCTAATACATTGCTAGCAACGCGGAACTGCTGTTCAGCAAGGGCGAGGGTGGCGTTATACGCTTCGTGCCGTGCACTAGACAGCTCATTTATCGCATTATGTTGGTCTAGATTAAGAGTGGGTATTTTCAAGCGTCGCAGGTCAGCGGCCCGTAAGCTCGGTACGCGTGAACCGAATACCAGCCCTAAGCGCTCCCGCGATTTGGGCGAGTTAAATAACTCCGCAATATAGGTGCTGTTGCAGGCTGGGGATGTAGGTCGAATAATCGCGAAATTAGCCGAGGCCAGAATCTTTTCTTTGGATAAATCTTGATCAATGACAGTCGCTCTTATATTGCCTCGTGCTAGCACCAATATATCCTTAGATTGGGCTATAAAATGGTTTGTGTTGTGTTTGTGTTTCCACACTGGCACAAGGCTGTTTTTGTCGATATTTCCACAATTATCGAGTGTAGAGCCGGTAATTAAATGCACAATCGGCTCTCCGTGAATCGGTGATTTCGAATAAACGCTGACTGTAGCGCCCATAAAAATATCAGCGATATCGCCTAGAATTAGCTCAGAATGTTGAGAGTCAGCCATTTAATCCCGCCTATTTAAAAAATCGTAATCAATTTACGATTGAGATATTAGGGGCTGGGTGTTAAAATGTCAATCGTAGACAGAATACGAAATTGCAGTGCTTGCTAGAGTGAGGTGCAAAAACTACCGGCGAGGGTGGATTTAAATTAGCTTTACAATGCTTTATCTATCGAAGAAACTCGAAGCTCGCCCAATGCTGGGTGGCGGGGAAATACAAGGAAAATCAACGGAATGGCACTAACTCTCCAGCAACTAGAATCCTTCCTATGGGAAGCCGCTGACATCCTTCGCGGCAATATGGACGCCTCAGAGTATAAAGATTACATCTTTGGCATGATGTTCCTTAAACGCTTATCTGATGCCTTTGATGAGAGCCGTGAGGCGGTCATCGCTTATTATCTAGATAAAGGTAAAAGCCAAGCTGAGGCTGAAGCCTTGGCTGACGATGAAGACGAATACGACAAAACCTTTTACATTCCACCTGTCGCTCGTTGGGATGCCATTAAAGACCTGAAGCACGACATTGGTGCTGAACTGAACAAAGCCACTGAAGCCATCGAAGAGTTTAATGCTTCACTCGAAGGCGTATTGGTCTCTATCGATTTCAATATTAAGAACAAGCTTTCAGATAAAAAGCTCCGTGATTTACTCAGTCACTTTAGTACCCACCGCTTACGAAATACCGATTTTGAGCGTTCAGACCTGTTGGGCACCGCCTACGAATATCTTATCAAGATGTTTGCCGACTCAGCTGGTAAGAAGGGTGGTGAATTCTATACTCCTTCAGAAGTGGTTCAGTTGTTGGTGTCTTTGCTTAAACCCCATGCGGGAATGCGGATATATGACCCTACAGCGGGGTCTGGCGGAATGTTGGTTCAAACACGTAACCATCTTGCTAAGAACGGTGAGAACGCGTCTAACCTGTCTTTGTATGGTCAAGAAATGAACTTGAATACGTGGGCTATCTGCAAGATGAATATGTTCTTGCACGGAGTCTACAGCGCTGACATTCGCAAGGGCGATACCTTGCGTGACCCTCAGCATACCCAAGCCGGTGAGCTGATGACCTTTGACCGCGTTATTGCCAATCCACCTTTTAGTCTTAAAAAATGGGGCAAGGAAGAAGCGGATTCAGATTCCTATGGTCGCTTCCCTTACGGTACACCACCAAAGGACTCTGGTGATCTAGCTTTCGTTCAGCACATGATCGCCAGTCTCAACGCGGAAGGCATGATGGGCGTGGTCATGCCCCATGGTGTACTTTTTAGAGGTTCCAGTGAGAAGGAAATACGCAAGGGTATATTGACTGATGATCTGCTGGAAGCGGTCATAGGGCTACCGTCAGGCTTGTTCTACGGCACCGGAATCCCTGCCAGCCTGTTGATCATCAATAAAAACAAAGCTGCGGAGCGCAAAGGCAAAGTACTGTTTATCAACAGCGAACTGGAATTTGAAGAAGGCAAAAACCAGAACAAACTACGTGAACAAGATATTGAAAAAATCGTGCAGACCTTTGAAGGCTACGAAGAGATCAAGCGTTACTCAAAAGTAGTACCTTTGGCAGACATTGCCGAGAACGATTACAACCTGAACATCCGTCGCTATGCCGATACCAGTCCACCGCCAGAAATCTATGATGTTCGCGCCATTTTACACGGTGGTATTCCGGTACGTGAAGTGGAAAGCGAATACATTAGTGAAGAGATATTGGAAGGCTTTGATGTTAGCGCAGTCTTTGTAAAACGCGATGCCGAGTATTACGAATTCAAGCCTGATATTGAATCTAAGGAAGCCATAAGGGATGTGGTGGGTGATGTTGATGCGAAGGTGATCACACAGCTGGAACGCTGGTGGGATAAGTATCGGGTGTCGCTGAACGAACTGGATGCTCAGGTGGCGGAAGCTGAAGAGGTTATGAAGGGGTTTTTGGTGGAGCTGGGGTATGAGTAGTTTAGTTCCTGATGGATGGGCAATTAAGCCATTGGTTGAGCTTGCTAGTGTAGATCGGGAGTCCTTAAAAAATAGCACGCAACCGGATTACAAATTCTGGTATATCGATATTGCTTCGGTGAAGACTGGTGCGGTAAGTGTTCCAGCAGAGCCCATGGTTTTTTCTGATTCACCCAGTCGTGCGCGGAAACGGGTCTGTAAAGGTGACGTATTGATGTCGACTGTTCGTCCTAACCTGAAATCGTTTGCATATTTCGATAAGGATGGAGATGACTATATTGCATCAACCGGCTTCGCGGTAATCACAGCAAAACCCTCAAGTAACGGGAAGTTTATTTATCAATCGATACTGGCTGATGATGTAACCAGACAAATAGCTGGGTTGGTCGCTGGTTCAAATTACCCAGCAATTAGTTCTTTGAATGTCAAAAACTTGGAACTGCTAGCACCACCACTCCCCGAACAACAAAAAATAGCTGCCATCCTATCCACCGTCGATGACGTAATCGAAAAAACATGCGCACAGATCGACAAGCTGAAAGACCTTAAAACCGGCATGATGCAAGAGTTGTTGACCAAAGGGATTGGGCCGGGCGGCGTTCCGCACACTGAATTCAAGGATTCGCCGGTGGGGCGGATACCTGTGGGGTGGAATGTTGTTCCTATTAGCGCAATAGTGGAAAAGGTTATCGATAACCGTGGTAAGACGCCGCCGATATCACACAGTGGTTATGAACTGCTAGAAATAAATTCAATTAAAAAAGATGACGTTCATCCAGATTACGAAAAGGTATCCAAGTTTATTGATGAAGAAACTTACCGCCAGTGGTTTAGGGCTGGACATCCGAAATCCGGTGATATTTTGATTCCTACTGTTGGTACTATCGGATCATGTAGTTTGGTTTGCCAAGATCGAGGATGTATCGCTCAGAATATAATCGCGTTGCGGTTGAGGAAGGGTGTTGACACTAGATTTGCCTATTATGTTCTGTCAAGCCAATTTACAGTCCGTCAAATAGAAGCAATATTGATGAATGCGGTGCAGCCTAGTTTAAGAGTTCCACATTTCCTAATGCTGCATATGGTTCTGCCTAATGAGTCAGAGCAAACTAAAATTGGTGAGGCATTGGGTTCTATTGATGCAAAACTTACAATTCTTAGGGAAAAATCTGAAGTGGCGATAAAATTGAAAAAAGCCCTAATGCAAGACCTGCTAACCGGTAAAGTCCGCGTTAAAATTGATGATAAGGAGTCAGCAGTAGCCTGATCATCGGGCGCTGCAACCATGATGTTTAAGGATGAACTCGATAAAGTAGAACAACCCGCCATCGATCAGTTAGTTAAGTTGGGCTGGACGTATGTGTCCGGTGCTGAGCTGTCGCCCGGCTTTTTGTTGGCTGATGGCTCTTCAACTGAACGTGCGCGCATTAATGAGGTGGTGCTGGTTAGCCGCCTTGAAGTTGCCATGCGTAATCTGAATCCATGGATTAGTGAAGAGAACTTGCGCAAGGTTATGCGTGAGATCACTCACCCACAGCATGTTGGATTGATGGAATACAATCATTCCCTCTATCAGATGTTGGTTAATTACCTGTCGGTAGAGCAAGACCTTGGAAAAGGTCGCAAAGGACAGACTGTCAAGATTATTGATTTTGATAGCCCCGCCAATAATGACTTTCTGTGTACCAGCCAATTCAAGATAGAAGGTGTTAACCAAAACATCATTCCTGACATTCTGTGTTTCGTGAATGGCTTGCCCTTGGCTGTTATTGAATGCAAATCCCCCTATGTGTCGGATGCAATTAGTGAAGGTATAAAGCAGCTCCGACGCTATGCCAATCTACGCTACCCCGAAACAGATGAGGGTGCGCAAAAGCTATTCTGGTATAACCAATTAATGGTCAGTACCTGTCGGGATCAAGCTAAGGTCGGCACCATCAGCTCCAGTGCCCAGCACTATGGTGACTGGAAAGACGCGTATCCCTTCACCGATGCGGATATCAGTGATTCACCTTTGTTTTCTGGTGAGAATGAAGTTAGGGAAATGGCTTCGCCGGTTTGCTATGCCGGTGAATTAGATAAGATCAGTACAGTCACTCCTCAGCAGCGACTGATTGCAGGGATGTTCAGCCCATACAACTTCTTAGACCTCATTCAGAATTTCACCATTTATGAAGCGGTTGACAGTCGCTTGATCAAAAAGGTTGCCCGCTACCAGCAATATCGTGCGGTGAATAAGGTCATAGAGCGCCTTAAAGTCGGCAAAGACCGCAAAGAGAAATCAGGGGTAGTGTGGCATACCCAAGGGTCTGGTAAATCGCTGACGATGGTTATGCTGGCGGTGAAAATGCGCCGTGATCCTGAATTACAGAAATACAAGTTGGTGTTCGTCACTGACCGCACGCAACTTGATGCGCAGTTATCGAATACCTTCCGTGATGCCCAGAATGAAACGGTTTATAACGCCGGTTCAGTATCGGAACTCAAAGCCCTGTTAAGTCGTGAATCATCCGATATTGTCACCGCCATGGTGCAAAAGTTTCAGGACGCAGAAGCTGATGGCGATTTTAAAGACCTAAACCCCAGTGACAAGATCATCGTGCTGGCGGATGAAGCTCACCGTACCCAGTTTGGTAATTTGGCTGCGACGATCAATGCCGCTTTGCCCAATGCCCCTAAAGTCGGTTTTACGGGCACACCGCTGTTAAAAAACCAAAAGATGGATCAAGCCTTTGGTGGCTATATCGATCAGTACAAGATCAATGAGGCGGTAGAGGATGGGGCGACGGTTCGTATTATCTACGAAGGTCGGGAAGTACAAAGTGATGTAGTGGGTGAATCGCTAGATGCCCTTTTTGAAGAATACTTCAAAAGCTACAGCGATGATGAAAAGCGTGAGATCAAAAAGAAGCATGGTGTTGAACGTGCAGTACGTGAAGCTCCTGCCCGTATTCGTTGGGTCTGTATTGACCTGCTGAAGCATTATCGCGAACACATCCAGCCGAATGGCTTCAAGGGCATGATTGTTGTGGGTAGTCGGTATGCCGCAACGCTATTCAAGAAAACGCTGGATGATCTCGGTGCGCCACCCTCGGAAGTCATTATTTCCGGTAAACACAACGATGAACCGATGTACGCACCTTATACTAATGGTGCGCACCATAAACAGGTCATCAAGAACTTCACTAAGCCGCTAGGGACTGATAAAGAGAAAGAAGACCCGACTGCCTTCCTTATCGTGAAGGACATGCTGCTGACGGGGTTTGATGCGCCAATAGCGCAAGTCATGTACATAGATCGCAGCCTGAAAGATCACACCTTGATGCAAGCCATTGCACGGGTGAACCGAACTTACAAAGGTAAGCAGGCTGGTTTCATCGTCGATTATCATGGTCTATCCACTCACCTGACTGAAGCCTTAGACATGTTCAGCAGTGATGATGTGGCTGGCACCTATCATTCACTGAAGGACGAAATACCCAAGCTTAAAGCGACTCATACCCGCGTTGCACACGTCTTTGCCTCGGTGAAGGGGGATGATATTGATGATTACGTTCTATTCCTGAAAGACGAAGACATCCGCCAGCAGTTTGAGCTGGCATTCAAACGTTTCGCCAAACAGATGGATGTGATCTTGCCTGATGTGGCAGCAAAGCCCTTTGTGCCAGATTTGAAGCTATGGGGCAAAGTACAGAATGCCGCCCGCAATCGTTACCGTGATCCTGGACTTAACATCAAAGATGCCGGTGAAAAGGTACGCAAGCTGGTTGAAGATCACATCATCAGCACGGGTGTAGACCCTAAGATTCCCCCCGTTGATCTCATGGCGGCAAACTTTAAAGAATCGGTAGAGAAGGTTAAATCACCTGAATCGCGAGCTTCTGAAATTGAAAGCGCGATCAAACACCATATTACGGTCAACTTGGATGAAGACCCTGAATACTATAAATCCCTGAGTCTACGGCTACGGGACATCATCGAGAAAACTAAGGGTAAGTGGGATCAGCAATTGGAATTACTGCTGGATTTAGTTTCTAACATTGAAACCGAGCATAAGCAGGCAGCGGATGACCTAGGGCTTACCGAAACAGAATATGCCTTCTATAACATCTTGATGGCTGAAGTAAGCGCACACAGCAATGATGGTGTGGTGGGCGATGAAGAACATGAAGAAATAAAAGCCACCAGTCAGTCATTGGTGGAAATGTTTGATGAAGCCACCCAGATTGTTGATTTCTTCCAAAAGAATGATGAAGTGAAGCGGATGAAGAAAGAGATTAAGCGTGCAATATTGGATTGTTCCTATGGTGAGTCCGCTATTGTGAAAGTGGTTCAATCACGCTTCATGGACTTGGCGCAAAGCCGCTTTGGTAAGTCAGGAAAATGATGGCAGCAGTGAAAGCACCAGAATATCGCGAAGCAAAAGGCTTTATTGTTGAAATCATCCGCACTGAACGCCGTAAAACGGCTGATATACGCGTTGAAGAGGGCGCAGTGTCGGTGGTGGTGCCAGCTAACTTAGCCCTTAGTAGGGTCGATGAGCTGCTTAAAGATAAGCGAACGTGGATACGCGAAAAGCTATCGCTTCAGCAAGAAGCGCAGCCGGTTAGCGAAAAACAATTTGTTTCCGGTGAGTCCTTTCCTTACTTGGGACGTAATTACCGATTGAAGGTTCACGATGGCCCATTTCAGCCGGTAAAGCTCCTGCGTGGTTACCTGCATGTAAGTGTGCCGAGTGGGGCTAAATCACCGCAAATGGTGAGAAATGCATTAATTCGCTGGTACAAAGCTCAAGCGGAGCGGAAGTTGCTAGAAAAGGCAGCAAGGCTAGCGCCGGTGATAGGTGTTAAACCGAAATCTGTAAGCGTTAGAAGTTTTAAGTCTCGCTGGGGTAGCTGTTCTGCGAAAGGTGATATCCAGTTTAATTGGCGAGTAGTCATGGCGCCGAATTCTGTTTGTGATTACGTGGTTATCCATGAGCTTTGCCATTTAGTGCATCACGATCATTCTGCTGATTTTTGGAAATATCTTGGGCGTTATGCCGGGAGTTATAATATTCAGAAAGTATGGCTAAAGGAGAATAGCTTCAGCCTGCTTTTTTAAAAGTAATTTTTATTTTGAGGTGTAGGAAATGAGTCCTGAAGAGCAAAAGGAATTTGTAAAATTACAAGCTAGCATTGCAGGTGCTGCATATGGAGCTGCCCCAAGGGTGACAGGTAATTTTCACGAAGCCGCATTAAGTGAAGTGAAAAATAATGAGATGGATGGTGATATCTGGGCGCGAGCTTACGCGGAGTCGGAAGGTGATACGAAGAAGGCGAAAGCTTTATATGTTAGCCTTCGTGCTCGATATTTAGAGGAGTTGTGTGAGTCGAGGGCAAGGATAAGAGATAAAAATGAAGCTTGGCTTGAGCGTGTCGAAAGGGAGGATAGTCAAAGGGGGGAAGAGCAGGGAAAGATATGGCTGGAGGAGCGCGAGAAAATAATATCATCGGTTAGTAGCCGAGACAAAAAATTATTTTATAAAATGGCTGCAAAGTATTATTTCGCTTCCATGGCATTTTGTTTTCTTGCTTTGACGTGGTTACTCGGGTTTAAGCTTATGTTTATTATTGTCCCTCTGAGTTTTTTTGGGGCGTATTTTGGATTTCATTTGACAGTTAAATGGAACGAAGATAGCGAAGAGTATGGGAACGTGTCGAATTTATGGAGCAAAGTCGAGCGCTTGGGTGGAATGTTGCTTCCTGTTGATGTGTTTCGCATTAGTTTTCGTTGCTTTTCGGCGGTTTTTTAATGCAAATTTTTACCTGCTAGTAGGCTAGGGGGCGGTGTGAAAAACTATTATGGATACCCGTGGTGCATTTAGGAAATGACGACTTTCAGGTTGTTTAATTTATTCCCT
>NZ_CAXBHN010000024.1:0-43969 GCF_963975605.1 uncultured Zhongshania sp. | reverse complement strand
AACGAGAAGATTTACTCGCTGCGTGAAAGGATTGCACTTATTACTTGAAACCGCGGAAGATTAATCAAATCTAAATTTCAATATTGTTTTTTCGTTCTAGTAGACCTATATTGCTATCAATAAATATTGCTTTCATAGCTAGATATGATTTTTGATAATTGACAACAAAGGACGCGATAAAATGCATGGAATGCTTCGTTTAACATCTGCAGTGGTGTTTTTATTGACATCGCTTACCGCTTTTGCAAAAACTAATTCAAGCCACCCCGAAAAACCCGTTATTCGCGGCATAGTGACGTCGGCCATCACTCACGGTGGTGATGACATCGCAAAAGTGCAGTTTAAAAATGCCGACAGCGAAAAAATAAAAGCGGGCGACCTGCTTATGATTGGTGGCGGCATTCTCATTTCACCGCCCCAAAGCCTATTTTCCGTACAGCTAACTGTAAATTATTATTTTGATTCAATCATCGCAAAGAATGGTGATGCCAGCTTTGATCGATATCCGGTAGAACTCCTCGTTTTTGTCAATCCGGGACGCCATCGGGTCGGCGCTGGCATCACAGAACATTTCTCCCCACGCGCTGAACTTGACTTCGATGGTCAAGAAAAGTCATCTGCTAAATTTGACGACGCTACAGGACTCATACTTCAGTATGACTATAAGTTGACTGACGACCTTTTCCTTGGGCTTCGTTATACCGCCATTACCTACACAGCAAGCGATAATCAAGGAGCTGATGTGGACGGAGATAATGTTGGACTAACGGCCCTCTATCAATTCTGAGAGCAACACCCTTAATCATTATTTTCTTTATACCAACAATAATTCAGCGTTTTTACAACACTACTGCCTTCATCCGGACTAATACTAGTAGATTCTCTGAAGTAAATAAAACGTTGGTTAGGGATATATTCCAGCATACACCGAAGGATCGGTTAGAATTTTAAAATAACAATCCTTCTTAACCAAAACCACCATATTCGGAAAAACCGCCTAACATTCCACATTGCATTACCATATTTATAATATAAAACCAATTTTTTAAACCACACTTAAAAACACAAAAAAAAAGGAATTAAAATGAAAAAAATACTTATGTCATTTTTTGTAGCAGCCTTGTTATCTGCATGCGGTACTGCCCATGTGAAAACTGAAGCCGAATCAGCAGATATCCTTAATTATACAAAGATTTATATAAGCAAAGTAGATGTGCATTCTCAGGAGCCGGCGGCAAAAACCAATCAGAAATTACAAGAAAAAATGCTTGAGTGGGAAGGCTTTGCAATGAATGAGCTAGAGACTAACATTGAGAAAAGTCGATATACACTAATTAAATCAATAGATGATACTTCACCAGATGCTTTATCTTTGGAGCTTGATATTGACTTGGTTTATGGCAGCAGAGCAGCGCGCTATTTTGGTGGTTTTGGTGCCGGCAAGGGATCGGTGGATTCCGTGCTTAAAGTAGTTGATCCAAAGACTAAAGAAATAAAGTACTCTGCCGTGGCAAACAGTGATCTATCAGTAGGTGCATTCGGTGGCGATATGGGTGACGTTCTCAAAAGTAATGTTACAAAACTGATTCAACAATACTTCTTATCACCTAGCGCCCAATAGCCACTTTCCGGTGCATACCTGCTGACAGCAACATTACGTTAGCTAGTAGACACCGGTATGCCACTGGCTCTTTTGAATTTTATGGTACAACCATATTAAGTTGCTGGCGGTCTGAGCCGCCATCGAAGATAGGCACCAACGACGTCATGAAATTGATTATCGGCAGAGACTTACTTAAATAAGTAACTGCTCATGCAGAACTTTAAATGGGGTTGTATCAGCAACCCCATTTATACATCCCAGATCGACTACCACACCTCTTCTCTACGGCCCCGAGCGGCCGTTCAATCACCGAGACAAGCACTCAAGCAAAGGGTGGCCAAAATGGATTGCGCTCATTGTGGCGATTAGCCACGAGCAAGCTACGAAGACCGCGGGCTTAACATAGCTTTGCTTTCCCTCTCCCTGTTGCAAATGTAACTCTCTCTGCAACGCGGCAATTCGCTGCTGCCGATGGTGATCCAGGGAATTCATGGGCTTGCTAGCGTCGCCATTACACGTCGCCAAGGTTTCTATAACTTGGGCAAGTTCTGTCACGCCTTTCTCACAGCGCGCAGCAACTAGGTCGCAAATATGCTCACTGTAATTTGAGAAGTTTTGTCTTATGCGCTGCTTGCGACCTCTAGGCCAAGCAATAGTCACCCATTGCAAAACCCACTTACGCAAATTATCACGACGAAAAGCGTGGGTTCGCTCATGAGCAAGGATCAGCCGCAATTGCCGCGTATCCATGACATCGACCAAGCCACTGGACAAAAAAACTTGCGGCTTAAGAAAACCAGCACACCATGCCATATGATGAGGGCTTTCCACGACGAGGTAAGATGCAGAGCCAGCTTCAGACAAACCACTCAATGTTTTTACGTGCCGGCGACTTCGGTGTAACTGTCTGGCCATTAACACAACAAAACCGGACAGCATAAGAACAACCACGAACACAGCGAGAACACCTTCAACGGTATCCGTGGTCATATGAAGAGTGTGTGGCGAACAAATCGCGTCGTGGCAATGCTCGCTAATAAAGGGAAACGCCAGCTCTGGTAGCGACAAAATAATAAGTGCGAAGACCGCTGAAAGCGGCGCCAACAAACTGTATATCAGCGTAAAAAACGATGCTCTCTCAGCTGAAGACTGAGCCATAGAGCGCAGCATTAGCGGGTAAACAAGTGCCAAGCACCAAGACACCGCCAAACTTATAACAGTCCAACCGAAAAGATAATTCCCGATAACCGTGAGCGTATTAGTCATCGCGTTCTGAAGGTAGGCGCTGAATAGCATCACGCATTTCAGAGCAGAGGGGCTCAGATGTCTCCTGATCGATAAACGACATAAAACCGGAAATCATCGGTGCCATTTCACCATCACCAACTTGATCAGCAATTTCCCCCAGCAGCTGGGTAATAACCGCGTTCCTGCTAATGGCTGCGCGATAAAGATAGTAGCGACCGCTCTTTTCCCGAGCCACCAGTCCCTTTCTATAAAGACGCTCCAACGTACTTTGCATCGTACTCAGACTTAAGCTGCTATCGCTTATTGCCTGCAACACGTCCTGTGCCGACAGCACGTCACCCCGCCACAGTATCTTCATGACTTCCAATTCCCGCGCACCCAAGGTTGGCGCTTGCCGATTTTCTCGGCGGTGACGCAATAAGCGTCCCATTTCTGCGGTAAAGGATTTCACAAAAACCGACCCCATATAGGTTTTAACAGTGTGGCGGAGAATAGCGCATTCGACAAAGCGTGTAATTGCCGATGGCATATTCCGTACGCCGTCAATAATAGATATGAGAACATACGATGAAAAGGCTAGGTTGGGTTTTATTAATACTATGTGGCAATCAAGTTATCGCCGCTGAACAAAAAATAGAAACAGTTGAGGTAGAGGGACGACATATTAATCTCGTCGGCGAAGCCGTATCAGCATCAGAGGGTGTCGTCGGCCAGCAGGAAATTTCGCTTCGGCCACTGCTGCGCACCGGAGAAGCACTGGAGCTGGTACCGGGCATGGTCGTGACCCAACACAGCGGCACCGGCAAGGCCAACCAGTATTTTCTGCGCGGATTCAACCTGGACCACGGGACTGACTTTGCCACGTCGGTAGACGGTATGCCCGTCAATATGCGCACCCATGGTCACGGCCAGGGCTATTCTGATCTCAATTTTCTCATTCCCGAAGTCGTGTCCCAGCTAGCCTATAAAAAAGGGGCTTACTACGCTGATGTCGGAGATTTCAGCGGTGCCGGCGGCGCGCAAATCAGCACCACGAGTTCGCTAGAGCAAGGTTTACTCGAGCTCACTTTGGGTGAAGACAACTTTTACCGCGTGCTGGCAATGAACAGCCTGAAAATCGCCGGCGGAACCACCACTGTCGCGGTTGAAGGCAATCGCTATGATGGCCCTTGGTCTGATATCGAAGAAGACCTGGACAAGATAAACGTCTTCCTAAAACACGCCATACCGCTTGAAGACGGCCGGCTTAGTTTCACCATGATGGCCTATGACAACAGCTGGAATAGCGCGGATCAAATTCCCTCGCGCGCGGTAGATCAGGGAATTATTGACGAATTAGGCTCCATCGACAAAACCGTCGGCGGCGAATCAAGTCGCTACAGCCTGAACGCCAATTTGGAGCTTGGCAACTGGATAGGCTCAGCGTATGTCATCGACTACGATCTCAATTTGTGGTCCAACTTCACCTACTTTCTCGACGATGAAACCAATGGTGACCAGTTCGAACAAGTCGACAACCGCACCATCTATGGTGGCCAACTTGCCTACCTGTTAGAGGGCGCATTGGCTGGCCGCACCATGAGTAATAAATTCGGTGGCGACCTGCGGGTGGATGATATCAATGAAGTTGGACTTTATCGCAGCCAAGCGCGTCAGCGACTGGGCGCGATTCGCAGCGACCAAGTAACAGAATCAAGCATCGGCTTGTACTGGGAAAATCGCATCACATGGACTGATTCGCTGCGCAGCGTGCTGGGAGCGCGATACGATTACTATGACTTTGATGTCGACGACAAAACCGGTATTAATATTAATAGTATCGACCTGAGTGACAACGGCGGCACATCAGACGACAGCATTAGCTCTGTAAAAGCCAGCCTGATTTATACCTTTAATGACGAGTGGGAAGGCTATATTTCCGCTGGGCAAGGCTTCCACTCAAATGACGCTCGCGGCACAACGATTCGACTAGATTCAACTGACGGCAGTGTCATCGATAGCGTAGACCCCCTGGTGCGCTCTCTGGGATACGAGTTCGGTGCACGCGGCTTCATCAGCGACCGTATCAACACGTCCATCTCACTGTGGACCTTAGAACTAGATAGCGAACTATTATTTGTCGGCGACGCTGGCAATACCGAGCCTAGTCGCGCGTCAGAAAGAAACGGCATTGAAATCACAGGCTACTACCACTTTACCGACCAGATAAGCCTGGATATCGAGTACGCCTATACGAACTCGAAATTTACTGAATCAGCTCCAGAAGGAAATAAAATCCCCGGCGCCATTAAGAATGTTTTTCAGGCTGGCTTAAATGCTGATTTCAGCAGTGGCTGGTTCGGCAGTCTGCGTGTGCGCCACTTCGGCGAAAGACCCTTGGTAGAAGACGGCTCCGTCAAATCTGACGACAGCACCATTTGGAATCTGCGCGCCGGTTACCGCATGACCAACTGGGTCTTCAAGGCAGATGTTCTCAATCTTAGCGACAGCGACGATCACGATATCGATTATTTTTATGCCTCGCGCTTGGCGAGTGAACCGGCAGGCGTAGCTACCGACGATATCCACTATCACGTCATTGAGCCGCGCACAGTTCGATTCTCAATGGGCTATAAATTCTAATTCAGCCTGCCCTTATGGCGTCTCGGCACCACGAGACGTCACCTTAAGCGACCATAAAAACAGCCGTGGCGATTTCGTAAATCGATACCTGTTCGCCACGGCTTCGCCTGCTATAATTGCCAAAATCATCCAACAAGGACTCATCCATGACCGTCGCTAGCGCACGCCACATCCTGGTAAAGACACAAGACCAAGCCCAAGATTTAAAAAACCAAATTGCCAAAGGCGCTGATTTTGGTGAGCTGGCAAAGAAATTTTCTGATTGCCCATCAGGCAAAAAAGGCGGCGACCTCGGTGAGTTTCGCCCCGGCCAAATGGTAAAACCCTTTGACGACGTGGTCTTCAAAGAATCCGTGTTAGATGTTCACGGCCCTGTGAAAACCCAGTTTGGCTACCACCTGATCCAAACCATTTACCGCAACTAACATTCTATTAGTGGTGGCGCGTAGCGAGGAGCGCAGCCTGCTCTTCGCTAGCAAACTCAATGCTCAATAGATCATCCACCGGAGGCATTGCAGTGAAGCAAACATACACCGGATCATGCCCTTGCCAGAACGTGCACTTCTCACTTCTGCTGCCACTCACTCTGGAAAGCTATCAGGCGCGAAAATGTGATTGCGACTTTTGTATGCAGCGCAATGTGTCTTATTTATCAGACCCTGACGGACAGCTAGATATTTATTCTTCGACCCCATTAGCAAAGAACAGACAGGGCTCAGAGCAAGCGGTGTTTTTAAGTTGCACTCACTGCCAAACATTGATCGCCGCCACCTGTCCTTTTCCCGCCGGACTCAAAGGGGCTATCAATAGCACCCTGATTACAGGTCAAGAACAGCTAAAACCAGCGGTCGATGTTTCACCCAAACAACTGAACAGCGAAGAAAAACTACGTCGTTGGCGCGCCGTCTGGCTTGCCGTCACGATAAATTAACAGTACTTCAATGCATAGAAATTACATCAATACAGCCAGATAACTACTTGATAAAAATAAAAAACCCCGCATTCAATAGTGAAGCGGGGCAAATCGGAGAGAATCAGAGTGTACTGTGTAAATGGGGGCTCACATTGAGCACAGCCCTGACTTGAAATAAATGATAATGGTTATCATTTATAATATCAAGCCCTTCCACGCAAACCAGTAAATTAAACAGCCTCAATCTCTATCAAGACCTCACCCGGTGTCACTCGGTCACCTTTCTTAACAAAAATCTCGATGACTTTACCGGCGATTGGCGCCTGCACTTCGGCTTCCATTTTCATAGCCTCGGTCACTAATACCGCCTGCCCTACTTTCACCGTGTCACCCACGGCAACCAGTACCTCGACGATATTACCCGGCATATTGGTGCTGACATGGCCCGGTTTACTGGCGGACTTGCGACCACTGGCGCCTTCGGCCTTGTACTCATTCAGGGCCTCAAACACCACCTCTTCGGGCATGCCGTCCAGCGTCATATACACATGGCGCTTACCGGCGCCTTTAATGCCCACACCGGTGATGGCGACTTGATAGCTTTCACCGTGTACATCGATAACGAACTCGGTAGGTACACCGCCTTCACTGACTGGTCGAGCTGCCTGCCCGATGGGTTCAAGGACTTCAGGCACCAAAGTGCCCGCTTCGCGCTCGGTCAAGAATGCGCGACCCAGATCCGGGAACATCGCGTAGGTCAGCACGTCTTCTTCTGATTTGGCCAACTCGCCCACTTCCTTGCGAAGTTTTGCCAGCTCGGGAGACAGCAAATCTGCAGGGCGCACATCGATCACATCTTCCGAGCCAATCGCACGAGCGCGCAGATCTTTATCGACCTCGGCCGGCGCCGCACCATAGTGCCCTTGCAAGTACCGTTTCACTTCATTGGTGATTGTCGTGTAGCGCTTGTCGGCCAGAATATTCATCACCGCCTGGGTGCCGACGATTTGCGACGTTGGCGTAACCAGCGGCGGATAGCCGAGGTCTTTGCGCACCGCGGGAATTTCTGCAAACACATCACCAATGCGGTTCAAGGCGCCCTGCTCTTTGAGCTGGTTGGCGAGGTTAGACATCATCCCGCCCGGTACTTGGTTGATCTGCACACTGACGTCTTCGCGGGTAAATTCGCTCTCGAACTGATGGTATTTTTTTCGCACTTCCCAAAGCTGGCTGGCAATGTCTTGCAGGGCTGGCAAATCTAAACCGGAATCCCGCGGTGTGCCTTTTAGGGCCGCCACCATTGTTTCGGTGGCTGGGTGACTGGTGCCATTGGCGAAGGCCGACATGGCGGTATCGATAATATCGATACCCGCCTCAATCGCTTTCAGCTGGCACAAACCGGCGAGGCCCGATGTCATATGGGAATGCAGCGCCAAAGGCACATCAACAGTATCTTTTAGCGCACTGACCAACTCCGATGTCGCCATGGGCGTTAGCAAACCCGCCATGTCTTTAATCGCAATAGAGTCGACGCCCATCGCCACCATGTCCTTGGCTTGTTGAACGAACTTGGCGGTATTGTGAACGGGACTCGTGGTATAGCAGAGCGTGCCCTGCGCGTGCTTGCCTGATTTCTTTACCGCCGCAATCGCAGTCTGTAAATTCCGCACGTCATTCATGGCGTCAAAGACACGGAAAATATCCATGCCGTTGTCAGCAGACTTTTGAATGAAGGCCTCTACCACGTCGTCAGCATAATGACGGTAGCCCAACAGATTTTGGCCCCGCACCAGCATTTGCAATTTGGTATTTGGCAGTGCTTCGCGCAGTTTACGTAGACGCTCCCACGGATCTTCTTTTAGAAAACGCACGCAGGCGTCAAAGGTCGCACCGCCCCAGACTTCTAAAGACCAAAACCCAATAGCGTCCAGCTGGGCGCACACCGGCAGCATATCTTCGGTGCGCAAACGGGTTGCAATCAGCGACTGGTGACCATCGCGCAGCGCAACATCAGTAATCAGAACAGCTTTATCTTGGCTCATCGTCAACTCCTATTTTTTACAGGCCAGCGTGGGCAGCAATGGCAGCAGCCACCGCCAGCGCAATATCTTCAGGACGGCTTTTATCCGAGTACTGTGTCAGTTCGGGGTGGCTTTCTACAAAACTGGTATCGAAATGACCGGAGCGAAAATCCGGGTGTTTTAAAATTTGCTGATAATAGCTCGCGGTGGTTTTCACACCCTGCAAGCGCATATCGTTTAGCGCTCGCACGCCCCTATCCAGCACGTCTTCCCAGGTTAAGCCCCAGACAATCAACTTGAGACACATGGAGTCGAAATACGGCGGAATGGTATAACCGGTGTAAATCGCGGTATCGACCCGCACCCCCGGACCACCGGGCGCATAGTAGCGACTGATTTTGCCAAAACTGGGCAGAAAATCGTTTTTAGGATCTTCGGCATTAACCCGAAACTGCATGGCAAAACCGCGATAGGAAATATCTTGCTGGCGATAGCCGAGCGGCAAACCAGAGGCGATACGAATTTGTTCGCGGACAATATCCACCCCGGTGATCTGCTCGGTGATGGTGTGCTCGACCTGAACACGGGTATTCATTTCCATAAAGTAAATTTGATTATCGGCGAGCAAAAACTCCACCGTGCCGGCGTTTTCATAGCCAACCGCCTCGGCGGCCCGCACCGACATCTCACCGATATAAGCGCGCTGCTCTGGAGTGAGCTGGGGAGACGGCGCAATCTCTATGAGTTTTTGGTTGCGACGCTGGATTGAGCAGTCGCGCTCAAAGAGGTGAATCACATTGCCGTGGCTGTCTGCCAAAATCTGCGCCTCAATGTGGCGCGGATTCACGATGCATTTCTCTAGAAAAACATCAGCGCGGCCAAAGGCCTTGGTTGCCTCCGACACCACGCGGTCGAACTGACGCCGCAAATCCGCCTCGCTGTCGCAGCGCCGAATACCACGGCCGCCACCACCAGACGTTGCTTTTAACATCACCGGATAGCCAATCCCAGCCGCCACCGTCACCGCGTCTTCAACGCCTTTTAAATTCTCTTCTGTACCCGGCGTGACCGGCACACCGGCTGCCGTCATGGCGCGGCGAGCTTCGGTTTTATCGCCCATGCGGCGAATCACCTCTGCGCTGGGGCCGATAAAGGTCACCCCACGCTGGGCGCATATCTCGGCCAACTCGGCGTTCTCTGATAAAAATCCATAACCCGGATGCAAGCCGTCACAGCCGGTCTCCACCGCCAAGGCCACTAATTTACGGGGATTTAAATACCCCTCCAGCGGGTCGGCGCCCACGTTATAGGCCTCGTCGGCGCGCTTAACATGCAGGGAGAAACGGTCGGGCTCGGTATACACCGCCGCCGACCGTATGCCCATCTCGGCACAGGCCCGCACAATTCGCACCGCAATTTCACCGCGGTTGGCGATCAGGATTTTTTTCAACATAGCTGAACTCCCTATTGGGAAGAATGGCTCAGTCCATCGCTGTGGCAATCGCTAAATAGCCATTGCAAAACAACTTCACCGGCGCACAAATCAATACACCTAAAATTACATGCAGCCACCGTACCGAAAAACCTTCTAAATAAAAAATTAATAATTGTTTTGATATGAATAAGTAATTACTTATAGTGGTGCGAACTTGCGCAAAATTTGAGAGCTCAGTATCCCTTGGAAGTCAGCTACCTAAACCGCCTAACCCTCCGCCAGCTGGACGTATTCCTGGCCGTTTGCCAGCACCGCAGCTACTCCAAAGCAGCGCAGCAACTGGCCCTAACCCAGCCTGCGGTCAGCTCGCAAATACGCAGTTTGGAAGATGTCGTCGGCCAAGCGCTGTTTGACTACCTGGGCAAGCAGCTATTCTTAACCTCCGCCGGCGAGCTCATGCAGCGCGCTGCCCGCGATCTCAAGCAGCGTCTGGTGCACCTGGAAATAGAGTTAACTGAACTTCATGGTCGTTTACAAGGCAGTCTCAATATCGCCATAGAATCCAGCGCCGAACAGCTGCTACCAAGTTATATCAATCAATTTTGCCTCCAGCACCCGGACGTCAATATCAGCCTGCACGTGGTTAACCATCAACGCTTGCTGGAGCGCCTGGCAGATAACCTCGATGATTTGGCCATAATGACCCAAGTACCTGAAGGCCGAGCCCTCAGCTACACGCCCTTCGCAGAACACCAATTATTAGTCGTGGCCTCGCCGAACCACCCACTAACACAGCAAAGCGAAAGCCACGGCATCAGCCTTATCCAGTTGCTTGAACATCCCCTGCTGCTGCGCGAACCGGGTTCCGGGAGCCGCCAAATATTCGAATCATTCTGCCGCCAACAAAGCTGTGTGATTCAGTACGTACGCCAGGTGGGCAGCAATCTCGCTATTCGGCAATGCCTGCTCAATGGTGATGGCTGCGCCGTGCTGCCGGCGGCACTGGTCGCGGAAGACATCAGTACGGGCAAACTACGCGAACTTGCCGTAGACGGGTTTCCAATTCGCCGATCTTGGTGCGCCGTGTATCCAAAAGGTAAACACCTAAACCCATTGACCAAGGCCTTTTATGAGTTGCTGCAAACCGGAGGTAACAAACTCTCAGTGCCAGCCACCAGCAAGGCATAGCCCACATCGATCGCTAAAGGGCCCCTAGCCGTCCGCCTGTGGCCGGCAAGAAGTGCAGACTCCGCTTTTAGAAATCCAATATAGACACGTCTACAAAAACAAGGTTTGATAGACCCTAACTACACATCCAAGTCGCAGCATCTTGCAGGTAAGCGCATTAATTTAAATACCAAAGGAACAGGTAATGACCAACATCCTAATCAGCAATATAGAAATCATCCCCGGCAAACGCGTATCTCAGCACCTCGGCTTAGTACTCGGTAGTACTGTTCGCGCCAAACACGCGGGTAAAGACATCTTGGCTGGTTTAAAGAACATCTTTGGCGGCGAACTCGGCGGCTACACCGAATTACTTTCTGAAGCCCGCCAGGAAGCGACGGACCGCATGATCGAGCAAGCCAGGGTAATCGGCGCCAACGCCGTGATCAATGTGCGCTACTCCACGTCCTCTATCGCCGCCGGCGCATCTGAAATATTAGCGTATGGCACCGCTGTTTTTCTCGAGGAAAAATAGCCATGGATGCCCTTATCCAGTTAGGCCTATTTGCAACACTACTGGGGCTTGGTTTTTTCTTTGGACGCCGAGCCGAAGCAAAACACTACCAAAGCATCTTCGCCCGCGAAGACGAGCTGCGCCAAATTGTGGTGTCGACCGACCGCTTTCCCCCGATAGAGTTTATGAATCACAACGCCGCACTCGTTAGCGGCAATGTGGTCATTTCAGTAGATTACTTCAAGCGGGTATCAGCTGGACTGCGAGCGCTCGTCGGTGGCCGTATTCGCAGCTATGAGACCTTGCTAGACCGCGCCCGTCGCGAAGCCTTGCTGCGCATGCAGGAACAAGCTCGCATAGCTGGCGCCGAGGCTATCATCAACACCAAATTTGAAACCAGCCGCGTATCTGGCAACAACAATAAAGGCATTGGTTCTATTGAAGTCCTGGCCTATGGCACCGCCTTATCACCTAAGGCTTTAGAAGCAAGCGCCATTACACTGTGAGCTTCGTCCAGCAAAACCCGAAAATCCCCGAGGGCATAAATACCTCTACGGATAACCCCCTCAAGGAATTCTTTATTTTACTTGCGGGGGTGCTTTTCGTACTTGGCGCAAGCGTCGCCCTTCTGCTGCTATTTGCAAACACATTGGCGCCCCACATCCCCTTTCGTTACGAACAGCAATTAGCTAACAAATACGGTGAATGGTCCAAGTCGAAAACCGAATCCAGCCTCGCCTTGCAGGAGGCCGAAGCCGCCGTGCAAGATCTTGGTCAGCAACTCGCTGCGCAAGCTGATCTAGGCTCAGACATCAGCGTGCATTTCCATCTTCTCGACCAAGCGAATACACCCAATGCCTTTGCCACCCTTGGCGGTCATATCTTTGTCACCACTGGCTTGCTGAAAGAGGTGTCGTCAGAAAATGCTCTGGCGATGGTGCTGGCCCATGAAATTGCCCATATTAAATTTCGACACCCTGCCCAGTCTTTAAGCGGCGGCCTGCTGGTTCAGCTGTTTTTAAGTATTGTCACCGGCGGACAAAATGCCACCGCACTGCAGAACACCACCCAGCAAACAGGCCTACTCACCATGCTAGGTTTTAGTCGCCAAATGGAGAGCAAGGCAGATGACGCCGCCCTCACCACGCTAGAAAATCACTACGGCCACTTAGCCGGCGCCGAACAATTTTTTAGCAAGGTCCTGGCACAACATGGACAGGCACGCTGGCAGGCCTTATTTACTAGCCATCCCGACTTACGCCAACGTATTAACCACATTCAGCGCCGCGCCCAACAGCAGAGTGGTGCTAATTCGGGTGATAACACCGCGCAAGCCACTAAACCACTAGACCCACGGCTGGCGAATTTCGGCGCGTAAACCCCCACTCTAGCACCTCCTGCTCACCACCCAACCACACCCTTGAACCGGAGCGCCACGATTCACTGCGACGAAACAATGAACCCGACAGCCAAGCACCTGTCTGAATGCTCGCAATCCGATCGCTGAGGACACAATGCCCAAATTACGACAAGGCCGATTTGCCGCTCACATATACACTCTGGTCGCCCTGTTACTCGCCCTGGCATCCCCCAGCAACTTTGCCGATACAGCCAAATCCACCGGCACTAAGTATTCTTATAGCGACGCCCATCTCCACATAGTTGATTTCTTTCAAGAGGGCGACCCCCTACCCGATCTCATTCGCGCGATGGACAAAGGCGGGATTGACCACGCCATGATCAGCGGTATTCCACTCATGAAAAAATGGCATGAGAACGAGCCGAAACGACCGCGCTACTACGCCGGTGACGACGCCGGCATGTACTGGTATAGCGCCACCGACAGCTACGTCGCCGAAGCTTATCGCAAGCTGCCCAAAGAACAGCGTGAAAGACTGCATCCGTTCTTATGCGGCTTTAACCCCACCGACAAAAACGCCGACAAACATCTGCGTCAAATGCTGGAAACCTACCCCAACGTTTGGCAGGGCATTGGCGAGGTACTCACCCGCCACGACGACCTCACCGCCCTCACCCAGGACGACACCCCGCGGGCAAACAACGAGGCCATGTACCGTGTATATCGCGTTGCTGCAGAATTCGATTTACCCGTGCTACTGCATAGCAACATCACCTCAAAGCGCGAGCGCAACCCGCTGTATGTCAGTGAAATTAAAGACGCCCTTGCCGCGCACCAAGACGTTAATTTTATTTGGGCGCACGCCGGCACCAGCGCAACACTGCACCGCTATCAAGACAAACTGGATTTCTTGTTAACAGAATTAGAGAAATTGCTGGCTGACCACGACAACCTCTACATCGATTTATCGTGGACCGTTTTAGAGCCCTATCTACTCGACAAAAACCAGGACGCCGCTGCCGGCTGGCTTAAATTGGTAGAACAATACCCGACACGTTTTATGATCGGTTCCGATGCCCTCGGCAGCTACGACAAAATTGCCGCAAGTCTGGGCGAATACACACCCTTCCTATCAGCTTTAAGCAAAGAAACCGCACAGAAAATCGCGCGGGATAACTTCCTGGCACTGCTGCCGCCCAAACCGATTAGCGACAAGCTCGCTAACGCTGACCAAGATAAAGATTAACGCGGGAAAACTCTTCTGATTCCGCCAGATCTGGCACCGTAGTGGCGCGCTGAAAGGCGAGCCACTGGTAGCCATCCACTTGAAAATCCTTGACCCGTGAATCGGCAACCAACACCTTCGGCGCGCGCTTCAAGAACGCATCTAACAGAGGTAAATTGGCGCGATCATATAAAACATCAGCGACCAAGATCAGATCGTATACATCATCATTGGCGAAAAAATCACCGCTATAACGGAGCTCAGCCTCATTCAGTGCGGCGTTAGCGCGGCTTGCGCTAATCGCGTCTTGGTCTAGATCACAGGCAATAACTTCGCTGGCACCGGCCAACTTGGCGGCAATCGCCGCCACCCCAGAGCCGCAACCAAAATCCAGGACCTTTTTACCGTACACCAAATCGGGATTATCAAAAATATAGCGCGCCATTACCTGACCACTGGCCCAGCAAAAGCACCAGTAAGCCGGATAGTTCATAATCCGCTGGGTCTGTTCTGGACTCAAATCGTGCTGGGGAAAATCGGCACTTAACAAATACAAGGGCATTTCCGGCACTAAGGGCAAGACTGTTTCCACCACCTGTGCGGTGGGCAGGAACTCCTGCAACAACTCAGCCAAGGAATGACCCATTTCTATTGATGAAAGCACTTGCTGCAAAGTCAGAACCCTTATATGTTAATACCTAAGGTAAGTATTTTACCGGAATTTTCGGCGCGCGCTTTAAGCGCAACGAAAACAATCGGAGAAGCCTATGAGTAATTTGCCCATAAAGCAGCTGGTGCACGATGTATTATTTCAACTGCAAGACTGCGAGCCCGCTCAGCTAATCTCTTGCCTCAATTGTCGCAGGGCAATAACGGCGAACAATTACCGCACCCGTATTAACGACCAACACCATCACCGCTTTGTTAACCCCGACGGCATTATCTACGATGTCTGCTGTTTCAACGCCGCCCCCGGCACCATCATCAATGGCGAAGCCATGTTGGAGCACTGCTGGTTTCAGGGCTACCGCTGGCAGTTCGCCCACTGTGAGCACTGCGCTGATCAGCTCGGCTGGTACTATGAAAATGACCACAATGAATCCTTCTTTGCGCTCATTCCCAGCTCGCTAAGAACTAAAAATTAAGCGGTCATTATCCGGTATACTTGCGTATTCCACATGCCGCAAGCCATCAACACCCTATGACCGACAGCTCAAGCCCAGAACAGCCCGCTGGCAGCAATGCCGACTTTATTGTGCCGTATTGCAATGAGGCCATAGAGTACCTGCACATTGACGACGACCTACTCATTGTCAGCAAACCCGCTGGACTCCTGTCAGTCCCCGGCCGCCATCCAGACAATAAAGACTGCCTCATTAGCCGAATCAACCAAGACTACCCCAATGCCAGCATTGTTCATCGCCTGGACATGGCCACCTCTGGCCTGATGATTATTGCCTGCCACCCAGACAGCCATCGCGCCCTGAGCCGTTTATTTCAGGACCGCAAAATTTATAAAGAATACCAGTCCGTCGTATACGGCCAAGTTGCCAGTATGAAAGGCTTTATCGACCTGCCCCTCGCCTGTGACTGGCCCAATCGCCCCCGCCAAGAACTCAATTTCGACTACGGCAAGCACGCCCAAACCCACTTTGAACATTGCGGCGTGAACCAAGAGGGTCACAGCAAATTGCGCTTAATTCCGGTCACCGGTCGCTCGCACCAGCTCCGGGTTCACACCGCCAGCATCGGCCACCCCATATTGGGCTGTGAATTTTATGCCCACCCCGCTGCAAAGGCGGCCGCCGACCGATTGCTGCTGCACGCGTCACGATTGCGATTTACACACCCCACTAGCAATACCGAATTAGATATTTCCCTGCCAGCCCAATTCTGGTCTTAAATCCGTATCGGCTAATCACGTTCTCAGTTCTGGGCACCACGCACGCTATTACCACCCCATTATTCAAGAGTATTTCCCCCAAGCATCACAATCGCGCTGTATATGTGATATACCATGGCCGTGATTGACATCTTTTCGCCAAGTACTTCGCAAACGCAGTGAAAAGCACTGCGAATTTTAACGATAACGCTGTCCAAGTAATGCAACGCCCGCGAATCCAAGCTTGCTTCACCCAAAAGGAGTCAAGACATGTGGTTAAAAACCAGCTGTGACCTGTCGTTTAATATTGAAGTACCCACCCCCTTTGTCCTTATGCTCAGGCCCCGCAGTGGCGCCCAGCAATGGATAGCCAGCGAGCAATACAAACTGGTTCCCAGCGTACCCGCATTTGAATTCACCGACGGCTACGGCAATCTCTGCCAGCGCTTAGTCGCGCAACCGGGCCACTTCTCGGTTCACACCCGCGCTGAGGCCAAAACTGCTGACTTTTTAGACCGTGCACCGGGCGCGCCTTTTGTCGAGATTCAGAATCTGCCCGATGCCGTTCTGAACTACCTGCTACCCAGTCGCTACTGCGAATCTGATCGCTTTGGCCAAATGGCCCTAGAAATCACCTACGGGCAATTTTTAGGTTACGACCAAGTGGCCGCTATCGAAAACTGGCTGCGCGACAACATTAGCTACATCCCCGGCGCCAACGACGTACAAGTGACAGCCATAGAAGTTAACGCCAGACAATGGGGAGTCTGCCGCGACATGGCTCACCTCGGCATCGCCCTGTGCCGAAGCTTAAGCATTCCCGCGCGCATGGTGGTGGGTTATTTATATGGCTTACAACCAATGGATCTACACGCGTGGTTTGAAGCCTATGTAGGCGACCGCTGGTACACCTTCGATGCAACCCAGCCGGTTCTCAAAGGAGGTTATGTATCTATTGGCTATGGCCGCGATGCCGCTGACGTCGCCGTTTACAATCAATTTGGACCGGGGGTTTACCCTTCCAGCCAGGTAATTAGCGTAGAGCAAATTAACGAAAGCACCGTTGTAAATTAACGGACACCCGTTTCAACACTGGAAGCACTATGCAGCGCTACAAAATCCTCCATCGCACTTATTATAATTTTTCGTCCACGGTAACCCTTGGGCCGCACTTCCTGCGCCTGCGTCCCAGAGAAGATTACGAGCTACGCATAGAATCGTTTTCCCTCAACATCACACCGAATGCCACCCTGCTCTGGCATCGCGATGCCGAGGGCAACTCGGTCGCCACCGCCACATTCGATACTGCTACTCAGCAGCTGGTATTTGAAAGCGAACTCATCATCCAGCAATACAATGAAGCGCCGCTCAATTTTATGGTTGCCGATTACGCCGTTCACTACCCGTTCAACTACACCCAGGACGATCAAGTCTTGCTCAGCCCCTATATGCAGCTGCCGGATCAAGACACCCAGCAACAGATCAAACAGTGGACCCAGCAGCTGTGGCAAGCAGGCGAAAAAATTCAGACCTACACCGCACTGCAGCGCATCGCCAGTCACATATTCAAAAACTTTACATATAAATTACGCGAAGAACCCGGCGTACAAACCGCCAAAGAAACCCTGGCCTGCAACACCGGTTCCTGCCGCGACTTCGCCCAATTATTTATGGACGCCGCAAAGTGCATGGGAATGGCAGCGCGCTTTGTCACCGGCTATTTGCACGCGCCGGGCCTAGATGCCGCGGGCGCAACCCACGCATGGGCAGAGGTCTATTTGCCCGGCGCAGGCTGGAAGGGCTTCGACCCGACTATTGGCGCCATGGCCGGTACAGATCATATTCCCGTCGCCGTTGCGCGGCTGTCTAAATCGGTACCACCTATTGAAGGGTCATTTATTGGCGAGCCGAAATCGACCTTAGACGTGGGGGTTTGGGTGAGCAAGTTGGCTTAAGCTGCGAGATGACTGTCACCAAACTTAGCGCCACGGTAATCCGCCCAACACTCAACTCCAAATAGCGCTTACCGGGGTATCATGTGTCAGATGAGTGACACACTGGGCCTGCAGCAATTCGGCGCAAGCTATCGCATCAGTCAAGGCGTTATGCTGTCGATAGTAGGGCAAATGATAGCGGGTACGACTATCGGTGAGACGTATAGACGTCCGCTGACGCCCTAATAAACTGCGCCAAATTTCTTGCGACTTGCGGCGACTGAATTGCGCCTCTATCGCCATCGTGTCGATAACCGGAAATTCGATTCCCTCCTGGATATGCCGCATCAATGCAGCATGCAGAAAGCGTCGTTCAATCGGCGCGTGGTGCGCCACAACAATCTTGCCCTGCAAACACCCTAGTAAAGTATCAATTACATTCGAAAAATCCGGGGCATCAGCAACGGCCGAATGGGTAATCCCGTGTACCACAACCGATGCTGTATGCAAGTTAGTCTCCGGTTTTATAATCCAGTGTTTAGACTCGCCGCAACGTATACGACTGATACTCATCGGCACCAAGCCAATACTCACGATGCTGTCGCGGCTCGGGTCCAAACCTGTGGTTTCAAAATCCAAGGCCACCATCGGCACCTCGGCCATTGGCGTTGATGCCGCAATAACGCTCTGTTGATAAAACGCTTTTAATGCCGGGTATTTACTGGTTTTGGCTAGGGATGCGAAACGGCTGGACCAATCCAGTTGCTTGGTCTTTGCCAGCGTTTTTCCCTGACGTGCAAGTTGGTTTTTACCAATGTAAAACACACACGCCCCTCAGTTCACTCGGCCAGGTTGATACCTGAACTTCATATAACGCTGGGCACTACTTAGTATTTGAAACGCTTCTTTAAGATTTTTACGTTCAAAATCGGACAAATACTCTGGCTCAATATTATTGTCTGGCTCGCGTTTTAGCTCGATATCAGAGACTTGATTCCGAATCCTGACCATCGCGATAAACTCAAGTGCGTCGCGTAAATCGAGCCCCCTGCCTGGCGGTAGAATCCCCGCCTCAATAATATCTTCCAGTCGCTCAAAGGTATTGCGTGCCTGTGAACCAACAGCGAGGGCATGCACACGCACAAGGTCGGCAATCGGGGCGGTTCCACGCCGTTTCATATTAATTGAATTGGTCTGACGGCCATCTGTCTCCATGACAAAATCTTTGAAAAATCCCAGTGGCGGCGTTCTGAGTAAAGCATTACGAGACATGCATGCTAAAAACCGAGAGTTTTTAGTCGCCGCTTGTCGTATCAGCTGATTCAGTTCTTTTGCCCAGTTGGTTTGCCCCCAAACGCCTTCCAGGTCGAAGAAAATACCGCTGTGCAATAACGACTCTGCATTAGGCTTCTGGATCCATTCAGTAAAGTATTGCCGCCAAACAGCCAATGGTTGCCGCCAGTGAATATTGCTCGCCATAATATTTCCGCTGCAATAGCTATAACCACAGCGCGCCAAACCGTCACTGACAAAGGTCGCCAGCGCTTTGAAATAGTCATCGTGTAATTTGGGCTCAAAGCTATTGTCGAGTATGAGTGCATTGTCTTGATCAGTGACGATCAATTGCTCGCCTCGCGCCATTGATCCCAAGGCGAGAAAACAATACGGAACCGGTGGCGCCCCCAACTCGGCCTCAGCAAGCTCACACAAACGTTGTTTAAAACTACGTCCTATGGCGGCCATCGCACTGCCAATCATTTTTGAATTGGCGTCCTGATAAACCATTCGCGTAAAGCTCGCCTCCACTTCCTGTTTAAGGGCGGCCAAATCATCAACGCTTTGGGCATTAGAAATACTTCTGACCACAAACAAACTGTTTTGCGATTCGTAACGCAGGATATCGAGGTGACTAATCAGACCAATATGCTGCTCCTTTTTTAGGACCGGCAGATGCTGCACGTTATGCTTGAGCATAAGCATCATGGCATCAAACACAAAGTGGTTGCTCTGCACATAAATCAAGTCGGTGCTCATGATGTCGGCAACCGCAATATCCGTACTCAAGCCCTTTGCAACCAGACGGCTACGGATATCTAAATCCGTCACAATACCGACCACGCTGCCGGACGAGACGTCCTGACCTTTTTCTGAATCAATAACCAGCAGTGACGATACGTTTTCTTCAGTCATTCGAATTGCCGCTTGATGGACCGTTGTTGTACGGGACACAGACACAGGCAAACTGGTAATTAAGGTAGCGACCTTAGCGGTTAATAAGCTGTCGTCGTCTTCACTCTTGGCTGTGGACTGACGTAAACGGGTTAGATCTTCCACTTCGACAAAATCGGCAAAATGCTCAAAATTATCGAATAAATAATTAAATGTTTCCTCACCGATCAGGTAAACCAGCGTGTCTTCCAACGCGGTAACAGGAAAACGAATTGGGCGACTGAGCATCAAACTTTGCTCACCAAAAAAGTCGCCCTCGCCAAGCCGGTTATAGAGCTTTCCGTCACGGCGAAACACTTCTACCACGCCGCTGCGAATCACATACCAATGATGATTGTCTTGCCCTAGCGGCAAAATCGCCGACTGCGCTCGGTAGTATGCGATCTCTACATTGTTCGCAACGCTGGTCAGCACCTCTTCTGGCAAATCAGAGAATGGCGAGTGACGCCTGAAAAAATCCAGAACTTCCGATTGCTCAGCCTGCATGGTCCTGCTCCGTGATGTACTAACTGACGCTGTCTCCCACCAACTCTATTGGCCAAAGACAAACGCCAATCAGCTCGGCTTTTATCTAGGCTCTGACATTAGGCCTTTTACCGTGGAAAACGCCGCCACCAACAGCACAAGGGTAAAGGGTAAGCCGGTCGATACCGCCATAGCTTGTAATGCCACCAAACCGCCACCCACAATAAGTGATATCGCGACCAAGCCTTCAAATAAGCACCAGAATACCCGCTGAGGGGTAGGCGCATCTACCTTGCCGCCGGCTGAAATAACATCAATCACTAAAGACCCGGAATCAGACGAGGTAACAAAGAACACAATCACCAGCACAATAGCGATAAAGGAAGTAATGCCAGACAAGGGTAACGCATCAAGCATGCTAAACAGCTGTAGTGGCAATTCCGCCTCAACGACCTGCTGATAGCCATCCACCACAACTTGTTTGATGGCCGTACCGCCAAATACCGTCATCCAAAACACGCAGGCAAATGACGGAATCAACAGCACCGAAATAATAAACTCCCGCACTGTGCGACCGCGCGAGACGCGCGCAATGAACATCCCTACAAAGGGACTCCACGAGATCCACCAAGCCCAATAAAACGCCGTCCAACCGGATGCAAAATTACTGTCTTCGCGCCCTACTGGATTAGCTAGCGCAGGCAAATAGCTCAGATACGCAGCAAGATTGTCAAAAAAGCCAGTAACAATTAATAAGGTCGGCCCCACAATCACCACGAAAACCAGCAGCAGTAGCGCCAGCATCATGTTTATTTCAGATAATCTTTTAACACCGGCATCCAAGCCCTTTACTACCGAGATCAACGCCAGCGCGGTAATCCCGACCACCAATAGAATCTGGGTGGTGCCACCTAAAGGAACACCAAATAAATAGTGAAGACCAGCGGTAGCTTGAGATGCCCCCAAACCGAGTGATGTCGCCAAACCAAACAGCGTCGCTAATACCGCTAAAATATCGATGATATGTCCGGGCCAGCCCCACACTCGCTCACCCAAAATCGGATAAAACACTGAGCGTATCGTCAGCGGCAAACCTTTGTTAAACGAGAACAGCGCCAAGCCTAAGGCCATCAGCGCGTATATAGCCCAGGGATGCATCCCCCAGTGATAAATAGTTGCGGCCATCCCTAAACGCCGCGAGGCCTCGGCATCACCCACTGCGCCGCCCAATGGCGCCCAGTCAGTGCGCACGCCATTCTCTGAGACAGTTCCAGCGAACGACGTGGAAAAGTGTGTGAGCGGCTCAGACACGCCATAGAACATCAAGCCGATGCCCATACCGGCGGCAAACAACATTGAAAACCAGCCTAAATAGCTGTAATCCGGCGTTGCCTCGGTACCACCGAGACGCACCCTGCCCAAGGGAGAAATCACCAGCCCAATACAAATCAGCACAAAAATATTAGCGGCACTAATAAAAAACCAATCCAGGTTTGTTGTTAACCAGCCGCGAACCCCGCTAAACAAAGGCTCGGCTTGCGCCTGAAAAGTCAGCGTAAGAGCAACAAACGCGATGACCGCAAACGCAGAGATCGCAAACACCCGGTTATGAATATCCAAGCCAAACGGCCCAACACTTATCAAGACATTATCTTGGCCTACTTGATAATCGGTATCTATTGGAGTGACCTGGCCGTCGGGGATCATAGGATCCTTTGTGTCTGTCATTAGACCTCCTTGGAGTGTGTATTTTTTAGAGCGCGGCGCGCTGAGCTGGCTTAGAAGTAATAGCCAATATTGACATTAAATCGATGTTCAAAATCGCTGCTATCACCCGCTGCGCTGCCACCGGCAAAGGGCTGGTTCTTCGCGTACACCCAGTCAAAATAGGTGAACAAACCACCAGCGGCGACTGACACACCAGTGATATTCATCACGGTATTCGCCGTGTTGTCAGATTTATCGTAAACAATACCGTAGTTGTTATAAAACTGAAGGGCCGTCACCGCGCCAAAGTTCACCGCGAGATCGTAGGCGAGATTAAAGGTGCTGGACGTCGCCTCGGCGGCGATAGAGTCATAAAATGAATAGGCCCCAACCGCAATCCGATCAACCTGATCAATGTCGTAGTGGTAATTGCTATGCTGCAACTGTGCATGCCAGTTTTCATATCGGCTACTGGCGTGCAGGGCCCACGCCTGGTAATCACCCGCTCTGCTGTCGCCATCGTGCAAGCCGCCACTCAGGGCAGATACCCCGACTTCGGTGTCAAAACCGCCCTGACTGAAATGATACGCAAAACGACCACTGAAGGTGTTGTATTCACCCAAAGGCTGCGTCGGGTCATCGTAAATCCCCTCACCTACCGCCCGAGCGCCAACAATATCGTAGGAATAACGATCTGAGCGATTGTCTACGTAACCGTCCACACCGCCCAGCTCATCATTTTTAAAGAAGGCTAAATCCAGTTGCCAGTTATCGGCAACACTGCGTTTAAACACCACACCCAGATCAAAATCGTCTTCCAAACCCAGGTAGTAATTGGCGCTGAAAAAGTAATTATGCGAATTGTAAGGGCTATTGCCAAACGGCACCTTAGCAACCCCGGCCTGCACTTGCCAGTTCTGGCTAAATTGATATCCCACATACGCGTACTTAATCGCGGTCATATAGTCGAAGAAACGAATTTCACCATTCAAAGAAACATCGCCGACGACACCGGTGAAATTCACCCTAAAGATATCGAAGTCAAAATCCCCACTCCGATCTTTATTGCCCTCATTGTAAGACGTATAACTAAAATTAGTACGAACCGCTCCGCCTACGGTAATGCCATCCTCAGACTTGGCCGGCACCGGCACGTCGGCGTCTCCTGCCTGCTCACCAATGGCTTCCGAGTTTGAAGCCACACCCACCGTTGCCGCGTCTACTTGCTCTTGCAACTCGGTTAGTTTGCTTTGAAGTTCAGAAATTTGCTGCTGGAGCTTAGCAAGTTCAGATGCCGACATCTCAACAGTTTGCGCATATATCGGGCTAGAAATTACCGTCGCGACAACCGTCGAGGCGAGCAAATTTTTATTCATTATTATTTCCCGTGATACCAAATTGGACCGAATCGTCCCTATCACCATTGATACTAAGCCTGATAAAAGTGAAGCATCTATAGACACATAGATCAACCGTGAGAAAGAAATGAAACGTATTACCTCGCGGTAAAAGCCCTAATTAACCGCAGTTTCCGAACAATATTATCGAAACGCGCTCGTGCTTCAGCAACAAGCAAAGCGACAAAAATGCTACGTTATTGAAGCGAACATCTTGGAAACCGACGATACCCGTCAATTTTTTACGGGCAAAAATCAGCTTTGGATTAGCGTATTTAGTTGAACAAACTGAATTCACTGACATTTTAATTATTTTGCTTTTATAAATTATTCCGCGAAACAAATTACAGTTTCAAAACCTTGCTATCGCCCAGACAGAAAAATAGAGACGTAATAAGCGACGGTCACTGCTCGTCATTTGTGATGAATTTGCTTACCCAAGCCGCCGCTCTACCCACCGAGCAAACTATAGTAAACTCCTGCAATAAACGCCCACAGACCCAACACCAAGGACCCCAAATTGAAAAGTAAGCTTCCCCATGTTGGCACCACCATATTTTCCGTTATGTCGGCCATGGCCAACGAGTGCAATGCCATCAATCTGTCGCAGGGCTTTCCCGACTTTACCCCCAGCGAATACCTGCTAGACCAGCTTAGCTTTCACGCCCACAGCGGCAAAAACCAATATGCGCCCATGAACGGCATACCTGAGCTGCGGCAGGCCATCGCCACCCTCACCCAGGAATGCTATGGCAGAGAGATAAACCCGGACACCGAAATCACCCTCGCCTCTGGCGCCACCGAAGCCCTATTCGTCGCCATTCAAGCAATTGTTAACCCCGGCGACGAAGTGATTCTGCTTGACCCCGCCTATGACAGTTACGCACCGGCGGTAACCCTGGCAGGCGGCCACTGCAAGCACATCGCCCTGCTGCCACCGAGCTACCAAGCCGACTGGCAGCAAATAGAAGCCGCCGTGTCGCCCAAGACTCGACTGATCATCGTTAACAGCCCCCACAATCCCACCGCCACGGTGTTCAACGACGGTGATTGGCAGGCACTCGCCAACTTGGCAGCAAAACACGATCTGTTCGTGATCAGCGACGAAGTCTATGAGCACATCGTCTTCGACCAAGACCGCAACAGCGCTCACCGCTACCCCGCCCTGCGCGACCGCACCTTTGTGATTTCATCCTTTGGCAAAACCTTTCACGCCACCGGCTGGAAGCTAGGCTACTGTATTGCCCCACCAGCACTGAGTGCGGAGTTTCGTAAAATTCACCAGTTCGTGACCTTCACCAGCTTTACACCGGCACAATACGCGGTAGCTGATATGCTTAACGAACACAGCGACCAGGTTCACGGCCTGGGGGATTTTTATCGCGACAAGCGCGACTGCTTTGTGAATGCCATGCAAACATCGCGCTTTACTATGCTACCCAGCGCCGGCACCTATTTTGCGCTAGCCGACTACAGCGCCATCAGCGACAAAAACGACGTCGACTTTTGCGAAGAGCTAACCCGCGAACACGGCGTTGCCGCAATTCCGCTGTCGGTATTTTATAAAACGCCGCCAAGCAGCCGCATCATCCGCTTCTGTTTTGCCAAGCGCGAACAGACGCTATTAGATGCCGCCGCTAAACTCTGCGCCCTGTAATTAAGCCTTTTTTAAGAAGAAGCACTACGATGAAAATAGCCGCGCTACAATCCACCCTTTACTGGCAAGACCGAGATGCGAACCTCGCCTACTTCGGCGACCTAATAGAGAATATTGGCACTGCTGACGTCGTGGTCTTACCGGAAATGTTTACCACCGGCTTCTCTATGGCACCGGAACACATTGCCGAACCCGCCGACGGCCCCACGTTGCACTGGCTGCGCGACATGGCTCAGCAACATCAAATAGCCATTTGCGGCTCCGTCGCCGTTCAGGAAAATAGCAGCTACTACAACCGCTTTTACTGGGTAAGCCCAGAAGGCGAAAGCCACTACGACAAGCACCATCTATTCCGCATGGCCGGAGAACACAAACACTACGCGGCGGGCATGGAGCGCAAAATAGTCGAATACCAAGGTGTTAGAATCTGCCTGCAAGTCTGCTACGACCTGCGCTTTCCCGTGTACTGCCGCAACCGCAACGACTACGACCTACTCATCTTTGTCGCCAACTGGCCGGAGGCCCGCCGCCACGCCTGGTCGTCACTACTCACCGCAAGAGCGATTGAAAACCAAAGCTACGTTATTGGTGTAAATCGCGTAGGCGAAGACGGCAACGGCATAAACTACAGCGGCGACAGCGTCATCCTGGATTATCTAGGCCAGCCCGTGGCAAACGCCACCGCCAACATGCCCGCGATACTCAGCGCCGAAATCTCACTGCCAGATTTGCAGGCCTTTAGGGAAAAGTTTCCGGCGCATTTAGATGCGGATGGGTTTGAGTTGAAGTGATGGAAGCATTGCCCAGTTCGCTGTTCGCCTATACCAACGCGCACCACAATTTTGCGAGACATTTTCGGCGAAACGAATATTCAGCGTAAAAGCGAGGCCACTCATTATTTTAAAAAACGCTTATCAAATGATTTCTCACTCTAGGTAGTCGGCCCAGAGCCTTCAACAACCCGACTCTAATTCAACGGATGGCTGCAGTGGGAATTCAACCCAGAACAAGGCGCCGTGTCCAGGTTCCGATTCAAAACCTATTGATCCTTCCATATGTTCGACCAGCTGCTTTGTGATCGCCAAGCCTAAGCCTGAACCGCCTTGTTGACGAGAATCTGAGCCATCCGCCTGAGAAAACCGCTGGAAAATATTTGCTCTAAAAGCCCAGGGAATACCACTGCCTTTGTCGGATACTTCAATACGTACATTATCGTTTATTTTTTTGACAAAAATATCTACCACTTCATCCTCTGGTGAGAATTTTATGGCGTTTGATATCAGATTTGCGAATATTTGCTGGATTCGTATTGCGTCTACCCGAACAAGAAGATCACTTTCTATGGCAGGATGTAATATCAAATCAATTCGCCGACTACCGCCATAAGGACGCATACTCTCTAATGACTGAGCAACAATTGGTGCTAACTGTAGGTATTCAAACTCAAAATTAAGCTTGCCAGCGGTAATTTTTTCCAAATCCAACAGATCATCTATCAATAGTTTTAAGCGCTGACTATTTGTATATGCGACAGCAATTATTTGCGAGATGGAATCTGAGACCGGCCCAAACACACCACCTTGAACTATATCTAGACTCCCGATTATCGAGGTGAGTGGTGTGCGCAATTCATGGCTTACCGTTGAAATAAACTCCGCTTTCAAATTAGCGAGGCGCTTGCGTTCAGTTATATTTTCAGCAATTTCTAAATAGCCGGTTATCTCCCCCTTAGCAGAACGTATCGTCATTACCACCAATGAGACTAGCAACTGATGGCCGTCTTTGTGGATATATGTCCATTCATTCGTCTCATGGCCATCTATTTCAGATTTAGCGACGAAAACCCGAAAGCCGGTAATTACCTTACCAAATTCTGCACTAAGCTCCCTACTGCGTCTTTCTACCTCTTCAGAGGAATGCAGAATAACCGGGGTTTGCAAACCCACCATCTCTTCTGATTTGTACCCCAACATCTGCTCAGAGCCTTTATTAAATATAGTGATTACTCCGTGGATATCGGTAGCAATAATTGAAAACTCTGACGCTGACTGCAGTACTGACTGCAATAAGTCATTGGTACTTCCTAATTCACTGTACGCAGAACGCAGCTCAACCAAAGCACTTTCCGCGCGATCTTTCTCTACTTGCACCTGCTCCATCAAATCATCTTGGCTAAACACAAGTGCAAAAGACTGAGTAGTGAGAAACGCTCTGATAACGCCATAACTCAGCAGTATGAAGCCTGTAGCAAAAATAATATGAGCGAACCACCACAGATGATTCCATGGCAAACTTAATAAAAAGGCAAACGAAGATTGAGCAAAAAACAGCAGTGATACCGAAAATATTGTCATTAATGGCGAGTCCAGCTTCCGCCGCCACACAATTACTATGCACACTACCGCAATAAGAAGAGCAATAATCTCTAGTATCTTTTGCGCATTAGGCGCCCACGGTGTTGAGGCTAATATATAAACCGCAGCATTAATCAATAGAACTATCGAAACCCAAACGACCCAGCGCCCCCGTCGCTGGCCGTTTTCATCACTCAGTGACGGCTTACCATAAGTAAGTAGACCAACAAAAAAACAAGACACCATCGCCAAACGACTAACTGGGCCATAAAGCACAAACTGCCAAATATTTATTGACGAAATTCGGGTAAAGATACCGTGACAAGCATATATAAGAGTAAATGCAAAAAAACCAAGCGCCAGCCAACGGGAAAATTGTTCGCCAGAATGTCGAAAACAAAGCCACGCTATTGCAGCAATAAAGCCGCTTTGAATAAGTGCAATGACAATCGCAAGCTCGTGATCGCTATGACTATGAAAAATCAACTGAGAGTCTTGATAAATATACAGATAAGCGGTGGCAAATATTGGGATCAAACTTAGTGCGATAACAATCAAAATAGCGTAAGCAGAACTCAAACGACGAACTATGCCGGACGCTCTACTATTGTGCATAAACTACCTTTTCAAAAACTTAACCTAGCAAAGTGGAAAACTAAGCAAGGTAACGCGGGGATCGAATTTTCGATCCTGGTATCGCTCTGGCTTGGTCGATTTTTGGGCTAATTATTACTCGCAACGATCATTCACCAAAAACCAAACAGCAGCAAGACGAAATCATCACAGTCTAACTAGGTATAAACCCATATAGGCCTATCGGAATAATTTAAGATTTAAAAAAGAATAATTATATGCGTAAAAAATGAAGTATAAGATAAAAAGGAGGCCCCATTGCTATTAGCTGGATAGCTCCAGGGTAAAAGAGAATCACAGGTATATACAGCGACCGTACGGTATTTTTCGCCTACCACTGTTCATATCAAAGATGCTCCTTCGATTGCCTTAACAACCTTCATATATAATCATTCACCCTCGTACTCATGGCCCGCAGAAACATCCATAGCAACGCTACATCGGACAAAATACTGTTGGCATACCTTGGCATGTGCACCGATAAACACCTGCTCCACCTAAACACGAATCAAATCCCCTCAAATCCTTGACTCCCCGCCGTCAGAGGGTATGCTTTGCGCCGATGTTTCAGGTGCCCGCGTGTGTTTCTGCACACAGAGGTGAAACGGGAAACAGGTGCGCGCTGCTAAAAAGCATTGCAATGCCTGTACTGCCCCCGCAACGGTAAGCAGAGATGATCAGTTCAGCTGGCTTTCACACAAGCTGGCAGCCACTGCGTTTTACGTGGGAAGGCGAATTGATTGCGCTGATGTTATCAGCACTTTGTGAGTCCGGAGACCGGCCTGAAATAACAGGATGAGACCTCAGCATAATGTCACGAGCGAAGCCGAAACGAGGCAAAAATCAGCGCAGAAGCGGAGTTTGCTGTTGCAAATGAGCATTTTAAGCTGCTTTTTAACGCGGTATTGGCAAGCGCAGTAATTATGCTAAGGGCTCAGGATAAAACGACGGGGTGTCGAGACTTGCTTCAGCCACGGCTGACGCCTGCCATTCCGCGTTTATCAGTTAATCACCTTATTAGTCGTATGCGGGCGAGCTACGGCGGGATGCATTTCTATGTTTAGTATTTTATCGGCCACTCATTTCCCTAAGCTCGGGAATAAGAAAACCACGTCAAGCTCATTCACTTTTTTGCTCGCTGCGCTGCTCAGTTTTATCTGCGCGGGCAATAGCCATGCGGCAACAGCCACCACCTTAACGGCCATTGTGTCTGATCGATCTGCGCCAACGCTTATCGCCGGTGCCCACCAAGTCATTCAACACAATAACGATGTGCAGATTCGCATCCGCACAGTTAGCCAAGTGATTGCGATGGAAGACGAGGAGTTACAGAACCTCATCGCCAGCAGCCAAACCTTGTTGATGATCGCGGTATTTGGCGAATCGGTAGATCGACTACTAAACCAGCGCTTCCCCGCTACTCAGCTGCGCACGGTTTTGCATAGCGACCGCAAATTAATGGCGCTGCAACGGGATCGCAACGGCGATATTTTTGCCAAAGAGATACCGGAAGAGATCGTCGGCGACCGCGACGGTGTCATCACCGGCGACGCCCTCGCCGCCAAACAAAAAGCGGCACCGCGCTATGCCGACTGGCTGCAGGCGCGCTCTTACTGGGTGAACCGCTCGGTGGACAACACCGCCAAGTTATTTAATTTTATACTCAGTGCAGGCAAGCAAGCCGCACCCGCCACTGAGGTTGCGCCCCTTCGATTTGCGACTTATAAAAACGAGACAGCCAACTGGCTGAGCGCTGACGAACTCAGCAAGGCCTTAAGACCGATGCGTCGCACCTTATGGATTCTCGACCACGACGGTGGCGACATTTCTGGCGACTGGGATTTGCACGAGCAGCTCTGCCAGACCAAGCACTGGCAGTGCGTGTCGATTTTAGCCGGCTGGGGTGAGCCAAGTGTGAATGCCGTTGAAACGATTCACCGTATTATGCGCGGCCCCTTAGCGGGCACACCGGCAGCGATTGTCACCATACAGGATTTTGTGATCGGCGGCGGTGAAGGTCGCGAGACGGTCACCCAGCTACTTGGCGAATTAAACTTGCCAGTATTAAAAGGCATACGCCTCAGTGAATGGTCAGAGGCCGAGTGGGGCTTGTCACCAGAGGGTATTCCCCGCGACTCCGTGCACTACCGCGTGGCCATGCCTGAACTGCAAGGCGTGTCGCAACCGCAAGTATTAGCGTTGGCCGAACCCACCGGCATAGACCCGCTCACCGGCGGCAGCGTGTACCGCAGTAAACCACGGGTAAACGAGGTGGAGCGCCAAAGCCAGCGCTTGGCGCGCTGGATGAGTTTGCAAGAAAAAGCCAATGCCGACAAACGCATTGGTGTGGTGTATTACAACCACCCACCGGGTCGCCACAATATTGGTGCCGATAACCTCAATGTGCCGGACAGCCTGTTAGAAATGCTGCGCGCTCTAAAAGCGGCTGGCTATAAGACCGGCCCGCTGCCCAAAGACGCCGAGGCATTACTAAACCTATTACAAGCAAAGGGCGTGAATCTGCCCGATGATCGCGCCGCGCTGTCGGCGATGGCTGAGCAAATCAATACCATTAGCGCCAAGGACTATCAGACCTGGTTCGCTACCCTACCGAAGGTTGTTCAAGCCGAAATGGTGAACGGCCCACTGGGCGAATTACAAGTGTGGTTGCAAGAACAAGTTAACGCTGCATCGGCCTTAGGCTCGGTGACCGAGCGCCAGTCGCGCCTGGCCTTAATCAGCGCCCGCATGAGTAATACCATCAGTGATTTACAGCACGCCCTTGATGGCGTGCGCGACGCCGGCCGCGCAAGAGCGCTAGATCTCTTGGCACAAACTGAAGCTGAATATAAAGCCGTTATTAGTCGCGCCAGCACTGAAGGTGGCAGCCCTGACTGGCGAGCCAGCCAAGCGCTGGTGAAAGCGTCAATCAATATGGGAATTGAAGGTATTCGCGGTTGGGGCGACGCGCCGGGCCGCGTGATGGTATGGCAGGATAAAATGCTGATTCCCGGCGTGCAATTCGGCAATGTGTTTTTAGCTCCGCAACCACCGCGGGGCTGGGAAATTAACGAGGAATTACTGCACGCCAATTTATCCTTTCCGCCGCCGCATCAATATCTGGGCTTTTATCATTATTTAAAAGATGTATTCAAAGCCGATGCACTGGTGCACGTTGGTCGCCACTCCACCTATGAATTTCTGCCAAAACGCAGTGTGGGCCTAAGCGAAAACGACTACCCCAGCATTGCGGTTGGCGACTTGCCCAGCGTTTACCCGTATATCGTCGATGGCGTGGGTGAAGGCATACAAGCCAAGCGCCGTGGCCTTGCGATCATGGTCGATCACCTCACCCCGCCACTGGCCGCTACCGAGTTGTACGACGCGCTGCTGGAAATACGTCAGCTAATTGAAAGCGCCGAAGCGGCGAGCGATGCCGACACCCGCGCCCGCGCCGTAAAAGCTCTGCGCGAAAAAATAGACGAAACCAATTTACGCGACGAACTCATCGCCAGCATGGACGAAGAACTGCAAGTGCGCGGCATTGGTTTTGAAGAAACCGACGACGCCTTCCTGCTTCATGAAGTTGGCCACTACCTGACCAAGCTGCAAGAGAGCTTTATGCCACTGGGCCTGCACGTGTTTGGTCGCGACTGGCAAAGCGAAGCGGTCGATACCATGATTGCGTCGATGCTACAGGGCGACAATAGCGGCAACACGCAAGAGATTAAAAATCGCGAAAGCGACTGGCGCAAAAAATTAGTCGCCTCTCCTGCTGCGGAAATGAGCGCACTGCTCAACGGTTTGAATGGCCGTTTTGTGGCACCAGGTAAAGGCAATGACCCCATTCGTACACCGGAGTCTTTACCCACCGGCCGCAACTTCTATGCGCTAGATGGCAGCTTATTGCCGACCCGCGTCGGCTTTGATGTGGGCAATGCCCTAGCCGCTAAAGTACTCAGCGGCGAGTCTGGGGTTGCCATTGCCAATGTCGACACCAGCAATAATAAGCAGGGCATTATTTTATGGGCCTCTGACGCGGTGCGCGACGAAGGCGCCATGATTGCCTTTGGCATGAAGCTGCTCGGCGTAAAACCGATATGGAATAGTCGCGGCATAATTAAAGGATTAGAACGCATACCCCTTGGCCCAGACCAGCCCGCACGCCTAGATGTATTGTTCACCACCTCCGGTTTATTCAGAGACCTCTACGGTGAACATTTATTACTGCTCGATAAAGCTGGCTTAATGGCGCTGGATGCCAGCCGCGACCTTATCAGTCACGACTACCCTGCGCTCAGCCTTGCCCTACGTGAGGCCCTCGCCCCGCTCGGCACCGACGAGCAAGGCGGTAACGAGTCGCTAGAGCAAAACCAATTTGCCAACAACTGGGTAAACGAGGCCCGCGAATTATTAGCAGCCAACCCCACCATGAAGGCCGAACAACTTGGCCGCCAAGCCAGTTTACGGGTATTTGGTATTGCCCCCGGCGGCTACGGCGCGGGTATTAACCGCTTAGTAGAGCGCAGTGGCGCGTGGCAAGATCGCAGCGAATTGGCAGAGGTATTTATCAAGCGCATGGGCCACGCCTACGGTGCGGGCATGCAGGGCGAATCGGCCCAAGACGTGTTTGAACGCCAGCTTAAAAGTGTATCGCAAACCTTCTTGGGTCGGGCCAGCAACCTCTACGGTTTAATCGACAATAACGATGCCTTCGACTATTTGGGCGGCTTTAATCTGGCGGTAGAAACCGTTAGTGGCAAGATTCCCGCCAGCGCGGTAATCAATCACGCCGACAATCGCAATCTGCAAATAGACGCACTCCACGACGCCCTGCTCTCTGAGCTGCGCGGCCGCTTCTTTAACCCGCAATGGATCAAACCGCTAATGAACGAAGGCTATTCCGGCGCGCGCACCATGGGTAGCGAGTTTATTGAATACCTGTGGGGCTGGCAGGTAACGAGCCCAGACATCATCAATGACCGCGTGTGGGAAGAAGTCAAAGCAGTGTACATAGACGACGCCCAAGACCTTGGCCTGGATGCGTTTTTAGCCGACGACAATAACCGCTATGTGCAGACCAATATTTTAGCGGTGATGTTAGTCGCTATCGACAAGAAGTTTTGGAAAGCGGACGCCGACACCACCAAGCAATTGGCGGAGCAATTTGCTGACAATATTATCGAGCACGGCAACCCCGGCAGCGGTCACACCCACGCCCGCCACCCGATATATGACTTGGTGAAAACCCAGCTCTCTGCCGAGAAAGCCGCACAGCTAGAGTCGGTATTAGCGAAAAGCCGCATGGCCGACGCCGACATCAACTCCTCTAACAGCAGCGATGTGTCGCCAACTCATATACAGGAAATTTCGCTAGACGCTGAGGCGACAAAGCAAGCTGCATCGCAAAATAATTCCGCAGAAAATAATGATGCTGACAGCGGTGCAGACTCCAGCGAGACAGAAATAGCAAACTACCTGCCGTGGCTAATCGCATTTGGCGTGCTGATTTTGCTCGGTGGTTTATGGCGCGGTCGCCAAGCTGACAATAAATAACGAGAACGGAGAGTAAATCATGTTTTCAGGCATTTCTCTGGGCATCATGCATCAGATCACCTCGCTACTTTTAACGCCGGTTATTTGGGCCCTGCTATTTTTTGTTGGCCTCGCCATTTACGAAATTGGCATTAGCATAGGCGAGCGCTTTGGCGGCATCGCTCGCCTGCGCGACACGGGTAATCGCGATGCACTGTTACACGCCGGTAAGCGCCGCATTGAACGCGCAGACTTCCTCACCCGCCTAGCACCGATGCTGGGCCTGATGGGAACGCTTATTCCACTCGGCCCCGGTTTAGCGGCGCTGGGTGATGGCGAACTGCGGATATTAACCACCGCGATGACCGTGGCCTTCGACACCACGGTCATCGGTTTACTGGCAGGCATGATCGGCTTTGTATTGGGCCGCCTGCGCCGCCGCTGGTACGACCAAGCGATTCACCAACTGAATCGCGCGGAGGTGGGCCAACATGGATAAGTGGCGCGACAGCGAGTTTTTAGAATCCGACGAAGATCCCCTCGGCCCCATGGCGAATTTGGTCGATATTATTTTAGTGTTTGCCTGTGGTTTGATCGCCGCACTGGTGTCGTTTAGCCCTGACTTACAGCAGCATTTCAGTACGGAAAGAATCAATAAAGATATTAGCCTGGGCAAAGAGCTACCCACGGTGCCAAAAACCGTGCAAGACAAGCTCAACAGCGGCAGTGGCTACGAGGCCTTGGGGCAGGTCTATCGCGATCCAGAGACGGGGAAATTGATTTTAATCGGGGAATAAAAAGTCCGCAGTGCCTAAGTGATTGCGCTGCGGACTGCAGTAAAAGCGCGTTTATAAAGACTGCTCGATAAACGCCTTCACTTGTTGCTGCGACGCGGCACCAGTGCGCTGGGCCACCACCTCACCATTATTGAACAGAATCAGCGTTGGAATACCGCGCACATTGTAGCGCTGGGCAATTTCTGGACTGTCATCAACGTTGAGCTTGGCGATAGCAACCGCGCCATCCAACTCTCCTGCTAGGTTTTCAAGCACGGGGTTCATCATCTTACATGGCCCACACCACTCCGCCCAAAAATCTACCAACACAGGGCCGCTGCTACTGCTAATCGCTTCGCTAAAGTTCTGCTCTTCAAGCTTCTTAATTAATGACATTTCACTTCTCCTGATGGTTTTAAGTCACTCGGTCACGGGACTCACTATGAGCGTCCACCACAGAGAAGAAAAATTGTTCGTAGATATACCATTCATCATAAATTATGATGAATTAACGTCCTCCTCCGTAAGCGCCGACAAGAGCAGAAATAATGAAGAGCCAAGAACTCACACTGCTGCAAGTCTTCGACGCCATCATGACCGAAGGCTCGGTAACCCGCGCCGGTCAGCGTTTAGCGATGTCGCAACCAGCGGTATCCAATGCCATTGCCCGCATGCGGGATATTTGGAAAGACCCCGTGTTTGTTAAAAAGGGCCGTCAGATTGAGCCCACCGCCTTTGCCCAGAGTTTGTGGGCGCAGGTGCGCGACCCCATGCAACAACTGTCGTCGGCGCTGGAATCACGGGGTTTTGATCCAGCTCAGTCCCACCGCCAGTTCCGCATTGCCATCGCCGATTTATCAGTCGATTTGTACTGGCTGCCCTTTAGCTGTCAGGTCGCCGCGCTTGCGCCGGATGTTGACTTGTATGCAGTGCCCTACACTCGTATGGGCGTCATTGAACAACTGCGCGAGGCGCGGATTGATATTGGTCTTGGGCCATTGAGCCAGCACGACCGCAGCCTGCGCTCAATTCCGCTATACCAAAACACCTACAAGCTGGTGATGCGCAAAGACCATCCGCTGGCAGGCAAAGCCATCACCATGGACGATTTCTTGGCGGCCAAGCATTTACTGGTGTCGCAATCTGGCGACCCGCGCGGCAATGTTGACCAAGCCTTGCAGCGCTTAGAGAAACGCCGGCGAGTGGCAATGACCGTCAATCATTTCTCCGCTGTACCCAAACTGTTAAGCAACAGCGATTTAATCGCGGTGGTGCCGCAGATGGTAGCCGGTGGCCCGCAATTTAGTTCAGACCTTTGGATCACCGACCCACCATTAGATATTGAACCCAGCCCTGTATACCTTGTGTGGCACACCCGCTTAGATCGAGATTTAGGCTTAATTTGGCTGCGCAACTTGCTGGAAAAAGTCGTTCAAGAAGAGTGGGCAAAATGCAGCCACTGCGCAGCAGAATAAGGGTTTGAATGGTAGAACTGATAAGAAATAAAAAAGCGCTAAGCAACCATATCAAAAAACACAGCAAGACTTAGTCGCATAAGGTGCTATTGTGGCTGTTGAACAAAAATACCATTTACACGCCTAACAATGTGTAAAGTTTAGCGATTCTAAAAATAGAGGTGACACGATGGATGCACAGGGATTGATTATTTTCTTAGCGATCGGCGCCCTAGCCGGTTGGTTAGCCGGCAAAATCATGAAAGGCGGCGGCTTTGGCCTGATCGGCAATATTATTGTCGGCGTGGTCGGCGCGGTTGTCGGCGGCTATGTATTTAGCTTTTTCGGCATTGCGGCTGGCGGCTTGATCGGCTCCATCGCCACCTCCACCGCCGGCGCTATTATTTTAATTTACATTATTCGGCTTATTAAAAGCGCCTAGCAAACAGCTTGAAAGCACGGGGGAACAAACCTATTCCCCCCAATATTTTTACAAAGCAAACGACAGCGAAGCGAATACTTTACGCCCCGATTTTTGACGCGCGTTATACGAACCGGGGAAGAACACCGTATCTAATACCTGGTTCAACACTTCCTCATCAGTCAAATTGCTGCCTCCCAAGGTGAGCGCCCAGCGCTGATCCCACGCACCGATGCTAATGCGCGCTGATATTTGCGAGAAGCCTTCCAGATAACTATTGGGATCTAAATCACCGTCGGTAAATTGATTGCCCTGATATAAATAATCCACACTAGCACGCATCGCTAAGCCAAAGACTGGCAGCGTCAACGTGGGTGTAAAACTGGCGCTTTGTTCCGGCGCGAAAGCAATGCGCTTACCGCTCAAATCCTGATTAGAATTTAAGCCACTTGTCACTGGTGCCGGCGCATTTGGGTAGCTGTCATACTTGGCATCAAGCAGCCCCAAAGAACCCGCAATGGTCAGTGGCTCAAAGGGGGTTAGCCACACGAAGTCCATTTCTAAGCCGCGAGAAATGGCCGACGCCGCATTAGTCACGTCAAAGAAGGCGCCATTAAATGCCAGCACCTGCAAATTATCAAACTGGGTTTGGTAAACCGCCGCATTTAAACGCAGGGTATTGTCGAAGAACTCGCCTTTAAAACCGGCTTCTATTGTCGCCGCTTCCTCGGGATCGAAGCCCAGGTCTTCACCGCCAAACGAGGAGGCATTGAAGCCACCGCTTTTATAGCCTCTGGAATAGGTCAAAAAGACATTGCTGTCACTATTCAAATAATATTGAAACGATAGCTTTGGCGATACATCGGTTTCCTTACGACTGAGTCCACGCTCGTCGTAATCCTCTGCGCTCAACGCCAACTCCATCAAACAGGGTGTCCCCAAGGCAGCAGTTTGGCAAAAACCCGCGCCACTGGCGTCCGCTACTTTTTGCTCGCGGCTAAAACGTATACCTGGCGTAATAATAAACTGATCAGTTAAAGCCCAGGTCATTTGCGCAAAAATAGCCTGTGCATCAACGTTCAATAGATAATCTAGTTGCAGATAATCGTCACCAATGGCGGCGCCGGTAATGTCGCTAATCAAGCCAATACCAGCCAGATTTAAGCCGCCCAACAAACCACCGCTCGATACACTCGTTTGACCTGACACCAACTGCAGGGCGTCGTCGGTTAACAAATAGGCACCAAAGTCACTGCCAGCGGTAATCTGCGTTTGCTGGCTAAAGCGGGAGTCAAAGAAGTAGGCGCCAACAACAAATTCAACACCAGAACCAATACCAAACAAATTGTCTGCTGTTCCACTAAAACGCAACTCGGCAGATTGCTGCTCGTAGTCGGACACAACTTCTAAAGCTGCAAGATCCGCCGGTGAGGTGTCTAAATCCACTAAACTATCAATGGTTAGTGAGGTATCTGCTAAAACCAACACCATATTGAGGTTATTCAAGGCGCCGACAGGGCCAATATCCCAATCTGTTTTCATACTAAGGGTGTCAGAGGTCTTATCTAAAAATCCGTCTTGATCATAGGAGCTAGTAAAATTATAGGGATCGTCTTCAATATTGGGATCATAGTTTCTAAGAAAATCACTGCTACCTTCATCTAAATTCATCAACTGAAGTCCCCAGTAATTTGCCGAGGTTTCCGACGTGACAGCCATTAACTCTACGGAGACATTTTCCGAAGGTAGAAATAACAATTTGATTCGCTGCGCGTTCTGCTCGTGTTCGTCATCTTGACGATTCAAAAACTGATTGTGCAACTGCCCGTCGCGGCTTATGTCCTGAGCAGCAACACGAACACCAAACCAGTCGGTGACCATACCGCCAACACCGCCTTCATAACTGACTTCGTCGGGGTCGGTCTTATTAACACGAAAATCGGCTGAAAATTCTTCCGTCGGGCCTTTTGTAGTGACGTTAAATACACCCGCGATGGTGTTTTTACCAAACAGCGTGCCCTGCGGGCCGCGCAAGACCTCTACCCTCGCGATATCGAACATCGCTTCGTTGTAGTATGACGGACGATTGAAAAACACCTCGTCTTGCACAAAACCAACCGAGCTATCAAAGGCGGAATTCAGCGGGTTGGAACCAAAGCCGCGGATATTAATTTGCGCCAAGGCGGGGTCGGTGTCTGATGAGAACCGCACATTGGGAATGTACGGCGCAATGTCTTGCAGGCCGGTTGCGCCAACTTCGCGCATAAAATCACCGCTGACAGCCGTTAGCGAAATGGGTACATCTTGTGAAGACTGCTCCACTTTTTGGGCGCTGACCACCACCTCTTCTAACATACGGCGCCCGGAAGACTCGGCATTTTGGCCGGACACAGCATCTGCGGCCAAGCTTGTTTGCGCCACGCAACCCACTAAACCGAGGGCAAACCAACGCACCGTATTAACCGTCAACATCGTTATTAGCCTTTATTTATTATTATGTATCGCCGGCGCTGCGAGGCGCCAACATTGTCAATTATGTTTACATTATTAACGTGTCGGCAAGCCGCCGTCAAGTGCTCACCACTCAGTTAGAGCGCGGCGTTAAACAAACAAATTCCGCTGGACAATCACCGGCCCACAATGTCAACATACTTGACAATTAAATAAGGAGAGTCGCGCCGTGATCGACCTGCATACCGTTCCCACGCCCAATGGCCATAAAATTTCTATCGCGCTCGAAGAGTTAGGTCTTGAATACAATGTGATTCCCTACGACATCAGTGTAGGCGATCAATTTAAGCCTGAGTTGCTCGCGCTGAATCCCAACAACAAACTGCCGGTGCTAGTAGACCACGACCCCATATCTGGCAGTGACGAGCCCATGGTGATCTTTGAAACTGGCGCAATACTGATCTATCTGGCGGAAAAGACCGGCAAGTTGATGGCGAAGGACCCGGTCACGCGCTTTCAGCAATTGCAGTGGCTGATGTTCCAGGTGGCGGGCGTTGGCCCTCTACAAGGTCAAGCCCACCACTTTATTCGCTACGCCCGTGTTCAGCAGGATTACGCCCGCGAACGCTATGTCAATGAAAGCCTGCGCCAATGCCGTGTACTGGAAGGTCAGCTTCAAAACCAGGACTATCTGGCTGGCGATTATTCGATTGCCGATATTGCCTGCTGGCCGTGGCTGCGCGCCCTGCCCTTGATCGATATTCACTTAGACAAAGACTTTCCCCGACTGCACGACTGGTTTACACGCATAGAGCAGCGCCCTGCGGTAGAGCGCGGTAAAGATTTAATCCACGGCTGGGTGTATAAGCTGCCGCCGAATTTCAAAATGGAATTGGATGAAAAGACGTGGTCTTATTCCTTTGGCGAAGAGCAGTATCGTCAACGTTAATTACATTGTTACGGAGGAGCTCCCATGCAGGACTTATTTTCTATTGCTGGCAAAACGGCATTGGTGACCGGCGGTTCCCGCGGTATTGGCGCGATGATCGCCGAGGGTTTCCTTCGCGCTGGCGCCAAGGTCTATATCACCTCGCGCAAAGCTGAAGAACTGGAAACCACTCGCGCAAGACTTGCCGAGCTTGGCGAGTGTATCGCGATCCCCTCTGATTTATCGCAACTCGACGGCATCAGCAAGCTGGCGAAAGAGATCAGCGCAAGGGAAACCAAGCTCGACATTCTCATCAATAACGCTGGCGCAACATGGGGCGCACCCATCGACGAATTCCCGGAAAGTGGCTGGGACAAAGTGATGGATCTCAACGTTAAATCGGTGTTTTTCCTGACTCAAAAATTACTGCCTTTACTGCGCGCCAGCGCAAGCAAAGAAGAACCCGCCCGCATTGTAAATTTGGCGTCTGTTTACGCCCTGCGCTATTCACAGCAACCAACTTTTTCTTACTCGGCTAGCAAAGCAGCCGTGGTTCAGCTCACGCAACAATTAGCCGCCAGTTTGGTAAAAGATCATATCAATGTGAATGCCATCGCGCCGGGTTTATTCCCCAGCAATATGACTGCGTATTTGATGGAAGACGAAGAGGCCTTGAATAAGAACATCCCCATGAACCGCATGGGCAAGCTGGAAGATGCCGCCGGCACCGTGATTTATTTGTGCTCCAGAGCCTCGTCTTATATGACCGGCGGGCTTCTGGTAATAGACGGCGGCTCAGTTATTAGCGCTGGCTAAACCGCCGCGAATTAAAAATAAGATTAAGAGTCGGCTATGAATAAACCCCTCAACAATATTCGTGTTTTAGATTTGACTCACATGCTGTCCGGCCCCTTTTGCACAATGACGCTGGCAGACTTAGGTGCAGATTTAATTAAAGTCGAACCGATTGGCGGAGAAGGCACACGTAAATTGCTTGCCAGTGATCCCAAAAATTCGATCGATGGCATGGGTGCGTATTTCATTACCTTAAACCGCAATAAACGCAGCATCGCGATCGACTTAAAAAGCGAAGACGGTCTGCGCATTTTTTACGATTTGGTTAAAACGGCAGATGTTGTTATTAATAATTACGCCGCAGGCGTACCCGCTAAACTCAAAATTGATTACGCGCATTTATCTGTAGTGAATCCCCGCATCATCACCTGCTCTATCACCGGCTTTGGGGAAAGCGGGCCGGGTGCAAACCGCCCCGCTTTTGACCAAGTCGCTCAGGCCTACGGCGGCGGCATGTCGATTACCGGCACCGATGCTAGCCAGCCTATGCGCGCGGGCATTCCCATCGGCGATTTAGGCGGCGGCATGTTCGGCATTATGGGAGTGATGAGTGCCATCATCGAACGGTATAGCTCTGGCCTGGGCCAGCACGTTGATATCTCGATGTTAGACGTGCAAGTCTCGCTCTTAAATTATATGGCCACCATGCACTGTTTATCCGGCGAGAACCCACACCCCATTGGCAACAGCCACTTTGTGCATGTTCCCTACAATAGCTATCCAACGGCTGATGGGCATATTGTGATTTGCGTGCTTACCGACAATTTTTGGCAAAATCTAAAAGCCTTGGTGAACTGCGCGGAATTAGATAAACCAGAATACGACGGGCAACCCGGCCGACTAGCCGACAAGAATTTTATTGACAAAACGTTAGCCGATATTTTCCGACTCGACACCAGCGCCAACTGGTTAACAAAATTAAACGCGGCGCGCATTCCGGTGGCGCCGGTCAATAACTTTGCTCAGGCCTTAAGCGACCCGCAGATACAGCACCGCAATATGCTGGTTGAGTTAAAACACCCGGCAGGCAAAAGTACAAAAGGCCCCGGCAACCCCATCAAACTTTCGCGAAGCGGTGAAGAGTCCTTCTCGGCGGCACCGCTACTTGGGCAGAATACCGACGAGATCATGGCAGAATTAGCGAATTACAGCGCTGCGGATACCGCTAGCCTGAAGGCCGCTGGTATCATTGCCTAATAACTCGCCTCACAAATAGAAGCATACGGACTCCCCCATGGCAGAAAAAATCATCATCAATGACGTTGGCCCCCGCGATGGTTTGCAAAACCAAGCCGTCATTCTTGAGCCACAGCAGCGCGTTGCACTGATTCATGCCCTTATCGCTGCGGGCGTAAAACATATTGAAGTGGGTTCTTTCGTGTCCCCCGCTGCCGTGCCCGCCATGAGCGGTACCGCGGACGTCATTGCCGCTTTGCCTAAAGGGGATTTTCACTTCTCTGCATTGATTCCAAACCTAAAAGGTTATGAGTTAGCAAAAGCCTCTGGTATCGATACGGTTAGCCTTGTGATTGCCGCCAGCAATACCATGAACGAAAAGAACATCCGCATGAGCAATAGCCAGGTCATGAGCTTTGCAAAAGATGTGCTGGGCAGAAGTCATACCGATGAGTTAATTACCCTCGCCTGCATTGCCACGGCGTGGGAGTGCCCGTTTGAAGGCCTAATACCTGAAAATACCGTCATCGACTTATGCGCCGAGTTGTTCGCAGCTGGCGCACCGGAAGTCGTGCTCGCCGACACCATTGGCGCCGCCTCACCGGGACAGGTGAGGTCTCTTATGACGAAACTGGTGAGTGAGTTCGGCGCGCACCGTCTGTCCTGCCATTTTCACGACACCCGCGCCATGGGTGTTGCCAATGTGTACGCGGCGGTGGAATGCGGCATTCGCAAGTTCGACTCATCGATCGGCGGCTTAGGCGGCTGTCCTTTCGCACCGGGAGCCTCCGGCAATGTTGCCACCGAGGACGTGGTGTTAATGCTCAATCAAATGGGCTTCGACACCGGTATCGATTTAGGCAAGCTCATTACAGCCGCAGATTTAGTAGCCGAACAAACTCGCACCAACACCAGCGCCAACTCCGCAAAATGGATTAAGCGCCAAATTGAGAAAGGGCTTTTATAGCAACAGGAAAACGAACAAAACCAGTAAAAAAGGCGAGAACAGTTTATCTATTCATCGCTGACCCTAGCACTACTTATGCGCTTCCTCAGGAAGATACGGCCCTGGTAACAAACCTTGATTAGGCGCATTTATAGCCATCGCATTCGGATCTGACGACAAGGCTGAGGGTTGATCTGAAATGGAGCCTGCAATCTGCTGAACAATTGCGCTAGCTTATAAAAATAGTTAAAACTGGGGAGGTAATCAGTAAACAAATCCATTTTTTATAGAGAAGGCTGATCTTGGCGGTGCTCTAAAGAGCGAGTTAATACCGCTACCAATCAAATCCAAACAGCCTATTAATGGAACTATTGCGTCGCATAAGGTACGCAAAATAAGAGTGCGAAATCGTAGGAACCGAACCTGCCTTGGAATAAATACTAATCGCCTTCCCTAAAGTCCACACTTGGCAGACATTCAAATCCCGGCTTAGCAAAATAATAACCCTGCATCAGTTCAACACCGGCATCCCGCAACCAGCTCATCTCTTCCCTGGTTTCAACTCCTTCCGCTATAACGGTGATATTAAGCTCGCCGAATAAATTCAAACAATTTTTAACGATGAGTTGCCTTGCGAGCTTTTTGTCAATGTCACGAATAAGCCCCATATCCAACTTTACAAGATTGGTTTGGAAATCAGCGAGCAACCCCAAACCAGCGTAACCTGCTCCAAAATCGTCGAGCGCCGTGATGAAGTTTTTAGACATATAATATTCAACAATCTTCTTGAGGTGCTCAATATCTTCGATTTTTTCACTTTCAGTAAATTCAAAGATGATCTTCTCAACAGGGAATGAATATTTTTCAGCCGCTGCTAGGGTAGTACGAATACAACGCTCTGGTTTATATATCGCGTTAGGAAGAAAATTTATACTCAGCAGACATTCAATCTTAAGCTTAGACGCTAGAGCTATCGCTTTTACTCTACACAGCTGGTCAAATAAATGTAAGCGCTCAATAAACCCCACTCTATTTATCCTTTGCAATCTCGGCTAAGGCAT
>NZ_CAXBHN010000023.1:0-46906 GCF_963975605.1 uncultured Zhongshania sp. | reverse complement strand
AGGGTGGGTCAATTTTAGATGCAAATCCTGGGTCAGTTTTAAATGCAAATCAACATCTGTAACACAAGTGCTTGACCAGTGTTATCAGCTACAGCAAAACATCGCCTCTATTAAAAACAACAATCGAATTTATGACATTGAATCGTATGCTGTTAACAGCATTTTGGTAATTGGTACGATGCCTAGCAATGAAGACGAGAAGAAGTCTTTTGAGATGTATCGTCGCAACTCGAAGAATGTGCAAATTATTACCTTTGACGAGCTCTTACTCAAGTTAAAACAACTGCACGAATTTCTTGGCAACAACGAAGAAAAAGAGGATGGTGCGCCGTGAGCCTACAAACAAATTTAAAGGGCCGTTTACGCAATACCTCATTGCCCAAGAGCCACGGCTTAATGCCGGTATTTGAGGCGGTGGTAAACTCTATTCACTCAATTGAAGAAAAAGGCAATGCCGATAATGGCAAGATTGTTCTTCGTATCAATCGAGCTACCCAAGGCGGTTTGGATTTGGACGCCAAAGCTCTACCGCCTATTATCGGTTTCACCATCACTGACAATGGTTGTGGTTTTGATGAAACCAACTTTAAATCATTTGAAACCCTAGATTCCGACCATAAAATTGCCAAGGGCTGCCGGGGTGTTGGCCGCTTGATGTGGCTGAAGGTGTTTGATCTGGTCGAAGTGGAGAGCCACTTTCTCGATGCTGATGGGGAACTAAAAAAACGCGTATTCCGCTTTGACGATAAACTGGGTGTCCACGGTGAAAAAGTTGTGACGGCTACCGACCAGCAGTCAGGCACTCTGGTCAAGCTGGTAGGGTTTGATGAAAACTTTCGAAAGCAGGTGCCCACCAAAGGCCAGTCCATCGCCAATCAGTTGCTGGAGCATGTGCTTTGGTATTTTGTTCGCGAGGGCAGCGCACCTAAGATTCTGGTAGAAGATGCAAGAGAGGTATTCGATCTTGATCTCTTGCTCCAAGAACATATGCACGCGAGTGCGTTCCTCGAAACCATCAAGATTCGTAATTATTCCTTCGACCTGACCCACATTAAGTTTCGAGCATCTGTAAATAAAAAGCATCAACTGGCTCTATGTGCGGCCAACCGATTGGTTAAAGAAGAGTCTATTCAAGGCAAACTCACTGGCTTGTACGGTAAAATTTCAGACGCTTCCGGCGAGTTCACATACACCTGCTATGTGTCTTCCGATTATCTCAACGAGCACGTGCGCAGTGAGCGTATCTCCTTTGATATTGCCGAAGACGTAGAGGACATGCTCAATGAAGTCAGCTTCAAACACATTCGCGATGCGGTGTTAGAGCGGACTAGAGAGTATTTGCAGGATGTCCTGTCAGAAAATGTGTCAGCCGGTCGCAAACGGGTGGATGATTTTATTAACAATCACGCACCGCGCTACCGCCCCATTGCCAATTATGTAGCCGAAGAATTTCTCATTGTTGACCCGGAAAAGTCTGACAAGGATCTAGAACTACATCTGCATGCTCAGTGGTATGAAGTGGAGCGGCAGTTGGTGAGCGAAGGGCACGACATCATGCAGCCTCAGAATGAGGAGCATGTAGCAGAATACAAAGAACGGCTGAGTGAATATCTACGCAAGGCAGAAGACCTTAAAAAATCAGACCTTGCCAATTACGTTTCACATCGCAAGGTCATTATTGATCTGCTACAAAAATCCATCGAGCGCTTAGATAATGGCAAGTACGCCCGTGAAGATATGATTCATGAGCTGATCATGCCTATGCGCAAAGATTCCAGCGAGGTTTTTCTGGATTCTTGCAACCTTTGGCTGATCGATGAGCGCTTGGCATTTCATAACTACTTGGCCTCAGACAAAACACTGAATGCCATGCCAATTACTGGCAATAAGTCCACCAAAGAGCCTGACTTGCTCAGCCTTAGAGTGTTTGATAACCCACTGCTTGTTAATGATCAAACCAGTTTTCCCCTTGCAGCTATTACCGTTGTCGAAATCAAACGTCCAATGCGCAACGACATGCGTGAAGGCGAAGATAAGGACCCGATTGATCAGGCACTTAGCTATTTAGAGCGAATACGAGAGGGAAAGGTCTCTACAAAATCCGGTCGTCCGATCCCAGGCAATAATGACATCCCTGGCTATTGCTATGTGCTCTGCGACCTAACTGAATCCATGCATCGACGTTGCCGCAGAGCGAACTTGCGTATTACATCTGACGGCATGGGTTATTTCGGTTACAACGAGCCTTCCCATGCTTACATTGAAGTAATTAGTTTCGACCAATTAGTGAAAGCGGCCAGAGAGCGCAACCGGGCATTCTTTGACAAGCTTGGCTTGCCCACTGTATAGGAGTGCCTAATGACGACATATAACGGCTACTGCGATGAAAGTCGCCATACTTCCGATCCGTCGCAACACTATAGTTATAGGTGCACTGGAATGCCCACGTGACGCAAAACAGCGCATTGTTGGCCGCTTGCATGGCCTGATGACAAACACAGGAAACTCAACAAAAAATGTTCTCATTCTTTTGTGTGCCACAAAATTGGAGATGATCAGTTCTATGCCCAGGAGCTTTTCAGCGACAACGAACTGTTCGGCTATCTGCAGAAGAACATGGTCGAGAGCGAGAAGTCGGTGTTTGACCACGTGGTTTACGACTCTGATGTTGAGTTGGAGTTTGCCAAGTCCTTCGAGGGCAGTGACGATATAAAGCTTTACGCCAAGCTGCCTGACTGGTTCAAGATCGAGACCCCTCTGGGAACCTATAACCCCGACTGGGCCGTACTGATCGAGGCTGACGGCAAGGAGAAGCTGTACTTCGTTGTGGAGACCAAGGGCTCGCTCTTCACCGATGCACTTCGTCCAGCCGAGAAAGCTAAGATCGCATGTGGCAAGGAGCACTTCAAAGCACTTGGTAGTGACGTTGGGTTTTCAGTGACCAGCTCGTTTGAAGAATTTTCGGGAACTTATGTATAAAGCACTACCGCCTGTTTTTGGTTATTAAAATAAATGGTTAGTGTCGAAAAGGAAGTCAACAGACTGCCCCTTTGAGTAGCCTTGAGTCAGAAAAATTACATCGTAAATCGGCGGAAAAAAGTTATGTTTAGCAGCCGTTTTTCGTAAAACTTAACTAAATGTCTAATTTTTGGAGGGAAACGAGAGGTGTTCTGAGTGGCTTTGGGGCTTTAGGGCTTATATAAAGGCTTTCATCAGCACTCTCACCAAAGGTTACGAAAAAATAATAGGACTCTTCAGCAGATTGCGCCATGCTGACTCCTGACAAAGCACTGTGTCGCCGAGGCTCGGCGACGATTAAATAGACGGAAAGGTACCGAAAGCTGGGCGGTTCCGCAATGTTTTGTCGAGCCAGTAGCGGCGCGGATAAAAATTTATTTTGAGGGCGCGGAGGATGCCATTAAACGGTGCCGAAAGCGCACATTTATTGTACAATGCGCGGCTTTTCAAAGCCTGTGTATACCTCGGGGGTAGTGATGTTTAGCAAAGAGATGACAATTGCCGGTTTCGACGACGAAATCTGGTCTGCGATCCAAGAAGAAGAGGTGCGTCAGGAAGAGCATATCGAGCTGATCGCTTCTGAAAACTACACCAGTCCCGCAGTCATGCAGGCGCAGGGTACGGTTCTGACTAACAAGTACGCTGAAGGTTATCCTGGCAAGCGTTACTACGGTGGTTGTGAATACGTTGATAAGGCTGAAACACTGGCCATTGAACGTGCAAAAAAGCTGTTTGGTGCAGATTACGCCAATGTGCAGCCCCACTCGGGTTCACAGGCCAATGGCGCGGTTTACCAAGCTCTGGTATTGCCGGGTGAGACAGTATTAGGGATGAGTTTGGATGCTGGCGGTCACTTAACCCACGGTGCTAAACCCAATTTCTCAGGTAAAACCTATAACGCGGTTCAGTACGGTTTGAACAACGATACCGGCGAGATCGATTACGCTCAGGTTGAGGCACTGGCCCTTGAGCACAAGCCAAAAATGATTGTCGCCGGTTTCTCGGCGTACTCAGGTATTGTTGACTGGGCTAGATTCCGCGAAATCGCTGACATGGTTGGCGCTTATCTCATGGTTGATATGGCACACGTGGCCGGCTTGGTTGCAGCGGGTGTCTACCCCAACCCAATGCCCTACGCAGACGTTGTCACGACGACGACTCACAAAACCCTGCGCGGCCCGCGTGGTGGTTTGATCCTGGCTAAGGCCAATGAAGAAATCGAGAAGAAGCTAAATTCGGCGGTATTCCCCGGTGGTCAGGGCGGCCCCTTGATGCACGTGATCGCCGCTAAGGCTGTTAGCTTTAAAGAAGCGATGGCGCCTGAGTATGTGGTTTACCAAAAGCAGGTAGTAAGCAATGCTAAGGCAATGGCCAAGACCTTCATCGAACGCGGTATTAATATCGTCTCTGGCGGTACTGAAAACCACCTGATGCTGGTTGATCTGATCGGCAAGTCTTACACCGGTAAAGATGCAGATGCAGCACTGGGTGCGGCAAACATCACCGTGAACAAAAATGCGGTACCAAATGACCCGCGCTCGCCGTTCATCACCAGCGGTTTGCGTGTGGGCACGCCGGCGGTAACTACTCGCGGCTTTAAAGAAGCTGAGTGTATCGAGTTGGCGAATTGGATGTGCGATGTATTGGAAGCGCTGGAAGCAGGCGATGCCACTGCCAAAATCAACGAAGTGAAAGCGAAAGTGCTGGAAATTTGTAAGCGCTATCCTGTTTACGGATAAGTCTGGTGTCGGATGTCTGACGTGTCGGGTTTTTCCGACGTCTGACGTCCGACATCTGTCCCAGGGCTTTATGCATGGTGCGCCAAGCTGTGCTGCAATAAACTCGCAAAGAGGCATTACCTAATATGCGCTGCCCGTTTTGCAATTTTGACGATACCAAAGTAATCGATTCACGCTTAGTGGCGGAAGGCGGACAGGTTCGCCGTCGTCGTGAGTGCCTGTCTTGTTCGGAACGGTTTACCACCTACGAAAGTGCTGAGCTATTGATGCCAAAAATCATCAAAACAGACGGCTCACGAGAGCCTTTTGATGAAGCAAAATTGCGCTCAGGGGTCTTGAAAGCACTAGAAAAGCGGCCGGTCAGTGTTGAGCATATCGAAGCTGAGATTAGCGGCATTAAGCGTCGCTTGCAGGCGACCGGTGAGCGCGAGATCGACAGTCGAGATGTGGGTGAGCAGGTTATGGAAGCCTTGAAAGCCTTGGATCACGTTGCGTATGTGCGGTTTGCGTCTGTATATCGAAGCTTCCAAGACTTAGATGAATTCCGGGCTGAAATTGACCGCCTGTCGGCAGAACCCCGCTCTGGATTTAACGAGTAGTTATGAGCTTTAGCGATGTCGACCTGCGGATGATGGCTGAGGCGCTGCGCTTAGCTGAACGCGGTCGCTATTCAACGAGTCCAAATCCCCGCGTTGGCTGTGTTATTTGTCGCGACGGTCAGCTGATATCGCAGGGCTGGCATCAGCGCGCCGGCGAAGGTCATGCCGAGGTGAATGCCTTGGCGCAATTGAGTGACGCTAAGGGTGCTACCGCTTACGTCACGCTGGAACCCTGCAGTCATCAAGGTCGAACGCCGCCCTGCGCGGATACGCTTATTCATGCCGGAGTGAGCCGCGTTGTAGTGGCGATGGAAGACCCCAACCCCTTAGTCGCCGGCCGCGGAATTACCCGTCTGCGAGAGGTGGGTATTCATGTTGATTTGGGTTTAATGGCCGCGCAGGCCGAAGCGCTAAACCCTGGTTTTATGCGTCGCATGCGCGGTGGCCTGCCGTGGCTGCGTTTAAAGTCGGCCAGTAGTATAGATGGCAGAACCGCCATGGCATCCGGTGAAAGCCAGTGGATTACCGGCCCTGAGGCCAGAGCTGATGTGCAGAAATTGCGCGCCCAAAGCTGCGCGATTTTAAGCGGTGTAGAAACTATTCTGTACGACGACGCCGCGCTGACGGTGAGACCAGACAGTTTTTCAGTAGAGGATGTGTCGGCCCAGGCACTCAAAGGTAAATGGCGTCAGCCGTTGCGTGTGATTGTCGACTCTTCGCTGCGCACGCCGCCAACAGCTAAGTTGTTGGCCGGCGGTGGCGAGGTGTTAATCGCAACGCGAGTGACGGATATTGCCAAGCAAAAAGCGCTAATTGCGGCGGGTGCTAAGATTGTAGTCATTGAGGATGATGGCGGCGGCAAGGTCAGCTTGCCCGCTTTGATGCGTTACTTGGCGGATCGCGGCTGTAATGAAGTATTGCTTGAGGCCGGGGCGGTGTTAGCTGGCGCTGCACTTCGCGCGGGCTTGGTGGATGAGTGGTTTGTGTATATGGCCCCGTGTTTAATGGGGAGTAGTGGCCGGCCATTGGTCGACTGGCCGATGGCCGCGATGCAAGAGCAACAGGCTATTGATATCATTGATATCCGCGCGGTGGGTAAAGATTGGCGTATTCAATGCCGCGTGCCAAAAGCCCAGCACAATGGCGCGGAGCAGGCGTAAATGTTCACCGGTATTGTAGAAGCGCAAGGTAGTATCGCCGCGATTGAAAAGCGCGGTGGTGATATGCGTCTACGGATTAGCTGTGCCAGCCTGCCAATGGCTGATGTGAAATTGGGCGACAGTATAGCGAGCAACGGCGTGTGTTTGACCGTGGTTGCTATCGAAAGCGATGGTTTTTGGGCGGACGTCTCTAATGAGACACTCTCACTCAGTACCTTTGCCAAGGCTGTTGTTGGTCAATCTTTAAATTTAGAGCGCGCAATGTTGGTGGGTAGCCGTTTTGACGGACACATCGTCAGTGGTCATATCGACGGTGTGGGACGGGTGACAGCTTGCCACAAAGACGCCCGTTCACTTCGCTTACGTATTCAGGCGCCAAGTGAGTTGGCCCGCTATATTGCGAGCAAGGGCTCGATTTGTGTAGATGGTGTTAGCCTGACGGTTAACCGAGTTGAGGCTAGCACGTTTGATTTGAATATTGTGCCGCACACCGCAGCGGAAACCATTATTCAACACTACGGTGTCGGTACGGAAGTTAATTTGGAAGTCGATATGGTGGCGCGTTATCTCGAGCGCTTATTGCAGGCGGACAAGCCTGCGGGGCTTTCTATGGCCACTTTGGCCGACAATGGATTTATAAAGACGCGGAAATAGTCGCCGCCAATCGTCTCGACGAGCTAGGACAGTATTATGGCAATGAGCAAAATAGAAGATCTAATTCAGGATATCCGCCTGGGTAAGATGGTTATTTTAATGGACGACGAAGATCGCGAAAATGAAGGTGATCTCGTTATGGCGGCGGAATGCGTGCGTCCACAAGATATTAACTTCATGGCTAAATATGGCCGCGGATTAATTTGTATGCCGATGACCCGCGAGCGCTGCAAACAGCTAGCTCTGCCGCTCATGGTAGACCGCAACGCCTCAGGCTTTGGCACCAAATTTACCCTGTCGATTGAAGCGACCAAGGGCGTGACAACAGGGATCTCTGCCGCTGACCGAGCCCATACTGTAAGAACCGCTGCGGCGCGTAATGCGGTGGCAGCCGATATCGTTCAGCCCGGCCATATTTTTCCGCTGATGTCTGAGCCGGGTGGGGTGTTGAGCCGCGCCGGTCACACCGAAGCCGCCTGTGATTTAGCGCGCTTGGCAGGGTTTGAAGCAACTGGCGTGATTTGCGAGATTATGAACGAAGACGGCACCATGGCGCGCCGCGCCGATTTGGAAATCTTCGCTGCTGAACACGATTTAAAAATGGGAACCATTGCCGATCTGATTCACTATCAGGTGTTGAATGAGCAAACCATTGAGAAAATTAGCAGCGCGACCATTTCCACCGACTTTGGCGATTTTGTTCTGCATGCCTATAAAGATTCTGTGGCGGGTGAAATCCATTTCGCGGTACAGAAGGGCGACATTAGTTCTGACACGCCGACCTTAGCGCGTGTGCACCTGGGTTCGTCAGTTCGCGACCTGTTGCAAACCCAGCCACCGGGTTCAACCACCGGTTGGAATATGCACCGCAGCTTAGAAACAATCGCTGCCCACGGTGGCGTGGTGGTGCTACTGGCCAACCGTGAAACACCTGAGTCGATTCTGGCGGAGCTGGGAATCGCGCAGGGCACTAAATCGCCATTGCAGGGAGATAGTGTGCAGTATCAAACGACCTACTTTAATGTTGGTTTGGGCTCGCAGATCCTCCGTGATGTTGGCGTTGGAAAAATTCGTTTGATGGGTGCACCGGTTAAATATAATGCGATCTCGGGTTTCGATCTGGAAGTTGTGGAATTTGTTAGCCCAGATAATATAAGTGCTTAATGACGGTATACATCACGTGAGTGAAGTAACTGCAAAATGGAAAGGAAAGTAGATATGAAAACCATCGAAGGTAATTTCGTCGCGGTAGCTGGAAAGTTTGCGATCGTGGTTGGTCGCTGGAATAGCTTTGTTGTTGAAAGTTTATTAGAAGGTGCCTTAGACACACTGCGTCGTCACGGTGTTGCAGATGACAATATTACTATTGTCCGTGCACCGGGCGCCTTTGAGATTCCGCTGGTTTGCCAGAAGGTTGCAGACAGTAAAAATTACGATGCCATTATTGCGCTTGGCGCTGTCATTCGCGGCGGTACCCCGCACTTTGAATATGTCGCGGGCGAGTGCGTAAAAGGTTTGGCACAGGTGACAATGCAATATGGCGTGCCGGTGGCGTTTGGTGTGCTGACCGTCGATACCATTGAGCAGGCAGTAGAGCGCGCAGGCACCAAGGCTGGAAATAAAGGCGAAGAGGCGGCGATGTCAGCCATTGAAATGGTTAGCCTCCTCAAGCAGTTGTAATTGTTTTAAAACATTGAGCGTGTGCTCATCATTGTTTCGTGCAGCCTTCACGCGCTTGCACGGTTTTTTATTTGTGGTTTTAACCACTAGCATGAGAATATTTTGTGGCTAATCGTCTTGAGAACCCATCCCGTAATCAGTTGGCGGCAGACCGACGCAAAGCACGTCATTACGCTATGCAGGCATTGTATCAATGGCATATGGCTGGTCAGGCCTTAAATGAAATCGAAGCCCAGTTTCAAGCTGACTATGACATGACCCATGTAGACAAAGAATTTTTCCACGACCTTGTGCATAATATTCCTGCACAACTAACGGCATTGCATGGTCTGTTCGAAAAGCATTTAGATCGAAAATTAACGGACCTGGATCCTATTGAGTTGTGCTTGTTGCGCATGGGCTCCTATGAGCTTCTGCGTCGTATTGATGTGCCCTATAAAGTCGCCATCAATGAAACTATTAATTTGGGTAAGCGTTTTGGCGCCACCGATGGTTACCGCTATCTAAATGGCGTGCTAGACCGGGTTGCGGTGGAGTGTCGCGCGGTTGAAGTGGCTGCAGAAAAGGGCAAGACCGCCAAGCCTAGCGCGCCGAAAAACGCAGAATAATCTGCGACGAACATACCTATGCCGGCATCTGAATTCGATATAATTCACCGTTATTTTCGCGAAGGTGCCGGACAAATTTCTGGTACTAACGCAAACACTATTCGCTGTGGTATTGGCGATGATTGTGCAGTGCTAGCCATTCCCGCCGGTGAAGAGTTACTGCTTTCGGTCGACACCTTAGTTGAAACGGTTCATTTCCCAAAGAGCTATTCTCCCGCCTTGCTCGCGCGACGAGCACTTGCTGTGTGTGTGAGCGATTTGGCTGCCAGTGGAGCGACTCCACTAGCGTTTACGTTGGCGCTAACACTGTCAGAGGTTGACGAAGTTTGGCTGGCGGAATTTTCTGCAGCATTGGCAGAGGCCGCCAGTGAATATGCGGTGGTCTTGGTAGGTGGCGATACCACCCGTGGGCCACTGTGCATGAGCATTCAAGTAATGGGTTCGGCCCCTTCTGGGCAAGCATTATTGCGAAATGGCGCGCAAGTCGGCGATATTGTTTTTGTGTCGGGCAACGTGGGTGATGCCAACGCGGCCCTGGCGTTTTTAGATACGCAGTCCTCGGACTTACAGCCCTACCAGCGCGAGCTTTTAACGCGCTATCACACTCCTGCACCGCGTTTAGCGCTAGGGCAAAAACTGCGAAATCTCGCTACCGCAGCCATCGATATTTCAGACGGCCTCGTTGCAGATTTAGGCCATATTTTAAAAGCCAGTGGTGTTGCGGCTGTGCTACGGCTGCAAGATCTGCCACTGTCGGCGGCGCTGATAAAACACGGTGGCGCGATTGATTCTGCACTCAGTGGCGGCGATGATTATGAGTTGTGCTTTACCGTGCCGGCATCGCGCCGTGCGGACGTTGAGGTCTTAAGTGCGAGCTTGAATTTGGCGCTTACCGAAGTTGGTTATATAGAAGCTGGCAGTGGTTTGCGCTGCTATGACGCGCAACAAAATTTGTATTCACCTCGCGGTGGCTACCAACATTTTTAAAACTGGCTTACATAAAATATGGCAACAAAAATTCCAGTGACATTATTAAAAAACCCAGTGCACTTACTTTCTGTCGGTTTTGGCAGCGGTTTAGCGACAAAGGCACCGGGAACCTTCGGTACGCTTGCGGCGCTGCCATTTTGGTATGTGTTGCAATTTTTATCGCCGGCAAATTATATCATTGTATTAATTTTAGCATTCGCAGCAGGCGTATATTTTTGTGGCGAAACGGCAAAAGCATTAGGTGTTCACGACCACGGCGGCATCGTTTGGGATGAGTTTGTCGGCTTGTGGATTGCTTTATTTTTAGTCCCTGTGAATATATTTTGGATAGCCCTCGGTTTCGCGCTATTTCGTTTATTTGATATTTGGAAGCCCTGGCCGATCCGGGTGTTGGACGCAAAAGTCCACGGCGGTTTTGGTATTATGATCGACGATGTACTCGCCGGTGTTTATGCATTTTTAGTATTGCAACTGTGCTTTGTTTTGAGCTGATAAACTCGATAGCGAGTGAAATTTCAAGAGGAATATTATGGTCACCTTAGGAACTCCGTTTAGTGATAGTGCCTGCAAGGTATTACTTTGTGGCGCGGGCGAACTTGGCAAGGAAGTCGCTATTGAACTACAGCGTCTGGGTGTGGAAGTGATCGCCTGCGATCGCTATGAAAATGCACCTGCGATGCAGGTTGCCGATCGCAGTTACACGTTTTCGATGTTAGACGGTGCCGAGTTACGCCGCATTATAGAGTTAGAAAAACCAGATTATATCGTGCCGGAAATTGAAGCGATCGCCACCGATACCCTCGTCGAACTAGAGCGTGAAGGATTTAATGTGGTGCCCACCGCCCGCGCTGCACAGCTCACTATGAACCGCGAAGGCATCCGTCGCCTAGTGGCAGAAAAGCTGGAATTACCAACCTCTAGCTATCGCTTTGCAGATAGCAAAGACGAATTCGACGCCGCTATCGCCGAGATTGGCTTGCCATGTGTAGTGAAACCCATTATGAGTTCGTCGGGTAAGGGGCAAAGTTTAGTAAGACGATTGACGGAAGTTGACGCCGCCTGGAGCTATGCGCAGGAAGGTGGGCGAGCAGGCGCTGGCAGGGTTATCGTCGAAGGCTTTGTTGATTTCGATTACGAAATTACCTTATTAACAATTCGCCATCGCTGTGGCAGTGACGATACCGCGACAAGCTATTGCGCACCCATCGGTCACTTGCAAAAAGACGGCGATTATCAGGAGTCTTGGCAGCCACAGCCGATGTCGGAAAAAGCATTGCAGCGCTCACAAGACATCGCTAAGCAGGTAACCACAGCCCTCGGTGGCTGGGGTTTATTTGGTGTTGAGCTATTTGTAAAAGGCGACGACGTCATTTTTAGCGAAGTGTCGCCGCGACCTCACGATACAGGCTTAGTGACGCTTATCTCCCAAGATCTATCCGAATTTGCCCTGCACGCCCGCGCCATTCTCGGCTTGCCGATTCCCAATATTCAGCAATGTGGTCCCTCTGCCTCGGCGGTAATATTGGTCGAGGGCGAGTCTAGGCGCGTGTCGTTTGGTAATCTTGAATACGCTTTAGAGGCGCCAGATACCCAGCTGCGCTTATTCGGTAAACCGGAGGTGAGTGGTAAGCGTCGCATGGGAGTAGGTTTAGCCCGCGGCGCAGATATTGAAGAGGCCCGCGCAAAAGCGCTCGCGGTGGCGGGTGCTGTGATAGTGACTTTATAAGTAGCATTTTATAAATTAAGTTTTTATATTTTTGGCGAAATCAATACGCGTACTGGCTTGTTATTCGTATTTTTAGCGCCTACACTTCTTAACTCTTGTCGGGGTGCCCGCGCGTAAGCGCATAGGCTGAGATCGTTTTCGAATCCCGTATTACCTGATCTGGATAATGCCAGCGTAGGAAACAAGATCTTCTCTGCAGGGCTTTCCCTGCGTCGTGGTAATCCTAGAGCCGATCTAATCCCTATTTGGCGTTATCGTTCAACGCTATTGCTTAACGCTGCGTGCGTTTTGGCAAAAAGGGGAAAGAATATGAGTTCATCTGAATATCCATTATTGCGTGATACCGCCAAAGTTGACGATGCTTCTGTAGAGCCCTTACCGGGTTCCTCAAAAATTTATATGCAGGGAAGTCGCGCCGACATTCAGGTGCCGATGCGCGAAATTAAGCTTACCTCAACCCCGGTACAAGCCGCCGATGGCAGCACGCGTTTGGAGCCAAATCCGCCAGTGCGGGTTTACGATACCTCTGGTGCCTACACTGACCCCAAAGCAAATATCGATATTCGCAAAGGTCTCGTGCCCATTCGGGATCAGTGGATTCTCGACCGCGAGGATACTGAATTGCTTGCTGGCGACAGCTCAGAATACAGCCGCAAGCGCGCAGCAGATTTGAATCTTCAGCAACTGCGTTTCGACCTAAAGCGCAAGCCTCGCCGCGCGCTGGCGGGCAAGAATGTGAGTCAAATGTATTACGCCCGCCGCGGTATTATTACGCCGGAAATGGAATACATTGCCATCCGTGAAAATATGGCTTTGGCTGCGGCGCGTGAAGCGGGCGAGCAGCCGGGGGAGCTGGGTTATCAGCATCCCGGCAATGCTTTTGGTGCCAGTATTCCCAAAGAAATCACGCCGGAATTTGTACGCGATGAAGTTGCCCGTGGCCGCGCCATTATTCCAGCCAATATCAATCACCCTGAATTAGAACCGATGATTATTGGCCGTAATTTTCTAGTGAAAGTGAACGGCAATATTGGCAACTCGGCCTTGGGTTCTTCTATTGAAGAAGAAGTTGCTAAATTGACGTGGGGTATTCGTTGGGGTGCGGACACCATGATGGACTTATCCACCGGCAAGAATATTCACGAAACCCGGGAGTGGATCGTACGCAACTCACCGGTGCCGGTTGGTACCGTGCCTATCTATCAGGCCCTTGAAAAAGTGGATGGCGTTGCCGAAGATTTAACTTGGGAAATCTTCCGGGACACTTTAATTGAGCAAGCTGAGCAGGGTGTGGATTATTTCACGATCCATGCCGGTGTCTTGCTGCGTTATGTGCCGCTGACCGCGAAGCGGGTGACCGGCATAGTATCTCGCGGTGGCTCGATTATGGCGAAGTGGTGTTTGTCACATCACAAAGAAAATTTTCTTTATACCCATTTCGATGATATCTGCGAAATTATGAAGGCCTACGATGTGTCATTTTCCCTGGGGGATGGTCTGCGTCCGGGCTCAGTAGCCGATGCCAATGACGAAGCGCAGTTTGGTGAGTTGCGTACCCTAGGTGAATTGACCAAGCGCGCCTGGGAGCACGACGTGCAGGTGATGATCGAAGGGCCGGGCCATGTTCCCATGCAAATGATTCATGAAAATATGACCGAGCAGTTAAAGCATTGCGACGAAGCGCCGTTCTACACGCTTGGGCCACTGACGACAGATATTGCGCCGGGCTACGATCACATTACTTCCGGTATTGGTGCGGCCCAGATCGGCTGGTACGGCTGTGCGATGCTCTGCTATGTCACCCCCAAAGAACACTTGGGTTTGCCCAATAAAGACGATGTCAAAACCGGCATCATTACCTACAAGATCGCCGCGCACGCAGCTGATTTAGCCAAAGGTCATCCGGGGTCTCAGCTGCGCGACAACGCCTTGAGTAAAGCGCGTTTTGAATTCCGTTGGGAAGATCAATTTAATCTTGGTTTAGACCCGGACACAGCGCGCTCATATCACGATGAAACCCTGCCCAAAGAATCTGCCAAGGTCGCACATTTTTGTTCCATGTGCGGGCCAAAATTCTGCTCAATGAAAATTACCCAGGACGTGCGTGACTACGCCGCCAAACTTGAATCAGATGATTTGGAATTAGAAATGCAGAAAAAGTCCGCAGAGTTTAAAGAGTTGGGAAGCGAGATATATCTTTCGGGTCGGGCGTCTGAGGTTTAGCGCGTGATCTCTGCATCCGACGTCCGACCCCAGACGTCAGACACTCAAAGCATTGGTATCGCCGGCGCTGGCTTGCTTGGTCGCTTGCTTGCGTGGAAGTTGCTGCAGCGTGGCCACCAGGTAACCCTATTCGAGCGCGGTAGTCGCGCCGCTGAACTCAGTGCGGCTAAGGTTGCGGCATCTATGTTGGCGCCCTATAGCGAAGTAGTTAGCGCTGAGCGCTGCGTTTTTGATTGGGGGCGAATGGCCTTGGCATGGTGGCCCCAGGAATTGGCTGCCTTGGCGGAGATAACCGGGCAGCACGTTGATTTTGGCAACAAGGGCAGCGTGGTGGTGGCGCATAAATTAGATGAATCCAGCTTAAACCATTTTGAGCAACAGCTGCGCGGCAAGGTGCAAGACTGCGACGAATTTATTGAGCGGATTGATCGGCGCCGATTAGCCGAGTTAGAGCCAGAGTTGGCAGAGCGATACCACGGCGGATTGTTTTTGGCGGAAGAGGCGTATCTCGATAACGAGGCCTTGCTCATTTCCTTGGAAACAGCGATTAGCAAGCTCGGTGGCAAGTGGCGGGAGTTTAGCGAAGTGCTGAGCGTTGATGCTGGGAAGATTCGCTTGGCAAACGAAGACTATTCGTTTGATTGGGCTATCGATAGCCGAGGCATGGGCGCGAAAGTACAGCTGCCAAATTTGCGCGGTGTTCGTGGTGAAGTGCTGTGGGTACACGCACCGGAAGTAAATCTGCAACGCCCCATTCGTCTCATGCACCCGCGCTATAAATTATATATCTCCCCGCGCGCCGGAAATCGCTATGTGATTGGCGCGACGGAAATTGAAAGTGAATCGATGAAGCCAGTCACGGTGCGCTCTAGCCTTGAACTCATGTCGGCGCTTTATAGCGTACACAGTGGTTTTGCCGAGGCGACCGTACTGCACGCCTACGCTCACTGTCGACCGGCGATGCCAGATAATTTGCCAGAAATAAAATGTGCAGATGGCTTGTTGGTGGTGAATGGACTTTATCGGCACGGCTATTTACTCAGTCCTCATGTGCTTGAATCGGCCTTGGCGATGCTGGGGAAGCCGGGAGTCGGGCAGCGATATGCTTGACGGGTGATGGCAGATGCAAAGGCTACTTGCATCTGCGGTTCTGCGTTTACCGTCTCCCATCAAGCGTTCAGCTCGGTAGTTAGGGGATACGATGCCGTCCGATGTCGGGCGATATAGGTGGTTTTACGTCTGACGTCAGTCTTCCAACGTCCGGCCGGTGATACAGAGTACTAAAATGACGACATCAATTATTACCGTCAGTGTAAATAATGAAAGCAGAGATTGCGCCCCAGATCAGCCCCTAGCTCAGTTATTAACGATCTGGGGTTTTGAAGCGGGGAAGGTCGCAATCGCAGTGAATCAAAGCTTTGTGCCGCGTTCGCAGTATAAAAGTTACTGCTTGGAACATGGCGACAAAGTGGATGTGCTAGCGCCGGTGCAGGGAGGGTGATGATGCGATGTCGGATGTCCGAAGTCAGGTGTCTGACGATAAGCACGGTTTTCACATTAGACCTTAGACTTCCGGCGTCCGGCCAATAACCTAGAGTTTCAAAATGAAGATGCCAGCAACAGCCACTATGACCCGCGATACCTGGACCCTTTACGGTCAAACATTCAATAGCCGTCTGCTAATAGGTAGTGCGTTATATCCATCGCCTGCCATTATGCGCGATGCAATCACCGAGTCCGGCGCGGAAATTGTTACCGTGTCTCTGCGCCGCCAGTCTCCAGAGCAGGGTGGTGGCGAATCATTCTGGCGCCAGCTCAAAGAGTTAAGGAAAACCATGCTGCCAAATACCGCTGGCTGCCATAACGCCAAAGAAGCGGTGACCTTAGCGCAGATGTCGCGGGAATTATTTGAAACAGACTGGTTGAAGCTAGAAGTTGTCGGCGATGATTACAATCTACAGCCCGATCCTCTTGCTACGGTCGCGGCTGCTGAGCAATTAATTAAACTTGGTTTTAAGGTGTTTCCCTACTGCACCGATGATCTAGTGATTTGCCAGCGACTGCGAGATGTCGGTTGCCAAGTTTTAATGCCTTGGGGCTCGCCCATCGGAACCGGACGCGGTTTGATGAACCCTTATAATTTGCAGACTATTCGTGACCGTATTCCCGAGTTGCCATTAATTGTGGATGCCGGCATTGGCAAACCATCTCACGCGGTACAAGCCTTGGAGCTGGGTTACAACGGGATACTGTTGAATACTGCGATTGCGCAGGCGGGTAATCCGGTTTTGATGGCCAGCGCATTTAAGCACGCGATTGAGGCCGGTCGCCAAGCTGCCCTAGCGGGAGCGATGCCAGAGCGCCAGACGGCATCGCCGTCGACGCCGACCTTAGGGATGCCGTTTTGGCATCAGCAGTGAAACGGCGATTTTAAATCCGAACACAGGCTGTCTGCGTAAACGTCGTTACGCGCAGTTCGCCAATCTTGGCGTGGCTTAGACTAAAAATACATAACAATAGCAGAGGATCTTATGCTCAAAATTCATCATCTAGGTATGTCTCGTTCAGATCGCAGCATCTGGTTGGCCGAAGAATTGGGTTTACAATATGAGTTGGTGACCCATACTCGCAATGCGGAAACGTTTCGTTCACCGCAGTCGCTATGGGATGTCAGTCCGATGGGTAAGGCGCCTGTAATTGAAGACAAGGGCCAGACAATTCCTGAATCCGGTGCGATTGTTGAGTATCTTCTAGAAAATTATGGTGAGGGGCGTTTAAGGCCAGCGAAAGGTACGCCAGCCTATATTGATTATTTACACTGGATGCATGCCGCCGAGTCGACATTGATGACGCCGATATTTATTAATATGTTAAGTGTGATGACGGCGAGTGATGCGCCGGGCTTAAAAGCCTTTTGCGACGGCGAGTTTAAAACCGTGTTCACTTACATGAATAATATTCTCGGCGAGCGGGATTATATTGCCGGGGACTTTTCCGGAGCCGATATTATGGTCGCGTTTCCTTTGATGATGTTGGAGTCACCCTTATTTGCGCAAGCCGGCGACGAGACGGGCAAGGCGTTTTTACCTTATCCAGCTATTCAGGCTTACTTAAATCGCCTGCGCGCGCGGCCAGCGTGGTCAAAAGCGGAGGCGATTTTTAAGGCGTGATGTTGTTGCTTACTCCCGTTTTACGTGACTCGACCATCCTCGGGCTTGTTGAGGGAGCTACTCCCTCATCAAAGTGAAGTATGTCGGCTGATATGGCAGTGAATTACACTCTTACAAAATAATGAAAATAGTAAGAGGCGATAATATGCATCTCGGCTTTAGTTCCATGAACACTGTCAACGATCAAGAACCGGCACAACTCGCGAAAACATTGGAGGACGCCGGTTTTGAGTCCCTGTGGTATGGCGAGCACAGTCATATTCCACGCTGTAGAACAACAGCTTACCCGCCGGGCGGTGAGTTACCCGAGCCGTACAAGGAAATGATGGATCCTTATATTTCGCTGATGGCGGCGGCGTCGTCGACCACGCGATTAAAGCTGGGCACTGGCATTGCGCTGCTGATGGAGCGTGAGCTATTTTCCCAGGCCAAAACCATTGCCACACTGGATCGGCTATCTGGTGGCCGAGTTATTATTGGCACTGGCGTGGGCTGGAATCAGGAAGAGTTTGAGAATGTAACAAGCCTGCCTTGGCAGCGCCGCTATTTGGCGATGAAAGAAACTGTGGCGGCAACGAGAGCCCTGTTTAAGGACGAGGCGCCAGAGTATCACGGTGAATTCATTGATTTTGACCCGGTGTGGTTTGAGCCAAAACCCCTGCACATTCCAAAGATGATATTTGGTGCGATGGGGCCGCTGGGTGTGCGTCACACTGCGCAGTGGGCAGACGGCTGGATGCCCGTGGATGTGGTGTTGCCGGACGTCGGTGCCGCTATTAAAGATTTTCGTAAACAGGTAAGTGACTTTGGTCGCGATCCCGACGCAGTAGAGATTACCTTGGTGGTGATGGGCGAGATAACGCCTGATTTACTCAAGCACTACCGAGACTGCGGGGTGGCTCGCTGTAATATTGGTGTCGGCATGCAAAATTGGAATAAGCCAGAGATCGTCATGCCCATGATTGAGCAATACTCTAAAATCATTGCGCAGTTATAAGCCGCATCGCGCTTTGTAAAACCAAAGGCCTGCGCCTGGGTGCGTCGGACGTCGGCGGTCGGACGTCTGACGTTAAATGCATTCGCCTTGCTCATCTGGATACTCGGTCGTGTCCGAGTATGGCAAGATACTAAAGAATTCTCAGCACCGTGAAGGCGATAATTGTCACCGCAACACTCGGAGAATACACCAACGTCCCTTCAACACCGCTGAGCACTGCAGCAAGTAACGGGTTAAGCGGGAAATTGTTTGAGCCGAAGGCGAGTTTTTCCCGCGCCGTTACTTGCGAAGCGCGGAGGGCATCGATGGCGCTTTTTGCCATCGACGGTGGTGCAGGGTGCCCTTTTTCTTTGCTTACTTTCTTTTTTGGCAAGCAAAAAGAAAGTGAGTCGCCCAGCAGGGCGAAACCAAGGTTCGCAGATATCTGAAGCAAAAAGTCCAAAATCGGATATTGAACAAAAGCAACTAGGAATTACACCGCACTTCGCAAACCCCAAAGGCATTCGCCTTGTTCACCTGGATACTCGGTCGCGACTGAGATTGAATATGCGCAAGGAGGAAATACGATCTCTTGCCATCGTTAGCATTTTCTTTATGTACCTTGATAAAACCGTAAGCAAATGGAAATAGGTGCCGTGAAAGTGCCCCATTTTTCATGAAGGCAGTTATCATGTAGCACTGAATATGGATCATCACTTCATTGCCGCCAGGAGACGTGCATGCCACATGAAAGCAGCCTTTTACAGGCAACAGTCGTTTTATTATTGGCGGCGGTATTCGTTGTGCCTTTGGCAAAGCGCTTGCAGCTCGGCGCTGTGTTGGGCTACTTGATCGCGGGTGTTGTGATTGGCCCCGCTGCACTGCAGTTGATACACAACCCCGAAAACGTCGCGCACTTTTCAGAATTCGGCGTGGTATTGCTACTGTTTATCATTGGTCTAGAGTTGTCACCGCGCCGACTGTGGCTAATGCGCAAGGCGGTATTCGGTGTCGGCTTGACGCAGGTTGCGCTGAGCGGAATGGTAATTGGCGGTGTCGCTTATCTCGGTTTTTCGCAGTCGTGGCAGACCAGTGTGGTACTGGGCTTAGGCTTGGCGCTGTCGTCCACCGCCTTCGGTTTGCAAATTCTTGCCGAGCGCAAGCAGTTAAACAGCTCCCATGGGCGCATGGCATTCGCGATATTGTTATTTCAAGATATTGCCGCCATTCCCTTGATAGCTTTGGTGCCGTTGCTGAGCGGCAGTAGTGGTGCCGATGACGCCAGTGCGGGTTCGGTACTGCGTATTTTATTGAGCATTGCGGCGGTGGTGGTGGGTGGCCGCTACTTGCTACGCCCGATATTCCGCATGGTGGCGAAGACCGGCCTGCAGGAAGTATCGACGGCCACCGCGCTGCTTGTCGTGGTGGGCACCGCTTGGTTAATGGATGCGGTGGGCGTATCGATGGCGCTGGGCGCTTTCCTAGCCGGATTGCTATTAGCTGATTCGGAGTATCGCCACGAATTGGAGTCGCAGATAGAGCCGTTTAAAGGCTTATTGCTAGGGCTTTTCTTTATTAGCGTGGGTATGACTGCCGACATCCAATTGCTGGCGACAATGCCGTTGACGGTGCTGGGTTTAACGGTTTTGCTCATGGTAATAAAGCTGCCAATACTCGCCTTGGTCGGCAATGTGCTGGGCGGTTTGGATCGTCGCAGTGCGCTGCGTTTAGGTGTTGTTCTCGCGGCGGGAGGTGAGTTTGCCTTTGTGGTGTTTCAAATCGCGAAAGATCATCAGCTGTTAGACGTGACATTACATAGCACGCTAATCCTTGCCATTACTTTGTCGATGGCGCTAACGCCACTGCTGATTATGTTGCTGGTAAAGATGCACAAGCCAGTGCCGGTCAGCCAGGAAGTGCCGCCGGAGTACGAGCAGATCGAGAGCGACGAGCCAAGGGTGGTGATTATCGGCATGGGCCGGATGGGACAAATTGTTGCCCGTATTTTGCGGGCGCAGCGGATACCGTTTGTGGCCTTAGACTTGTCGGTTGATACCATTGAGCTGTCCCGTAGTATCGACAGCATGCCGGTATATTATGGCGACCCGATGCGGCCAGAAATACTGCGCGCGGTTGACGCGGACAAGGCCGAGTATTTTGTACTGACCGCCGACGACCCGGAGACAAATATTAAGATTACCGAGTTGGTCAGCCGCCTGTATCCGCATATCAAATTTATTGCCCGTGCCCGCAGTCGATTCCATGTTCACCGCTTGTTGGAATTGGGCGCAAGGCCAATTCGCGAAACCTTTCACTCGAGTTTGGAGATTAGCCGCGAGACCTTGATTGGACTTGGCTTGAGCCCCGAGCGTGCCGAGGCTCGTATACAGCGCTTCCAGAGTCACGACGAAGCGTTGCTGGCCGAGCAGCACAAAGTGTTCAACGATCGCGATGCGCTAATTCAAAGTGCGCGCGAAGCCCACGATGAGCTGCAGGCATTATTTGATGCCGATGTGATTGAAGAGCGCGGCGTTTGAGTTCGTCGCACTATTAACAGCGGTTGGCTGGGCGATAGGTAATAGTGCGCGTGCGTATCATGTACTGCGCGGTGTAGCTAAAAATTTATAAATAGGATTGGTGTTCCGGTGATCATAGACCCATTTTTTTATCTTTGTGCTGTGCCGGCAATTCTGATCTTTGGTATGGCAAAGGGTGGTTTTGGCGGCGGCATTGCGGTGGTATCGGTGCCGTTAATGAGCTTGGCTATTTCGCCGATACAGGCTGCAGCGATATTGCTGCCAATTCTATTAGTGATGGATGCGGTTGCGCTCTGGAGCTTTCGTGGGCAGTGGGACCGGCCAAATATAAAAATCCTACTACCTGGCGCAGTGATTGGTATTGTGTTGGGTAGCATCGGCTTTCGCTATTTATCAGAAGACATGATCCGCATTCTCATTGGCGTGATCGCGGTTTTATTTTGTTTGAATTACTGGTTTAAACCAAGTTCGGCGAAGGCGCAGGGGGTAAGTATTATTCGCGGTGGATTTTGGGGCGCAGTTGCGGGGTTTACCAGTTTTGGCATTCACGCGGGCGGCCCGCCGGTGAATATGTATCTGTTGCCGCAGCGCCTAGAGAAATCCTTGTTGATGGGCACAATGGCGATATTTTTTGCGGTAGTGAATGTGATAAAACTTATTCCCTACAGCCTGCAGGGTAGCTTCGATCACACTAACTTACTCACTGCCGCGGTGTTAATGCCGCTGGCGCCAGTCGGTGTTCGGCTGGGCTTTTATTTACTGCATAAAGTTAGCGAAAAAACGATTTATCGAATTTGCTACTTTTTCCTTTTTATTGTCGGTATCAAGCTATTGTTCGACGGCGGTCAAGGCGCTTGGTCGACGTATTTTTAAGCGGTATTTAAACGTAGTTTAGCTCTTTGGAATGGCATAAGTTCCCACCGCGTGAGCAACCATTCTGTCGTCACCCTCTGAGTACAAAGACACTTCGCCGATCACCAGTTGGCGGCCCACTTTAATAAGCTTACATTCGCCGATAATATCTTTGCCGGCGCTGGGCTTGCGTAAAAAGTTAATATTTAGGCTTGTGGTAACTGCCAGCGCAACAATGCCAATCTCGCCGAGAATTGCAGCGTATAGACCGACGTCAGCGGTGGTCATTAAGGTTGGGCCCGACACAGTGCCACCAGGTCGCAGGGCTTGCTCGTCAACGCGATAGCGCACCGTGGCAGATTGCGGACCAATGGCATCTACTGAACAGGGGCTTTGGGGGAACTCCCGCGCAAGGAAAGTGCTGATTTCGTCGATGTTGGCCATTATTGAATTCCTTAGAGTGTGCGGCAGTAGATTTTTGAGGGCTATTTCGAGTGGCGGTAATTATAATACAGCTGTTTTTGTTATCCCGCTTTTATTGACCTAACCGATGCGATCAGCCAGTATTCGCAAGCTCAAAAATGAGTGTAAACGCACGGTAGGGTATTTAAACATATACTGCCATTACGTCATTCTTAACTGATTATAAGAATGTATCACACAGGGAGGTGGTCACGATGCCACGTAGTTTTTTCAATAAGGTACTGCTCATTTGGGCTTTATTCTGCACTCAGGTGCAAGCTCAAGACACACTGGCGGAAGAAGGCTATTCGGCTCGTGCAATTGTCACTGCCGGTTTTACCAGCGGCGGTGACACCTTAGTCGATGTGGAGTTTGAGGGTGGTGATGACGACCAGATTAAGGCAGGCGGCGCATTCCTGCTTGGGTTTGGCGTTGAATTTTTAGCTGCTGACCGTCGCTCTGCTGTGCAATTAAGCGCTAATTATCATTTCGATAGTATCGATGCAGAAAATGGCGAGGCGAGTTTTGAGCGCTATCCATTAGAAGCCATTCTCTTTGGCGTACGCGAACGTCATCGCTTTGGCGCGGGGCTGACGGTACATCTTTCGCCAACCGCGATGGTGAAAATGGATGGAGCTGGGCGAGATTCTATCAATTTTGATCCCGCTGCCGGATTGATTCTGGAGTATGACTATCTAGTCATGGATCATTTGTGGCTGGGTACCCGCTTTACGCTGATCAACTACAAGAAAGAGACTTATTTTGGCTCGGAGTCCTTCGACGGCAACCACATTGGCTTGATGGCCCACCTTCGATTTTAGAGCGTCATCGCGAGCGCATCGTCGGTCTTAAGCAATTCATTGAGATAGGCGACAATGCGCCTTTGCTAGCCTCCGCTATACTGATCATAGCGGAGACCGATATTTAGAGGATTTATGGCAAGTCGTAAAAAGCCGATCGCGTGGACTATTGCCGGTTCAGATTCCGGCGGTGGAGCTGGTATCCAAGCCGATCTAGCCACCTTTCATGATTTTGGTGTACATGGCTGCACAGTCATTACCGCCATCACTGCGCAAAATAGTTTTGCTGTTGGTCATGTCTCGGTGACACCTCGGCGTACTTTGGCCGCGCAAATAAATGCCCTCGACAGCGACTTGCAGGCGGATGTTATCAAGCTAGGCATGCTCGCCTCAGAAGATGTGGTCACGATGGTGAGCAAGTATTTAGATAGCTTCCCAGGATTTGTCGTTTGCGACCCCGTGATGGTATCAAGCTCCGGTGGCGAGCTGATGCCTAGCGGCATCTGTGACCTACTGATCGAGAAATTATTACCCCGCGCAGATTTACTAACGCCGAATTTGAGCGAGGCAGAAACCCTTCTTAATCGCGGTATTGATGGCCTTGACGATGTCGAGCGAGCCGCGGCAGATATCGTTGCGCTGGGTGCGCGGTCGGTACTGATAACCGGCGGTCATTTAAGTGCGCGCAACAATGAGCGCCACGATTATTGGACCGACGGTGAGCGTGGCTTTTGGCTCAGCGGCCCCAATATCGATACCCTAAATACCCACGGCACTGGTTGTAGCCTTTCCTCCGCGATTGCGGCGGTGGTGGCGCGGGGTTACTCATTGCCAGATGCCTTAGTGATTGCCAAGGCCTATGTCAGCCAGGGGCTGCGTATGTCGGTACAGCTTGGCAGTGGCCCCGGGCCGGTGGTGCACATAGGTTGGCCACAGCATGCCATCGATTTCCCGGGTTTGAATCGCCGGCTACCCGCACATGGTAAGCGGGTGAAATTTGCTTCCTGTGACGGAGAGTTAGGGCTTTATCCGGTGGTAGACAGCGCCGCTTGGATTGCTCGTTTATTGGCCTGTGGCGTAAAGACTATCCAGCTGCGATCTAAAGATTTATCCGGCGATGCCCTGCAGCAAGAAATTCGCGAGGCTGTTGCGATTGGTAAAAAGTTTAATGCGCGGGTTTTCATCAATGATTACTGGCAGCTCGCGATAAGCGAGGGCGCCTACGGTGTTCATCTGGGGCAGGAAGATTTAGATACCGCCGACATTGCCGCCATTGCGGAGGCCGGATTGCGCTTGGGGGTGAGTACCCACACCTATTACGAAGTAGCACGGGCGCATAGTTTGCGGCCGAGCTATATTGCCATCGGCCCGGTGTACGCCACCACCAGTAAGCAAATGCCTTGGATTCCCCAGGGCCTGCCACAGCTGCGACGCTGGGTGGGCATGTTGTCTGCGGATTACACCTTAACCGCCATCGGCGGTATTGATAGCAAGCGCGCTAAAGACGTTCTGGCAACGGGGGTGGGTAGTGTTGCCATGATCAGTGCCATTACCCAGGCCGACGACCCAGAGGCCGTTGTCGCAGAATTAATGGCACTTCACGAGACTCGCGCGTGATGGTAAGAACTATCAGTGTGTTGCTTGCTGTTTTGGCTAGCGCCCTCGCGGTCGCGGCGCCGGCCCAGATTGTGGTGCGAGGCTTGTTTCAACAGGCTGCGCTATTAGAAATCGACGGGCGTCAGCAATTGCTGCGCGCGGGTCAGCGAGACTCCTCGGGCATATTATTGGTGTCGGCCACCCCCCGCGAGGCCGTGGTAGACATCGAGGGGCGACGTAAAACACTGACGCTGAGCAAACATATTGGCGCGAAGTACAGCGAGCCCTCGCCAAGCTCAGTGTCATTGCACAAAAACAGTAATAAAGAATACCGCACCCGCGTCAGCATTAATGGTCAGAGCGCCGATGCGCTTGTGGATACCGGCGCCACCTCGGTCGCCATGAGTTCGAGCCAGGCAGATCAGCTGGGTATTTTTTATCGCGATGGTGTTCCGACCTCAGTCGCCACAGCAGGAGGTATTAAGCCGGCCTTTGGGATAATGTTAAGCCGCGTTGAAGTGGGTGATATCAAGACACAGCAGGTCGCTGCGGTGATTATTGAAGGCGATTACCCCCATATTATTTTGCTTGGAATGAGCTTTTTAGAGCACATCGATCTGCAGGAGCGGGACAATATCCTAGTCCTAACCCCCCGTTATTAGAGACCTCGCCAATGATTATTCCCTCAGTGGTCGCCTCGCGGTCGTCGTGCTGGTAAAATGCGCGACCGGATTTGCTCGTGGAGATACCCGTGGCAGTTAGCTTTATAGAATCCTCTAAGCTTCCCACCCCTTGGGGGGTGTTTGATATTCATGGTTTTGAGGACACCGACAACGGCAAAGAGCATGTTGTTTTAAGCCTTGGCGACATCAGCGATGGTGAGCCTGTTTTGGCGCGGGTGCATTCTGAGTGCCTTACTGGCGACGCGCTGTTCAGCATGCGCTGTGACTGTGGCTCGCAACTGCGTGCAGCCTTAGAAAAAATTGCTGAAGAAGGGCGCGGCGCTTTGTTTTATTTGCGCCAAGAAGGTCGTGGCATCGGTCTGTTGAATAAAATTCGCGCCTATAAACTGCAAGATGCCGGCGCCGATACCGTCGAAGCCAACGAGCAACTAGGCTTTGGTGCTGACATGCGCGACTACAGTTTACTGGCGGTGATGTGCGAGCATTTGAACATCACCAAAGTGCGCTTGATGACCAATAACCCGCGCAAGGTAAACGCCCTTACCGATCAGGGTGTTGAGGTTGTAGAACGTCTTCCTTTGCAAACGGGACAAAATCCCCACAATGCAAAATATTTGGCGACTAAGTCTGGCAAGCTCGGGCATTTGTTTTAGCCATTTTGATGGGCAGATTAATAGGGAGTATTTATGCGTTTTATTAATCTGTCGTTTTAAAATCAGTAATTAATTTTACTGACGCAGAATTTTCTCCATTGCTTTCCCTTTAGCCAGCTCGTCAATCAATTTGTCTAAATAGCGAATTTTTTGCATTAAGGGGTCTTCAACCTCCTCTACTCGGACTCCGCATACCACCCCTTTGATAAGCGATGTGTTGGCGTGTAACTTCGGTGCTTGCGCAAAGAATGTTTCTACGTCGTTATTCTGCTCCAGTTGCTGCTGCAAGCCGGCCTCGTCGTAGCCGGTTAACCAGTAGATTATTTCGTTAACCTCCGCTTTGCTGTGATTCTTGCGTTCTGCTTTATTGAGATACATCGGATAAAGGCTGACAAATGACATGCTGAAGATTCGATGTTTGGACATTGTGCATCTCCTGGAATATGGAGGTAGTGATCGCTGCCCTGAACAGCCAGTGTCGGGATTGGTTTCCGTTTCATAATTAAGTGTAAAGGTAACGGCTGCCGGTTTGCGGGGGGTTTTCCCATCGTAAAAAGTATTCGCACTATAAAAATAGGGAATAAAATTATTATTTATTTTGTTTTCATGAGCGTTGGCGGCATGGCGCCTACTATTTATATTTGCTAAATATTCATTGAGCGAAGCTTATGCCTCTCCGCTTTAATTTGACCGTTAGTGCTGGTCGCGGATAATTTAGCAGGTGGTGCTGTTCAGATTAATGCTGTGCTACCTCAGCTTTGTGCAGCGGCGCTAAGACTGGCGTGTAGCTCTGGAATGGAGGCGCTGCGGCGGCGAATGCTGCCGATAATACCGTTGCTATCTAAGCCAATATCGCTCAGCAATTGCGGGTGCTTGCCGTGGTCAATAAACTGGTCAGGTAGGCCAAGTTGCAATACGGGTATGCAGCGACCTTGCTGGTTCAGATACTCGCACACGGCACTGCCCGCGCCACCGGCGATCACGTTTTCTTCTAGTGTGACTAGCAGTGTGTGGCTGTCAGTCAGCGAATCAATCAGCGCGGTGTCTAGCGGTTTAACAAAACGCATATCGGCCACCGTGGCGCCTATTTCGTCAGCGGCGCTCAGCGCCGATGACAGCAGGGTACCAAAACTCAGAATAGCGATTTGTGTGCCTTTGCGAACCAGTCTGCCCTTGCCGATCTCCAGTGGGGTCATATTCGTTTCAATGTTTACACCGGGGCCAGTGCCTCGCGGGTAGCGAATGGCCGCTGGGCCGGGGTATACATAGCCGGTATGAAGCATTTGCCGTGTTTCGTTTTCGTCGGCGGGCGCCATCACAATCATATTGGGTATGCAGCGCAAAAAGCTCAGATCAAAGGCGCCGGCGTGGGTGGGGCCGTCTTCGCCGACTAAGCCCGCGCGGTCGATGCCAAAGGTAACATCTAAATTTTGCAGCGCAATATCGTGAATGAGCTGATCGTAGGCGCGCTGTAAGAAGGTGGAATAAATAGCGACGACGGGCTTGAGACCATCGCAGGCCATACCGGCGGCGAGGGTTAGCGCGTGTTGTTCGGCAATGGCGACATCGTAGAAACGCTCGGCAAAGCGTTCAGAGTATTCCAGCATGCCAGAGCCTTCGCACATAGCTGGGGTGATGGCGACTAGCTCGGGGCTTAACTCTGCTTGATCGCAGAGCCAGCTACCAAAAATATCCTGATACTTTGGCAGCTTGGCTTTTGCTACTGGAATCTGGCCATTTTTAGGCTTGGGCTCAATTTTTGAAATGGCGTGGAAGCCCACCGGGTCTTCTTCCGCAGGGGTAAATCCTTTGCCCTTTTTGGTCATGATGTGCAGCATTTGTGGGCCGGGTAGCTCGCGCAAATTGCGCAGGGTTGGCACCAAAATGTTGAGATCGTGACCGTCGATGGGGCCGATATAATTAAAGCCCAGCTCTTCAAACAGGGTCGCAGGTGAGACCATGCCCTTCATATATTCTTCGAGTCTAGCGGCAATGTCGGTTGCCGAGCGCGGGAATTTTTTGAGAACGGATTTGCCGCCACTGCGAATTTGGTTGTAGGTTTTGGACGCCCACATTTTTGAGAAATAGGTATTCAGGCCGCCGGTATTTTTGGAAATCGACATTTGATTGTCGTTAAGCACCACTAACATATTGGCGCCGGTGTGGCTGGCGTGGGTAATGGCCTCAAAGGCCATGCCGGCAGTCATAGCACCGTCGCCAATAACGGCGACGGTGTGGCGGTCTAGCTTCTGTTGACGAGCGGCAATCGCCATGCCTAAGGCTGCGCTGATGCTGGTGCTGGAGTGACCAACGCCAAAGGTGTCGTAAGGGCTTTCTTCCCGTTTAGGAAAGCCCGCTAGCCCGCCAGCTTGGCGCATGCCGCCCATGCGTTCGCGGCGGCCAGTTAAAATTTTATGGGGGTAGCATTGGTGGCCAACATCCCAGACCAAACGGTCGTCGGGGGTGTTGTAAATATAGTGTAGGGCAATGGTGAGTTCGACGACGCCCAAGCCAGCGCCAAAGTGGCCTCCCGTTTGGCCGACGGTATAGAGCAGGTATTCCCTTAATTGCAGGGCCAGCGCGCCGAGATCGTGTTCATCTAGGCGGCGAAGATCGGCTGGAGAGTCGATCGTGTCCAGCAGTGGTGTCGCTGGCCTTATGAGAGGGATTTCCTGAAACATCTAGCGTAAACCCAGTACCTGTAAAGGGGCGAGATTGTAAACGAATTTAACCTATTTTACCTATTCGTACGCGGCATTGTGGCTATTTCTAAGGCTAGCCGAGTATTCGACAACTCAATACTACGTGGTTGCGCTGCCATTAAGACTTAATGTTGGCGGTCAATAATATAGTGAGACAGCGCGCGCAGTGGTGCGGCCCGCTCATCGAACTCGCTCAGGGCGTCGAGTGCCCTCTGGTGCAGTTCTGCCGCCAGGGCTTTGGCTCCCGGCATACCCAGCAGAGCAGGGAAGGTCGGCTTGTTGAGCGCTTGATCGGCACCCTGGGTTTTACCCAGTGTTTCGGTATTACTTTCAATATCGATAATATCGTCTTGCACTTGAAATGACAGTCCGATGGCCTTGCCGTATTCATCTAACCTGGCGGCTTGGGCTGGGCTGGCTTGGCACCAGCTTGCGCTCATACTGATTGCCACCCGAATGAGCGCACCGGTTTTAAGCTGGTGCATGGTTTGCAGGGAGTGCAGGTCTAGTTGCTGATTCACCGAGGCGAGATCAATCGCTTGCCCGCCCACCATGCCGCGTGGGCCGGCGGCGGCACTGAGTTGGCGAACAAGCGCGAGTTTGGTGTCGGCCTTGTTGTTTCCCGGCAGGTTGGCGAGTAATTCAAAAGCCCGCGCTTGCAGGGCGTCGCCGACCAAAATAGCCGTTGCCTCGTCAAAGGCGATGTGACATGTGGGCTTGCCACGGCGCAGCTCGTCGTTGTCCATGGCCGGTAGATCGTCGTGAACCAGTGAGTAGGCATGAACCATTTCAATGGCGCAGGCGATGTCGTCAAGGCCGTCTATATCGCTATTTAGCGCTTGTGCAGTGGCATAAACCAAGGTCGCGCGCACGCGTTTGCCGCCATTCATTAGGCTGTACAAGCTCGCTTCGCCAAGGGTGTTTAAGTGCTTGCTGGCGTCCATATCGGCGAACTCACTGCCGGTATTTTGCAGGCGCGCGGGCAGGGCTTGCTGTACTCGGTGCTGGCAAGCAGCGAGAAAGTCCGAAAACTCCCAACTCATGTATTAATTATCCGTATCGAGGGTTTTACTGACGATTTCGCCGTCTTTTTCCATTAATAGCTGCACTTTTTGCTCGGCGTCAGCCAGTGACTGCTGGCAATCGCGGCTCAATTGCATGCCACTTTCGAACGCTTTTAGCGAATCTTCTAAGCTGAGTTCGCCAGATTCCATACTCTGAACCAGCTTTTCCAGTTCGCTGAGTGATGTTTCAAAATTGACAGTCTTTGCCTTGGGCATCAGCCTCTCCTGAGCGGTGAGTGGGATCGTCGTGGGGGCGTATTCTAGCAGTGTCTGCAGCGATGAGGGTAATTCCGCACTGTCAGCGGCGGGATTTTCGATGATAATAGGCGCAGTTCTTAAGAAATAGGGAAAAGTGGTTCGCAATGCACTACCGGTCGATATTAGAATTTTGGTTCGCCGAGCTGCCGCCCTCGGCGTGGTTTACGAGTAGCGCGGAACTAGATAGCACAATCGCGCGACGTTTTGGCGATATACATCAGTCCGCGCTTGCTGGTGAATTATATTCCTGGCGCCATAAGCCACAGGGTCGCTTAGCAGAAATTATTGTGTTGGATCAGTTCTCGCGCAATATTTATCGCGATACCCCGCGGGCATTTGCCGCCGATGGGCAGGCTTTAGTGCTCACTCAGGAAGCTTTGCGTGTGCATGCCGATGCTGAATTAACGGAGGAGCAGCGCGTTTTTTTGTATATGCCTTATATGCATAGCGAATCGGCGGCAATTCACAACGCGTCGGTGCGACTATACGAAACACTGGGCCGAGAAGAAAATTATCGCTTTGCCCTTGCTCATCAGCAGGTTATTGAGCGCTTTGGTCGCTATCCACATCGCAATGCGATTTTGGGTCGGGCCTCATCAGACGAAGAACTCGCGTTTTTGAAAGAACCGGGCTCATCTTTTTAAGACCTACCAGGTCATATAATTCATGTGAATTACCTAGCGCGGCCACTTAGCAGGCTGTTGATTTTCGTTTTCGAGGGCGCCAATGCAAGCGGAAGGCCGCCCCGACAAAAACGGGCGAAATGAGGGAGTTTATACGTTATAAATGACCAATTTGAGCCGCGCTTTAACCAACAGCAGGCGCTTTAGGCGACGCGGCAGTGGCTACGCAGAGAGATAATCAACAGCCTGCTAGGGTGGCTGAACGAGAAATTTCCTTGTAGGCTGCGCCAAGATAATCGCACTGGAGTAGATGTATGCGACACCTGTTGCCGCTGAGCGTAGTATTGTTTTGCCTATTTGCCGTCTCGGCTCAGGCTGAGTGCGCCTTTCCTGATAGTGATAGGCGTGAGGCTCCTGAGTGGCTGTGCAGTCTGGATAACTATGAAGGGGCGGACTTTCTTGCTTATGGAGATAAAAGCCGTCTGCCGTCTATATCTTTGCAAAATCGACTTGCCGGTAAGGACGCGATGATTGCGGTGGTGGGTAATTTGTTGGCCTATGCAAAGGCGGAGCTTGCCACACAGCTTCCTGCCGAAACCGAACTTGTTTTGCCAGCCGCGGAAGATTTGAGCCGGGTGGCAAAATTCAAAGGCGTGAAAATTTTAGAAAAGGCGGCTAGTCCGCAGCGCCATCTCTATGTTTTAGCGGGTGTTAAGCCGGAAGTTCGCGACGCCTTGATTGCGGTTGCTAAAAAAGAAGTGTTGAACGCAAACAAAAAACGCTTGGTCGCTCAAATCGGCAAAGACGAGTGGTTAAAACTTCTTGCAGCAAACTAGTGTGAATCACCAGTGGAAGTGCCCGCCGGTGATTGTTTTAGCGGCTTAGGCCAGTTCTGATGTGCAGCTTGGGCAGCGACTTGCCTTGAGTGGGATGGCGCTAATGCAGTAAGGGCACTCTTTAGTGGTGGGCTCTGCTGGTGCGGCTTCCTCTTCCTTGCTTTTCATATTGTTCATGGCTCTTACCAGCAGGAATACGGCAAACGCGACGATAATAAAGCTAATGACGGCGTTGACGAAAATCCCGTAGTTAATCGTAACCGCGCCAGCGGCTTTGGCTGCGGCGAGTGTGGCGTAGGGCGCAGCGATTTCGCTACCCTCTTTTATGGTTATAAATAGCTCAGCAAAATCGACCCCGCCCATCAAAATACCAATCGGCGGCATAATGATGTCGGCTACCAAGCTTTTGACGATAGTTGTAAATGCAGCACCGATGATGATGCCCACAGCCATATCTACTACATTACCGCGCATGGCAAATTTCTTAAATTCATCAAGCATTGCTTAGTCCTTTTTCATGTTTAAGTGGGTTACTACGATCGTTAAGTGCGAAGTCGATTTTTATGCTCAGTTAGGTTAGCTAAGTAAAAACGAATCACAAGGTGTTTAGCGAGAAAATCGAATACTAAGTGCTGCGGTGACTCCCCAGAGACCGTTAACGAGTAGCACTAGAATCGGTGTGAGCATGCCCAGTTCTGTACCGCCGATTCCTTTGCCTGCTTGGGGGAAAATCAACAAAAGCTGCACGGCAGTTGGGGCAAGGCTGATGATCAAGCCTTTGAGCCACAGTCGAGACTGTAGCATGGGCAATATAAATAACAGCCCCCACAGGCCGCCCCACACAATGCGTGGGTAGAGCCATTCGGGGCTGAGATGCGGTGCAATGGCAATATCAAAGCGCGAGGTAAAGCCGTAGTAGCCGACCCACCAAAGCATGAGGCTATTTGCCAGCGCGCCAATGCTGCCGGCGCTAAAATAAATCATGAGCTTTTTCATTTGCGGTTTCCCATTCTGTTTGCAGGCTGATTAGTTATTTAAATGCGCTGAGCTAGGCCAGTTGCCAGCTCAGCTAACAGCTGTGCGGCGGGAATGTCTCGGCAGTGCTTATTGTTCGTGCCCGCCCAGAGAGGAGAGAAATCACCACTCGCCAGCGACTCTGCGTGACTGCGCAGCGGGCCAATTGCGGTGCCGGCTAAGGGGAATGTCGGCGCGAGCGGATTGAATGGGCCTATTTCATCGATTATGCGGTTGATAATACTGCGGGCGGGACGGCCAGAAAAAACATTGGTTAACGCGGTTTCGGCGTTATGTTGATTGCGCAGTGCGTGGCGGTGAACGGAGCTGGTATCCGCCTCTGGGCACAGTAAAAAAGCAGTGCCAATTTGCACGCCGGAGGCGCCGAGCGACATAGCCGCCGAAATGTCCGCCGCGCAGCCGATGCCCCCTGCCGCTACGACCGGAATGTGTAGCAGGGGAGTGATGGCGGTCAGTAAGTCTTTCAGCGAGATTTGTTCGTCAATATTGTCAGATAAAAACATGCCTCTATGCCCACCCGCTTCAAGTCCTTGGGCAATAATGGCATCGGCGCCATGCGCTTCCAGCCACAAAGCTTCGTCGACGGTGGTGGCGCTGGCGAGTATTTTGCTGCCCCAGGATTTAAGGCGGTCGACCAGTTTGGCGTCGGGTAATCCAAAGTGAAAGCTGATTACCGGTGGGGCAAATTTTTCTATTAAATCGGCGGTCGCGCTAGTGAAGGGATTTCGCGCCGGCCCGTCTTTTATGTCCTTTACCTCTAAGCCAAATTCATCATAGTAGGGGCTGAGTAATTGCCGCCACGCCTCCTCGGCTGTTGGGTCAGCCTGCGGAGAGGTGTGGCAAAAAAAATTGAGGTTAAAGGGTTTGTCAGTTTGACTCTTGATTAGAGTGAGTTCAGCTTCTATTTTCTCCTCGCTGAGCATCGCGCAGGGCAGCGAGCCTAGGCCGCCGGCGTTCGATACCGCAATGGCGAGTCTGCTGCCTTGTATGCCCGCCATGGGCGCTTGCACGATAGGTCGGTCAGTAGCAAAGACTGATGAGAGTTTGTGCGGCGCAACATTGGACATAGATTTTTCTGCTTGGCTTCAAAGTAATATAGCGAGCTTAGCGCAGGGTGGCACTTAGCGACAAATGCCATCTGCGTTTAGTAATACCTTATACAGGGGGTGTTTGCGGTTTTGCAGTGATTCAGAGCTGGGGTACTATGGCGCACTGATTTAATGATAATGAAAAAAGGACAGGGAATGAACGCGCATTCGCGAACAGAAATCGCATTAATTACAGGTGCCTCGGCGGGTATTGGACGGGCATTTGCTTTGCAATTGGCGTCGCGCTGTAAGGGTTTAATTTTGATTGGCAGGGACGCAGATAAGTTGGCTGCGGTGGTTGCGGAGTTAGAGCAGCCAGGCCTTAGTATCACCAGCTTCGCCTTGGACTTGACGACGACCGAAGGCGTAACCCGGGTCATGGAAGCTATTCGCCAGAAAGGCCCCGTGACCATATTAATTAACAATGCTGGCTTTGCGAGCTATGGAAAATTTGCAGAGTCTGATTTAGACATCGAAATGGCCATGGTTAATTTGCACTGCAATGCGACCTTGGCGCTGAGCCGTGCCGCATTGCCGTATATGAAAGAGGCGGGGCGTGGTGCGGTCATTAACGTATCCTCGCTGGGTAGCTTTTTCCCGGTAAAAAATTCCGCTGTTTACGGGGCCAGCAAAACCTTTTTAAACTTGTTTTCACAGGCATTGCAGCAGGAAGTGAAGGCCGATGGTATTCGTGTGCAGTGTCTATGCCCCGGTTATACCCGCAGTGATTTTAGTGATCGCGAACTTTTAGCCGAACTGGATTCCAGCAAAGTACCAGATGAATTATGGATGAGCGCTGCGGACGTTGCTGCGGCGAGTATTGCGCATATGGATTCGTCGAGTGAGGCGGTGATGTGTCTTACTGAAAATAATAGAGATTTAGCGAATAAAGGTTTGATGGCGCAGGCTGCTGGGCTACTTTAAATGCCTTATTTTTCCAGCCGACTGTGTCGCGTAATTGTGTTTTTAATGCGCGGTAAATAAATTTTTGGAGCAATTAACGTTGACTACTTGGTCGCCAAATTTCGACCCGCTTGCCTTGCCGTCGCTACCGAACATTGCGGTGGATAGCAAAATTTCAGATATTGAATGGGCATTAGAATACAGCCGTTACTACGATATAAATTTTGAAGATAGCTATCCCGGCTTGACCCACTTATTCGGCGCCTTTGACAGTGCGGGCGAGCGCATTGCCATACAAGTGTTTAATTTGGCGGATGCTCACAGTACCGCCTTTGTATATCACGGCTACTACGATCACGTAGGTCTTTTTAATAATGTAATTAATTATTTTTTAAAACATGGCTATTCCGTTGTGGCCTACGATTTACCCGGTCATGGTTTGTCGACCGGTGAGCGCGCCGCCATTGATGACTTTATGTGCTACCGGCAAGTGCTGAGTGATGCCTTTAAAGTAGTTGCAGATTTTGGTTTGCCAGCACGGCGTGTTGGTTTGGCGCAAAGTACGGGCTGCGCGGTACTTATGTCACATTTGCTCAGTGGTGGCGACGCGGACTTTGAACGTGTGGTGCTGTTGGCTCCATTGTTAAAGCCCTGCGATTGGTGGTGGGGCAAACCTGCGCATAGCCTATTAAAATATTTTATACATAGTCTGCCGCGCAAATTTGCCGACAATTCCGACGATCAATTATTCTTAGAATTTTTACGAGAGCGCGACCCACTGCAAGCTCGGTTTTTACCGCTGAGCTGGGTGGGCGCACTTAAAAAATGGCAGACATGGTTCCATCGACAACAACCGGTGTCCAGCTCGTTAATGATTTTGCAGGGCGATCAAGACGAAACCGTCGAGTGGCGTTACAACCTGCCGCGCATCCAAGCTAAGTTTCCCAATGCGAAGATCGTGCACGTACCGGGTGCCAGGCATCATCTCGCAAAAGAGGGCGAGGTTTACCGCGAGCAGTTATGGCAAGCTTGTGATGATTATCTTTAATTGGCTCGGGAGTCGCCACATAGGATATTCGTGTGGCTTTGGTTGCTAAGTAAGAAAGTACAAAGGAGTGCGCGTTGAAAATGGAATTTAAAAACTTAGGATTCTTATCTGGTATCTTAACCCCAATCTGGTTGATAGTTGGCGTAACTGTTGCGGGCGCATTGTATCCAGGATATAGCCAGTTCAACCAAGCTTTAAGTGAGCTTGGCGCGATTGGCGCGCCGACTCATCTCATTTCGCCAATGATTAATAATTACCCCCTCGGTGTTCTGTTTGCATTGTTTGGTACTTCTATAATTAAGGAGTTTCCGTACTCAAAACTCGCTAGATTTACAGGAGTCTTAATTGTTATACACGGAGTGGGCAGTATTACGGCTGGTTATTTCTCATGTGACGTTGGGTGCAACCCTCAAAGGCCTTCTGAGTCTCAGATAATTCATAACCTATCTGGCTTGGTGATGTTTCTTTCGCTTGTTATAGCCAGTGGTGTATGGGTGCATTTAGGGCCGAAGTTAGTAGAGTCTAAAGCCTTAGGTATTTTTTCTCTGCTATGCACCCTATTAGCCATTGTCGTATTGCCGCCTATGATTTTAGCTATTGAATCCGGTTTAGGTTTTGGCCTTTACCAGCGTCTTAATTATGGTGCCTCTGTTGTCTGGGTTGCGGGGCTAGCGTATGTTTTATTTAAGCGGAATAGTAGCCGTAGTTGATAAGTTGCGGTAGGGCTTATGGTCGCAATAGAGGTTTGTTTAAACTAAACCACTGCCATCCTCCGCTTGTATCGGGCTGTGCAAAAACCACTGTCATCCCCGACACCGATCGGGGATCCATGTGAGCGTAAGCGAATGCTTTTGGTTTAAGTACCTTGCAGAGCTCGGAAGCTTAACCCACCGACGGTGGCGTGGTATTCGCCATCCATTCCCACCACTGATGTTCGCCCTCGGGCTTGTCCATATCTTGGCAGCGGTGCACATCCCAGGTAACTAAATAATCGGGATTGCTTATCGCTTCGTTGCTATCGGTTTTGTAGTTGCCGGCGGGGGCGTGAAACCACGACGCCATTGATGAGGGCAGGGTAAATTCTTCGTCATCGTTTTGGCGCAGCGTGATGCCGTCTTTTGCAGTGACTCTAACAACGGTGCCCGCCAGCATTCTTTGCTGAAGGGCATCGCCGTTAATGTCGAAATAGCTGATGCCGACTAGGGCGCGCTTGTCTATCAGCGCGGCGAGTTCGGGAGAGAGTATATCAGCCATAGTCGACAGTGCTTCCTTGATGAATTTAGAACAGTACGCGGCAGCGAATTGTGCCTTTTACGTCTAGTAGTTTTTCGACAGCGAACTCGCTTGAGCCTTCGTCGATATCCATGACCACATAGCCGACTTTCTCACTGGTTTGCAGGTATTGGCTGCAAATATTGATGTTGTTGTCGGAAAAGATTTGGTTAATGGAGCTGAGTATGCCGGGCATATTGTGGTGAATGTGCAGAATACGGTGCTTACCAGGATGCGCAGGCAGTGCCACTTCTGGGAAGTTGACAGACGAGGTGGTGGTACCGTTGTCTGAGTATTTCACCAGTTTGTCGGCGACTTCCATGCCGATGTTAAGCTGGGCTTCTACCGTTGAGCCGCCAACGTGGGGTGTTAAAAACACATTGTCGAACTCACGCAGCGGTGAAATAAATTCATCGTTATTGCTGCGTGGCTCTTCTGGGAATACGTCGATAGCCGCGCCGGCGAGTTTGTTATCGCGCAGTACATTGACCAGTGCGTCGATATCTACCACGGTGCCGCGCGCCGCGTTAATTAAAATAGCGCCTGTCTTCATTTGGGCTAATTCGCTGGCTCCGATCATCATTTGCGTGGATGCAGTTTCTGGCACGTGCAGGCTGACAACGTCGGCAGTCGCCAGCAGCTCGCCGAGGCTAACTTGGCTGGCATTGCCGAGTGGCAGTTTATTGACCACGTCAGTAAAGCACACTTCCATGCCCAGGCTTTCGGCAATAACAGACAACTGCATGCCGATAGAGCCGTAGCCGATAATGCCAAGGCGTTTGCCGCGAATTTCGTAGGAGCCAACGGCGGTTTTCATCCACTCACCGCGGTGCGCGGCGGCGTTTTTCTCGGCCAAGCCGCGCATTAATAGTATGGCTTCGGCAATAACCAATTCGGCGACTGAACGGGTGTTTGAGAAGGGCGCGTTAAATACCGCAATGCCGCGCTCGGTAGCCGCCTGTAAATTAACTTGGTTGGTACCGATGCAGAAGCAGCCGACGGCGATGAGCTTTTTGGCTTCGTCCAATACCTCTGGGGTGAGCTGGGTGCGCGAGCGAATGCCAACAAAATGGGCGTCGGCAATTTTTTGTTTTAGCTCTTCGTCGGGCAGGGCCTTCTGATAGTAATCAATATTGGTATAGCCAGCCGCGTGAAGCGCATCGACAGAGGACTGGTGAAGCCCTTCCAATAACAGGAATTTGATTTTGGCTTTGTCGAGGGATGTTTTTGCCATGAGATTGCTCGCCCCACTCTGAGGTACAGTGAAAGCGCAGTATGGTATCATATCCGCCTTTTCTAAGCGCGATTCAGAGAGGCATTTTTACCATGTCGGCGAGCCCTATTCCGTCTTCCGAAACCATTATTAGTGAGCTACAGGCCATCGTCGGCAGCGACAAAGTACGCAACGACGCAGAAATCCTGTTTAGCCATGGTCGAGATTGGACAAAAGCCCACACTCCGGCGCCCCTGGCGGTGGTATTTCCGCGCACCGCAGCCGAGGTTCAGGCAGTGGTTAAACTGGCTAATAATTTAGAATTTGCCATTGTGCCGTCCGGCGGTCGCACCGGCTTAAGTGGTGGCGCGGTAGCGGCCAGCGGTGAGGTGGTGGTGTCTTTTGACTATATGAGTCATATCAGCGATTTTGACCCCATCGATCGCACAGTGGTTTGTCAGGCGGGGGTTATCACCGAGCAGCTGCAAGATTTCGCAGAGGAGCGTGGCTTATTTTACCCCGTCGATTTTGCCTCGGCGGGCTCCTCGCAAATTGGCGGCAATATCGCCACCAATGCGGGTGGCATCAAGGTGATTCGCTACGGCATGACCCGCGATTGGGTGGCCGGTTTAAAAGTGGTGACGGGCAATGGCGATATGCTGGAGCTGAACCGCGGTTTGCTAAAGAACAATGCGGGCTACGATTTACGTCAGCTATTTATTGGCGCCGAGGGCACCTTGGGCTTGATTGTTGAAGCAACCATGCAGCTCACCCGCGCTCCCAAAAATCTCACGGCCTTTGTTCTCGGGGTAGAAGATTTTAGCGGCATTATGAATTTGTTTAATCGCTTTCAGGCCGAGATGGATCTGACCGCCTTTGAATTTTTCTCCGAACAAGCTCTGCAAAAGGTGGTTGCCCATAGCAATGTGCCGCGTCCCTTTGAATCGACCTGCCCCTATTACGCGCTGTTAGAATTTGAGTGTCTGAATGAGGAAGTTGAGGCGCAGGCGATGGCGCTGTTCGAGGCCTGTGTTGAAGAGGGCTGGGTGACTGACGGGGTAATGAGCCAGAGCTTGGAGCAGCTTAAAAATCTGTGGCGCCTGCGGGAAGATATCTCGGAGACTATTTCTAAATGGACGCCCTATAAAAATGATATTTCCACCATTATTTCGCGGGTGCCTGATTTCTTAGAGGCCGTTGAGACCTTGGTAGATGCGCAATACCCCGATTTTGAAATTATTTGGTTCGGTCATATTGGCGACGGTAATTTGCATCTGAATATCCTTAAGCCCGACGATATGGATAAGGATGAGTTCTTTGAAAAATGCGGCAAAGTCAGCACCGGCGTGTTTGAGATTGTCGCCAAGTATGGCGGCAGCGTATCGGCTGAGCACGGCGTCGGTCTGCTGAAAAAAGCGTATTTGCCGTATTCCCGTTCAGAAACCGAAATTGCCTTAATGCGTCAGGTGAAGCAGGTTTTTGATCCTAAGGGGCTTATGAACCCCGGCAAAATTTTCGATTAAAAGACCTCGGTTTAGTAAGACGGAGTGCAGCAATGTATCGTCATCGTTTAGCGGTAGGCAGTGAATACTCGTATACGCCGGGCAAGGTGGTGTGTGTGGGCAGGAATTACGCTGATCACGCCAAAGAGTTGGGCAATGCCGTGCCTAGCTCGCCGCTACTATTTATTAAGCCAGCGACCGCGATGGTGGCCATGACCGAGCCCGTGGCGCTGCCGGAAGGCTTTGGTGCCTGCCATCATGAATTGGAAATGGCGCTGTTGATTGGTCAACCTTTGACTAAGGCGGCGCCAGATCAGTGTCGGGCAGCCATTGCCGGCATTGGCCTCGCCTTGGATTTAACGCTGCGCGAACTGCAAGACGAGCTAAAGAAAAAAGGCCATCCGTGGGAGCGCGCAAAAGCCTTTGACGGTGCCTGTCCTTTATCTGAATTTGCGGCTTTCGATCAAAACCTGGACTTCGCTTCCCTCACGTTGCGCTTAACGCGCAACGGCGGCGTGCAGCAGCAAGGTAGCTGCGGTGATATGTTATTCAGCGTCGAAAACTTGCTGAGCGAAATAAGTCACAGCTTCACCTTAATGCCCGGTGATGTGGTCTTAACGGGAACACCGGCGGGCGTCGGTCCCTTGAGTTCGGGAGACCAGCTAGTCGCTGAGCTAGGGGATTATTTGCGGGTTGAAACGGTAGTGCTTTAAAGGCGGGTCGGAGGTCTGGCGTCGGAGGTCTGACGAAAATTCAAAAGCGGCATTTGACAGTGCCTGCGTATATGTAGAAATTTTCCGACATCCGACATCCGACATCCGACATCCGACATCCGACATCCGACATCCGACTTCGCCCCTTACGCCTTCAGCGTTTTTACACCTTCCGCCGTTCCTAATAACAATACATCTGCTGGCCGACAGGCAAACAGTCCATTGGTGACTACGCCGGTTATATTGTTAATCGCCTCTTCGGTTGTGCGCGGCGTGCTGATCATAAAGTCGTAGACGTCGAGAATAATGTTGCCGTTGTCGGTGACTACGCCTTCGCGGTAAACCGGATTGCCGCCGAGTTTAACCAGTTCCCGCGCCACGTAACTGCGGGCCATGGGGATGACTTCTACAGGGAGAGGAAACGCGCCGAGTTGATTAACCAATTTGCTGCCGTCGGCAATACACACAAATTCCTTGCTGGCCGCCGCGACAATTTTTTCACGGGTGAGGGCTGCGCCGCCGCCTTTAATTAACTCCAGACGATCATTGGCCTCGTCAGCGCCGTCAACGTAGACCGCGATAGTGCCGGTGGAATTCAGCTCGAGTACGTCGATACCGTGCTTGCGTAAACGCTGCGCAGAGGCTTCCGAGCTAGCGACTGTCCCTTTTATGTCGTCTTTAAATTCCGCTAAAAGGTCGATAAAGAAGTTGGCGGTGGAACCGGTGCCAATACCGATAATTTCGCCGTCGAGGATGGCGGGCTTGATGTGGTCTATTGCGGCTTGGGCTACCGCAAGTTTTAGCTCATCTTGTGTCATTGTCGGCCTTTGCTGTTGTACGCTGGTGGCGGGGTTTGCGGGCAAGTATAAAATTCACGAGCGCTAATTGCGAGCGGCCGTCTTGCTCGTTACTTGTTTAACTGCCCTTTAGACATGGGAGTGGGGTATGAATTCAAATTATAAAAGTTACCAGGTATGGTTTGACGAATTCAAGCGGCTCGCGATTGCCGAGGATTTAGCGTGGTTGGTCTCAAGCGAGGGCGATGGGCACAAAAAGGCCTTTGAGCATGGCGATTCTCCCGCCGAAGAGCTGATGACCTTAGCGGATATGGCCGAGTGGCGTGGCTGTGGCTGCGGGGGTGGCAGCTAGTTGTTTTCGCGGTCTTGCTGCGCTTTGGCTGTAGACGCGGTAGACTTGCCAGCTTGAATTTTTGCGCTGTTGTTAGCGTAGCAATGGAGGCCGCACAGAGTTATGCCACAGAGTTACATCAAAAAAATCCTCAAAGCCCGCGTATACGATGTTGCTATCGAATCGCCGGTTGATTATATGCCCCTGCTGAGCAAACGCTTGGGCAATGAAATTTTGTTAAAGCGTGAGGATTTGCAGCCGGTCTTTTCATTTAAGCTGCGCGGCGCCTACAACAAAATGATGAGCCTGACTGAGGAGGAGCGCAGCAAAGGTGTGGTCGCCGCCTCAGCCGGTAACCATGCTCAGGGTCTTGCGCTTTCTGCACTAAAGCTCGGCGTAAAAGCCACAATCGTTATGCCAAGAACCACCCCGCAAATTAAAGTCGATGCGGTGCGCGCGCGCGGTGGCAAAGTTGTGTTGCATGGCGACACCTACGACGAGGCATCAAGTTTCGCCAAGAAGTTAGTAGAAGAAAAAGGCATGGTCTACGTTCATCCCTACGACGATCCAGAAGTGATTGCGGGTCAGGGCACCGTGGGCATGGAAATTCTTCGCCAAGTTACCGGTCCACTCGACGCAGTGTTTGTCCCTGTTGGCGGCGGTGGTTTAGCGGCGGGCGTGGCGGCCTATATCAAATATGTACGCCCCGAAGTCAAAGTAATTGCGGTAGAGCCAGAAGACGCAGCCTGCCTTAAATTAGCGATGGAAAAAGGCCGGCGCGCTATTCTGCCAGAAGTCGGCTTGTTTGCTGACGGCGTTGCCGTTGCGCAAATTGGCAAAGAGACTTTCCGTGTTTTGCGTAAAACCATCGATGGCGTAATAACAGCAAGCACCGATGAAATTTGCGCAGCGATCAAAGATATTTTTGACGATACCCGCTCGATTGCCGAGCCCGCTGGTGCGTTGGCCTTGGCGGGTTTGAAAAAATACGCAGAGCAAAATGACTGCAGTGGTCAAACATTGCTGGCCATAGACAGCGGCGCCAACACCAATTTTGATCGCCTGCGTTATATCGCCGAGCGCACCGAAATTGGCGAGCAGCGCGAAGCAATTTTAAGCGTCACTATACCTGAGCGTCCCGGCAGTTTTAAAAAGTTCTGTGGTGCCTTGGGTAAGCGCAATATCACTGAGTTTAACTACCGCTTTGGTGATGACCGCGATGCCCAAATCTTTGTGGGCATCTCGGTGGCAGCGGGTGGCGGTGACCGGCAGGAATTGGTCGAAACGCTGCAAAAAATGGAATACCCCGTAGCGGACTTTACCGACAACGAAATGGCGAAACTGCATATTCGCCATATGGTCGGTGGGCACCGACCTGCGGCGGTAAAAAATGAATTGCTATACCGCTTCGAATTTCCCGAGCGCCCCGGCGCCTTGATGAACTTTTTGACCAAACTCGGCAATCGCTGGAATATCTCCTTATTCCACTACCGCAACCACGGCGCGGCTTATGGTCGGGTATTAGTGGGTTTACAGGCGGACAAAAAAGAGCGATCAGAAATAGAATCGTTCTTAGATAAGCTAGCCTACCCCTACCATGAAGAAAGCGACAATCCTGCGTATCAATTGTTTTTGAGTTAGCTGGAGTTTGGTGTAGGTGTTGTAGCTTATCCATTGCGTTGAAAAAATGGCTCTCCTTGTGAGGGCTATTTTTTTGGAGGAAAGTATTTCACGGGGTGGCGCTGTAATTAGTGGGGGCATCTAAGCTTGTCGATTTGTGATTCATTGATGCTCAGATAAGATATCACTCGAAAGTGGAGGATCTCTCAAGCTCCCTAGCAGAAATGGAAAGCGTGTTTACGCTTTCCTTAAAAGCATTTAAGTCTGAGAAGTGTTCTACTACATGTTTGAGACAGATAGGCTGGCGCTCTGCGTCTTGACTAGCCAAGGCTGCTTTGCGCGTGTGTTTGAAAATTTTGTGGGCTTTGCGGTGTGAGCCGTTGTTAATTAATTTACGTGTCTACAACTTCTTTTACTAGCAAGCTATCAAAGGCATTAGTTTGTCCAGAGAGTGCAATGATAGTGCGGTGTCTACAACTGTTTCATCGTAGATTTTTCCGCGGCCACGTTTAATTTCATCTAGAGCGGCATTGATGCCGAGAGCCGGTCGATATGGGCGGTGAGAGGTCATTGCCTCAATCACATCTGCGACGGCAATAATCCTGGCCTCAATCAATATCTCGTCTTTGCAAAGGCCTAATGGATAACCCGACCCATCACATCGTTCATGATGTTGCTGAACTATCTTGGCAATGGGCCAGGGGAAGTCGACTTTACTTAGGATATCGTAACCGGTCTGCGCGTGCAGTTTGATTAACTCGAACTCCGGTGGCAGTAATCGACCTGGTTTTGAAAGTATTTGAGAGGGAACGGCTATTTTCCCAATGTCATGAACCGTTGCGGCCAATTCTAAGCCTTGAATGACCCCGGGTGGCAAACCCAATAATTCAGCTATTGCTGCAGCGAGTAGACTTACTCGTTCTTGATGTCCAGACGTATACAAATCTCTTGTTTCCAGCGCACTTGCCAGGGCGTAGACGGTTGATCTCATGCTATCCGCAAGACGCTTTTTATCTGAAATGTCACGTATTGCGGCATATAGATATTCTAAATCAGTCGACACTATATTTACGTTAATCTCGACGGGGAAAGTTGATCCGTCGCGACAAATAAGCTCGTCTTCGTACCTAATCGAGGGCGCTCCCATGTCGCGATTGTTTAATTTTAAAAGCAAGGCGTCGCGGTTGGAGGCGGTTATACTATTAAACGGTGTGTTCAATATCTCTTCTACGGTATAGCCTAGGGTGCTTAAGCCTCGGTCGTTTATGTTAATTACTTCTAACGTCGCCGCATTTAGCAAAATCATAATATCGTTAGCGCCGTCTATTTGTTTTCTAAAAAGACGCAAATTTAATTCATTTTGCTTTCTTTCGGTAATGTCTGTTGCGATCCCAATAAACCGATCAGTCTCATTTGTGCTGCAATTTATTTGTGTATGGCCGTGAGCCCAAATATGCCTAACCTCACCGTCGGGTCGAACAATTCGAAACTCCACTTCATAGCTCTTGTGCTGGAATCGATTATTGCGAGCTTGGATTACCCTAGATATATCGTCGCGATGAATTGAATACAAAAAAGAATCTGCGTCCTCATAAAGGCTTGCACAGGATTTTCCCCACACCCGCTCATAGCCGGGGCTAATATACTGGACAGTATTGGTTTTTAACTCTGTAATCCAAAAAACATCGGGAAGAAAATTTGCGATCTCTAGAAGATTTCGAGCTTGTTTGGTTAAATTTGAATTTTCAGCGATGTTAGAACGAAGTGAAACATCGGTCATATGTAAAACTGACCCTGTCATGTTGCTGGTTTGCGGCAGGGGAGATCCCCAAGCTTCCACCGCTACCCAGCCTACTTTTTTTGAGCGTATTCGCCAGTTGCAGCGGAGCGATGGCGTATGGTTCGCTCGTAGCTCTTCAAGGAAATTTTGTGCGGATTTTAGGTCTTCGGGGTGTAGGTACTCAATGAATGGCGTATCGACAATTTCATCGGGCTCGAATCCCAAGTCGAAGCTGGCGTTGACAAATCTTACGATCCTGTCTTCGTCAAGAATCCAATGAAAGTCCTTCGATGTATTTATAATCGCATATAAATCATCAGGCTCTAGCTTCCCTGACTTCGGCTTCTTAAGCCTCTTTTTGTCTGCCATGACACGTATCGCCGCTTACTACCATCTGTGCATATATAGCATAAAACAATAAATTAGCTATGTTTTTAGGCGAAATACAATAAAGGGAGATGGGAGATTACTTATTTTTTCTAAAACAGGCACTTCGTGTTAGCTTCTAATTCACAAAGTCGATTTTTGTGTCTCGCTTCATTTGTGATTTCCCTATGGTTGAAGCCTAGGCAGACTTGTATGATGAAGGGGCTTGGTCTTTTTATGGCTTACTTATTTGGGGGCGTATATGCAGGATATTCATGAGCTATTTAGCTTAATGGTTAAGAAGGAAGCGTCAGATTTGTTTCTAACTTGCGGTGCTCCCCCTCACGTTAAAATCAACGGTATTACACATCCCGTTAAGACTGGAATACTTGAGCCTGGTGAAGTTAAACAAATGGCTTACGAGATAATGACAGATCGTCAAACCTCTGATTTTGAGGAAACCTTCGAGGCAAATCTTTCTGTTTCAGTTTCGGGGTTGGCTCGTTTTAGGATAAACGTCTACTATCAGCGCGGTGAAGTTGCCCTTGTTGCCCGCCTAATAAAATCAAAAATTCCCTCATTTACTCAGCTCGGTTTGCCCAAGCCATGCGGTGATTTGGTTATGCTCAAACGCGGTTTGGTGTTAGTTGTTGGCGCCGCGGGCTCAGGTAAAAGCACCACGCTTGCCGCCATGATTGGACACCGCTCCGAGCATGTGGATGGCCATATTCTGACTATTGAAGATCCAATTGAATTTCTTTTTCCGCACAAGAGATCGCTTGTGGATCAGCGTGAAGTTGGGATTGATACAAAAACCTTTGACGACGCATTGGTCAACGCAATGCGAGAAGCCCCCGATGTCATTATGATCGGAGAAATTCGCAATGTTGAAACGGCGAAACACGCAATAGCTTACGCTGAAACTGGGCACTTATGTTTAGCAACAATGCACGCGAATAATGCGAACCAAGCGATTGAGCGCATACTAAATTTTTTCCCGGAACAGGCTCATAAACAACTTCTTCTGGATTTGTCGCTTAATTTAAAAGGAGTTGTTGCTCAGCGATTAGTGCCTTCGATAGACGGCGATCGAGCGCTCTGTACAGAGTTATTACTTCTCTCATCACATATATCCGATTTAATTCAGCATGGTCGTGTGGATGAAATTCGAGATGCTATGGGCAAAGGTAATGAATCTGGGATGCACACTTTCGATCAGATGTTATTCAATTTGTATGAGTCTGGTAGGATTACTTTAGAAACGGCGCTTCACAACGCGGATTCCCATACAAATCTTGCCTTACGTATCCGCCTGTCGGAAAAGCATTCCACAGATGATGCACCATCTCTACAAATAGATGCGGAGGGGGCACGTTTTCCTGAAGATCACTAAGGCTACTAATTTAATTGAGTCATCCCTGCATAAAGATTCATTTAATTAGCAGAGGCTCTAAGTTATATTTTTTAATTAGAATAGTGGCTAAATTATATTAGTCAGGGAATTAGCCATAGCTATACATGTTCGGAGTAATGCACCTTCTTGTATTAGGTCGTGGATTTACTATGAAAATAAAGTAAGCGCTCAATAAACCCCACTCTATTTATCCTTTGCAATCTCGGCTAAGGCAT
>NZ_CAXBHN010000022.1:0-50044 GCF_963975605.1 uncultured Zhongshania sp. | reverse complement strand
ATAACCTCTTTGTGAGGGTGAGTAACTTACCCCTTTCCTAAATGCACCACGGGTACATTATACAATTCCATTTGAGATGTTCATCATATGAACTCCATTACGAAGATCTAGCAACGCCTTCGCATTCCGTCACTAAATTAAGTGACCCCCATATAATGATACTCTTAGGGTCGTTTTATCAAGCCCAAATTGCGTAGTCCACCAGCAGTTAATAGGACATTTTGTTTGCGCATGTAGTGGCCAGCGGCAAACTCTTTGGAAAAAAATTTCGAGCTCACGAGGGAGGGCTTGATAAGTATCTGTTGATACCCGACCCTGGATTGTGTATCCAGATTAGCAAAATGATTCCCTTTGTTTCGATACCAAATCTGCGAAATGTTTTATTGATCTACGGCAAGTCTTGGGTTTTCCCAACGAGTGAAAAACAGCGTCACGCCGAGCAGAATGTCATTTAAGGTGAGGCAAATAATTTACAGGTGTGGAATTCGCCTGCAGCGTGGGAAGCTTGCGTAATATTCGCTATTTCGTGAAGAGCTTTAGTTGCTTAGTTTGTTCTGGTTTCGACGCTGATTCGAGATACGTCGTTGCCGCTTTTTCCACCATAGATAGATGCCGCTACCAAATAGAACGGCGGGCGTGATGCCGGTAATCAGAAGTAGCCAGCGACCACCTAAGCCAAGCGCATCGCCGCTGTGTAAAGGGAATTGCCAGATTAAAAATTTATTACCCATTGGCGCCGTCAGTGGGTTCCAGCTGGCTAATACTTCGCCAGTGTATTGATCTACCCACACCTTGCTAGCACCGTAATTTGTCCACGCCTCTTCGCTTTGGGTTAAGAGCAACTGGTAGCTGGCGGTGTCGCTGTTTGGTAAGTAAATTCGTTTTAAGGTCGCGCCGGGGAAAATGGCTGATGCTTTTGCGACGGCGATATCTGCGCTTATCACTTGGGTTTCAATCTTGTTTCTCGGTGATGAGCTAGGCGACGGCAGTTTGGTTACGGGACTCACAAAATTAACTGCCGCTTCCATCGGGCCATGAAAAATTAAGCCAATACCTGTAAATGCGGATAAGCCCAGCAGTACAGAGAAAAAAACACCTATGAATTTGTGTAGGTCGTAGTTTAATCGCATCGCGCCCTTGTGACGCTCAATACGCAGCGCGCCGCGCCATTGGCCGCGGCGGGGCCACCAGATTACGATGCCACTGAGACAAAAGAAAAGTAGTGCTATACCCATTGTTCCAACAATGTATTTACCGGTTTGGCCAGCGGTTAAACTATGGTGAAAACTATATAGCCATGTCATTGGGTAGTTACCCCAAACTCGCACGGCGAGGACGTCAGCTGAATCTGGAGCGATGCTAACTTCTAAGGCTTTGCCGTCATCTGCGCCGCCGGGAAAGCGGGCGACATGTGGACTGCCCGCTGCACGAGACAGGTAAAGTCGGCTGAGAGTAGCTTCGCTTGGTGCCGCTTCTCTTGCGGCGTTAATAACTGATTCTAGCTCTATTAGGACGGTCGATGGATCACTGCGCAGTTCAGGTGTTAGGGCTTCATCGATAGCGTGATCGAATACCAGTAGACTACCGCTAACACCAATTAGGCTAAGTAGTACACCGAAGATCAATCCGGCGTACTTATGCAGCTTTAATAGAACTTTGCGCATGTCGATATTTATGTTTAAAACTGCTTAGCAAACGACACGTTAACGCTACGTCCCAAGCCTTTAAAGTTTCTAGAATTAGATCCAGTGGTTTGTGAATAGTAGGTGAAATAATCTTCGTTGTTGAGATTTTGTATTCCCACGCTAATCGTTCCAAAGCTTGCAGCGTAATCCAGGTTGGTATCTACCGTGGTGTAGCCGTCAAATTTCGTGGTGGTTTGGCCGCTGCTGTTTTTAAAATTGCGGTCTTGAACTTGGCTGACTTGCAGGCGTGAACTGAGTTTGTCCGTCCACTCGCGGTCCCAGCTAATATTGACGCGATTCGGGCCGATATTCGCACCGGCAAGGTCGGTGTCTACTTTACCGTTGCCGTCTGAGTCGTATTCACCTTCCTGACGGGCGATGCGAATATTGAGGGTGTCCACATCGCTGGCAAACCAGCTGGCGCGAAGTTCGATACCGCTGATTTCAGTGCGTTCGCGTTTCACACTGTAAATGCCATTGGCGTCGGCTTCCAGGCGCTGGCCAAAATCAGAGTCCGATTGGTAATAGCTCAACTGTGTTTGGAAATTGCGATTTGTATATTCTGCACCAATCTCTGTGTTGTCAGTAATTATGGGCTCTAGATCCAGGAAAGTTTCTACGCTTTGATTCGGGACATTGATTCCCCGCAACACACGACCGACATCCGCCATAGAAAATCCTTCAGAAATATTGCCAAACAAGCGCCAGTTGTCAGTAATTTTGTAGGTGGCGCCAACATTAAATAGGGTGTCGTCGAATTTTGGATTGCCACCTTCTACAAATTGGCCGCCGTTATATGATGCCAAGGTGTTGAAATCGTCGACCATTAATTCTGAGTTTTCCTGGCGAACGCCAGCGGTAAGCGTGAGATTTTGAATACCGACATATTCAGCTTGTAAGAATGGCGCGTAGTTTTCGTACTCGGTTTTTGGCACCCAGTAGCGACCAGTGGTGATTAATTTTTGGTAAGTAGTGTCGGTAAAAATATCCATGCCGTAAACCAAGTTTAGTGGCATGCCAGCGATTTCATCTTTGATCAAAGTAATCTTAATACCTTGCTTCTCTGAGTTGTTTTGCGACTGATCAAATACCGATGGTCCGATAGCTGGGTCTTGGAAAGTCCCCGCGGCGCTTCCGCCATAGGTCGCTGCAAATTCCTGGGTGAAAAAATGCGCACGCAACTTGTGACCAAAGAAGGTTTCGTTACTATAATTAAAGCTGAGTAGGGTGACTTCATTACTGACAGGCTCGCCCTGTAAATCGCCTTTTTCTGCGGTGGTTGGAACACCTGCATCAATGTCGCCGTCCACCCCGACCCAGTCGTTGTTCCCGGCAATATCATAGTGGTTCACGGTCATTTCAAGTCGCTGTTCCTCCCAGTCGTAACCCACTTTTAAAAACACGTTGGCCATGTCGGAGTCGAGAGTGTCGCCTTGGGCATTATCGAAACCAATAATATTGCCATCGGCGTCGTAGCCTATGCCACTTTCTCGGTAGCCGATACTTGCGAGGGCGTCAAAGTCACGCCAGCTACCTGATGCACTGTAATTAACTCCGTACCCCAGGCTCTCGCTGATGTCCTCTTCCTGAAAAAATGACTCGATGCGTATGCTTTGCTCGGTAGTGTCGGTCGGTTTTTTGGTAATGAGATTGATAATGCCGCCTGAGGCACCTAAACCGTGAATAGCGTTAGCGCCATGTATAACTTCTACTCGTTCAAGCATTAGAGGGTCAATAGTGTGCGCGTCGCGACCACCGTCACGCAGAGGATTGGATTGTGGTACACCGTCCACGAGGTATAGCGGTTTACGTCCGCGCAGACTCTCTCCCGCGTTCGTCATCTTTTGACGACTTGGTGCGAAGCTAGGAATCAGATTGCCAAGAATGGTAGACATGTCACTAGTGACGCCCATCTGCTTAATCAGCTCTTGCTCGTTTATAACCGTAACGGTATTGGCAATGGTGCTGAGTGGTCGCTCCGAGCGGCTGGCCGTAACCACCATTTCTTCGGTGAACTCTTTGGCGATGGCAGCGCTGCTGGCGGCTATTAGTGCGAGGGTGGTTAAGGACAGCGATTTCTTGAGATTTGTCATGGAGATTTTCTACTCGAAATTGGAGTTCTGGTTAAGGCGGTCTTACCGAAGGTATTTGATAATCGCTAATTGTATAGATTATGAGAATCATTATCAATTGTGATTGGAGCGGTTTTGCAGGCAAGGGCGGTGGCTCGGAAGTAACTCGTCGTACCCGACCCCGATCGGGGATCCATATGCCTTAAATCGAAAGCCCAAAATTCCCCCCGTCATACTCGACCCCGATCGAATATCCAGGTGAGCGTGAGCGAATGCTTTTAAGTATCTGTCGTCAGACGTCCGACATGGTATTTGACCCCGAATGCTACAGGCATTGCTTAATTCTGGCGTTTAACTGATAGCAACTTTTTCGTCCTTCTGGACGACTTACTTTCTTTTTGCTTGCCCAAAAAGAAAGTAAGCAAAGAAAAAAGGCACCCTGCATCACCGTCGATGGCAAAAAGCGCCATCGAAACCCTGCGCGCTTCACAAGTAACGGCGCGAGAAAAACTCGCCTTCGGCTCAAACAGTTTCTCGCTCTAATCCGTTACTTGCTGCAGTGCTCAGTGGTGCTGAAGGGGTTTGGGCGTTGGCTGAAAGTTTTGTGGTTCTGTTTAATTTAATTACTAGAACATGGCACCGCTGTTAATCCCGCTTTTGAACTCACCGAGCATCGCAGAAATGCAATGGGATGTTGTTAGCGAGGACTGTCTGAGCCGAAGGCGAGTTCCGCAGCGATCCCATTGGATTTGTGTGAGCGCAGGGTACCCGAAGGGTGAGTGATAGCGGGCGGATTTCTTGCTTACTTCTTTTTCCGAGAAAAGACAATTTGCTTTTTAATTGATCGCTGTTTTTTGGCGACCCGAAGGGTGAGGCACGTAGTGCCGAATGACTAAGTCGCCCAACGAGGGCGAAATAAGAGCTAGCAGATAACCGTAATAATTCTATAGTCTCAAAATTACTCGCTTGGAGTTTTTATTCTGCCCCAAAATTTAAATTGAGGATCAATAATAAATCAAAGACTTTGATCCTGTCGCTCCTCATCTTCTTTGAGCAGTTACGCGTCTTGCTCGTTGTCATTTGTAAGTAGTGGCAATGTAGTACCACTTGCCGACTCTTCAGCGCTAGCCTGTGTTCTCCAGATAATATCTGCAACATCTTTAATTAATTTCACCATAGGTTTTGCATCGTCTCCAAACCTACCAATAATTACGCCAGCGTCACCAACAAGCCATTCCTACGAAAAGTTTCTGTTGTGCGGAGCTTGGGATCGAATGGGCGCGCTGAGCTAGAAGCTTAGCTCAATCCCAGCTGATCCCAAATATCATCTATCTTCTGAATAACGGCAGGATCCTTCACAATGGGTCTGCCCCACTCGCGGGCGGTTTCACCGCCCATCTTATTGGTGGCGTCCATTCCCATTTTGGAGCCTAGACCCGAAACAGGTGAGGCAAAGTCGAGATAGTCGATCGGGGTATTTTCGACGAGTACGGTATCGCGTGCGGGATCCATACGGGTTGTGATGGCCCAGATAACGTCGTTCCAGTCTCGAGCGTTGACGTCGTCGTCGCAAACAATCACAAACTTGGTGTACATAAATTGCCGTAAAAACGACCAAACCCCAAACATGACGCGTTTGGCGTGACCTGGATATTGTTTCTTAATCGTCACCACGGCCATGCGATAGGAGCAGCCTTCCGGTGGCAGATAAAAGTCGACTATCTCTGGGAATTGCCTTTGCAGCAGCGGGACTAACACTTCATTCAAGGCGACGCCGAGTACGGCGGGCTCATCCGGTGGCCGGCCGGTATAGGTGCTGTGATAGATCGGTTTTTTGCGATGGCTGATGTGGGTGACGGTAAATACCGGGAAGCTATCTACTTCATTATAGTAGCCAGTGTGATCGCCGTAGGGGCCTTCGTCGGCCATTTCTTCGGGGTCGATATAACCCTCTAGAATAAATTCTGCGGTCGCGGGTACCTGTAAATCATTGCTCAAGCTTTTGGTGAGTTCGGTCTTGCTGCCGCGCAGTAATCCTGCAAAGGCATATTCGCTCAGTGAGTCGGGCACCGGCGTAACCGCGCCTAGGGTCGTAGCCGGATCGGCGCCAAGCGCAACCGATATTGGAAATTTTTCACCAGGGTTGCTGGCTTTAAACTCCTGGAAATCCAGTGCGCCGCCGCGATGTGAAAGCCAGCGCATTATCAGCTTGTTTTTGCCGATAAGCTGCATGCGGTAAATGCCGAGGTTCTGGCGTTCTTTATTTGGTCCACGGGTAATTACCAGAGGCCAAGTAATTAACGGCGCGGCGTCGTCTGGCCAGCAGGTTTGAATTGGTAATGTATGTAGGTCAACCGCGTCGCCTTCAATTAGGCACTCTTGGCAGGGGGCGTTGTTCACCATTTTCGGCCCCATATTCAAAACTTGTTTGAATACCGGTAGCTTGCTCCACGCGTCGCGCAGGCCTTTTGGTGGATCTGGTTGGCGCAGAAAAGCGAGTAATTCGCCGACCTCGTGCAGGGCCTTAATGTCGTCTTTACCCATACCCATGGCGACGCGTTTTTCGGTGCCGAATAAATTCGCCAATACCGGAATGCTGTAGCCAATAGGGTTTTCGAATAACAGGGCAGGCCCACCTGCGCGCAAAACGCGGTCGCAGATCTCGGTCATTTCCAGATTGGGATCAACGGGGTGGCTAATACGTTTTAGCTCACCTTGTTTTTCTAAATGCCGGATGAATTCTCTGAGGTCTTTATACATAAAGGAAGGTCTGATGTCGGAAGTCGGGTGTCTGAGGCTGCTGGGAGCGGCCTCAGTTTCATACTATCAAACTTTATTGCGGTGTAGCTTCAGGGCTTTTGCGTCGGGCGTCAGGCCTCCGACGTCAGACTCACTTCCTTTTCATCGAGTCAAAGAAGTCCGCGTTGGTCTTGGTGTCTTTGAGCTTGTCGATTAAGAATTCAATCGCTGCGGTGTCTTCCATGCCGTGCAGTAATTTACGCAGAATCCACATTCTGGCGAGTTCCTCTTCACCGGTCAGCAATTCTTCGCGACGGGTGCCGGAGCGACGAATATTGATGGCGGGGTAAACGCGCTTCTCGGCAATTTTGCGGTCGAGATGCAGTTCGTTATTACCCGTACCTTTAAACTCTTCGTAGATAACCTCGTCCATTTTCGACCCGGTATCAATCAATGCGGTTGCGATAATGGATAAGCTGCCGCCTTCTTCAATATTACGAGCTGCGCCGAAAAAGCGCTTTGGGCGTTCCAAGGCGTGTGCGTCGACACCGCCGGTCAGTACTTTGCCGGAGCTGGGGATAATGGTGTTATAAGCGCGAGCTAGACGAGTGATAGAGTCGAGCAGAATAACCACGTCGCGTTTGTGTTCAACCAAGCGCTTGGCTTTTTCGATAACCATTTCGGCCACTTGAACGTGACGTGCAGGTGGCTCGTCAAAGGTCGAGGCCACCACTTCTGCGCCGCGAATACCGACGGAGCGCTGCATCTCGGTGACTTCTTCAGGACGTTCGTCAATCAGCAGAACGATAACGTAGCACTCTGGATTGTTGCGAATAATGCTCGAGGCAATATTCTGCAGCATCAGGGTCTTACCCGCTTTTGGCGGTGCGACGATCAGACCGCGCTGGCCTTTGCCGATTGGTGCAGCTAAATCGATGATGCGTCCGGTTAAATCCTCAGTCGAACCTGTGCCCATTTCAAGCGTTAAGCGCTCATTGGGAAACAGGGGGGTGAGGTTTTCAAACAGGACTTTGTTCTTGGACTGTTCGGGGCGGGTGAAGTTAACTTCGTCGACTTTCAATAGTGCAAAATAGCGCTCGCCTTCTTTTGGCGGCCGGATTTTGCCAGCAATACTATCGCCAGTGCGCAGGTTAAAGCGTCTGATCTGGCTGGGTGAAACATATATATCGTCGGGGCCGGCGAGGTATGAGCAGTCGGCCGACCGCAAGAAGCCGAAGCCGTCCTGGAGTATTTCCAGTACGCCGTCGCCGTGAATATCTTCACCACTTTTGGCGTGTCGTTTCAGTATGGAGAAGATGATGTCTTGTTTGCGTGAGCGGGCAATGTTGTCCAGGCCGCTTTCTTTAGCAATGTCGAGTAGTTCTTGGGCTGATTTAGTTTTTAGATCGGTCAGATTCATAGGTATATGGGTTTAGTGGTATCAATTAGACGGGATATAAGCGAGACGTGGGATCGGCAAAAACCGGGAAGCCGGAACGAACTCGACGAGTTAAGCTGAAGCGAATATAAGGTTAATTATTGGGTGTTCTTTGAAGGATCTTGCGCACTCTATCACTGAAAAGTTAGGGCGTCTACCTTTTAGCGTGAGCCCGCTCAGTTTTACTGAGCGGGCTGCAGTGGGCTTACAGTGCTGAATTCACGAAATCCAGTAACTGGGTTTTAGACAGTGCGCCAACTTTAGTGGCCTCTGCATTTCCGCCTTTGAAAATCATCAGCGTTGGAATACCGCGAACGCTAAATTTGGCAGGCGTGTCGCTGTTGGCATCGACATCGATTTTGCAGATTTTCAATTTGCCAGCGAACTCGCCTGAAATTTCATCCAGAATGGGTGCAATCATTTTACAAGGGCCACACCACTCAGCCCAGAAATCGACCAGCACAGGTAAATCAGACTTCAGCACGTCTTCTTCAAAGCTGCTGTCGGTGACGTGAACGATGTTGTCGCTCATGTTAATTCTCCGAATAAACTTCACAAAATAAAGGATGTGCGATGATAGCACAGGAATTGGCGGGATGTGAAAAGGGGTAACAGTGTGAATTTGACCGTTGGCTCGTATGTGGCGGCGATAGATATGGGGTCAAATAGCTTTCATTTATTGATCGCACAAGTGCAATCGAATGGTTGGTGTGCTGTGTATACCGAGGAACGCAGAGTGCAATTAGCTGCGGGTGCCGACCAAGGTAGTTTACAGAGCGACGCCCGAGACCGTGCCTTATTGTGCCTGCAAGATTACAAGGAGGTATTGGCGCGCTACCGCATTGCGGAACTGCACGTGGTTGCCACTGCGTCATTGCGCGGCGTGGGCAATGCCTTGCCGTTTTTATCGGCCGTGGAGAATTTACTCGGTGTGTTGCCATCTATCATTAGTGGTGAGCGGGAAGCGGAGCTGGTTTATCTTGGCGTTAGCACAAAATTGTTGGGCAAAGCGGATACCTCGTCTCAGCAACATTGCCTGGTGATTGATATTGGTGGTGGCAGTACTGAACTCGCCTGGGGTTTCGCACATCGAATGGTGAAAGGGGTGAGTGTCGGTGTCGGCTGCCTGCATTATTTGCGCTATTTTCCGGATGGTGAATTGCGAGAAGAACATTTTAATGCAGCGCGCGATGCCGCGACGGTGATATTTAAGCAGGCATTGCATCGTTTTCCGGCGGCTTTTTGGGAATCGTCTCCCCGTGTCGTTGGCTGCTCTGGCACCTTGTTGGCGGTTGAACAGGTGCTCTTAGCGCAGCCTAAAAACCCAAGTAGTACGGGGATTTACTTGCAACAGTTGCAGGCACTGGTAGACAGTTTGTTCTCATTTAACACCGTTGATGACGTTCGCTACCCCGGTCTGACCGAAGATCGCCGGTCTATTTTTGCCTCTGGCGTGGCGATTGTAATGGCCCTGTTCGAGGCCTTAAATATTAGTAGTATGCAACTTTCGCAGCGCGGGCTGCGTGAGGGTATTATCGAAAATCGGCTCGCTGACGGCGGGCTGACATTCCAGCAAGGAGGACAGCAGCAATGAAAAAAGTCGCACTGATACTATCCGGTTGTGGTGTTTATGATGGTTCCGAAATATATGAATCGGTACTCACCATGTTGTCATTAGAAAACCATGGCGCCAGCTACCAGTGTTTTGCGCCGAATATTGAGCAGCTCCATGTTATCAACCATTTAGTGGGTGAAGTGGCCGAAGGCGAAAGCCGCAATGTGTTAGTTGAAGCCGCGCGATTGGCTCGTGGCGAAGTGAAGGACTTGGCCGATGCACTGCCAGCAGATTTTGATGCAGTGATCGTGCCTGGCGGCTTTGGTGCGGCCAAAAATCTATCTGATTTTGCTGTAAATGGCGCTGATATGACGGTGCAAAAAGATGTACTGCATTTTGTTCAGGCTATGCACAAGGCGGGCAAGCCGACCGGTTTGATCTGCATAGCACCGACCATGGCGGCCCGTATTTTTGGTGATGGTGTGAAATGTACTGTGGGTAATGACGCCGATGTTGCCGCTGCCATTAATAGTATGGGCGCGCTGCATCAGAGCTGTTTGGTCGATGAAGTTTGCATAGACGAGACGATGAAGTTAGTCACAACGCCGGCCTATATGTTGGCGGGAAGTATTGCCGAAGCGGCTAAGGGAATTAATCGCTGTGTCCGAGAAGTTTTAAATATGGCCTAGTTGCATCGCGGGGTTTTGAGCATACGGCTGGTCTGATTGCGCGCTGGCCGTTATGCTTGCCGCATTTGCTTGAGTATGGGAACGCATTCGCGACATGCCCCGATTTTCATATAGTGCTTTTTTCTACTTAATTTTGCCGCTGGTGTTACTGCGCTTGCTTTGGCGAGGGTGGCAGGCGCCGGCATATCGGCATCGTATTGCTGAGCGCTTTGGTTTTTTTCAGGCGCCAGCGCAAAAACACGGTTTGTGGATTCATGCGGTTTCAGTCGGCGAAAGCATAGCAGCGGCGCCGATCATTGAGCATTTCCTCGCAGAGCATCCAACCTTGCCTGTGGTAGTTACTACCATGACGCCAACCGGCTCTGAGCGGGTGCAAGCCATGTTTGGCGAGCGCGTGTTCCATGTTTATGCCCCCTATGATTTGCCTGATGCAGTAAGTCGGTTTTTAAAGCGTGTCCAGCCAAGCGTCGCGGTGATTATGGAAACCGAGATTTGGCCTAACATGGTTTGCCAAACGGCGTCGAAGGGGATTCCCGTACTCTTAGCGAATGGGCGGTTATCTGAGCGCTCCGCGCGCGGCTACGGTCGTTTGGCGGCGTTAACACGGGCGGTATTTTCGCAGTTTTCACAGGTGGTGGCGCAAACTGCGGATGACGGAGCGCGTTTTGTGGCACTGGGTGTGGCATCCGAGAACTTGACGGTTTCCGGTAGTATTAAATTCGATTTGGCTATTCCGTCCTTACTCCGAGATCAGGCGCGTGAGTTGCGTGAGCAGTGGTTTGGCACACGACCAGTGTGGATCGCGGCGAGCACCCACGCTGGTGAAGATGAAATTTTATTGGCGGCACACAAGGCATTGCTTGCGAAGCAAGCAAATGCGCTGCTGTTATTGGTGCCGAGACACCCAGAGCGTTTTAGCAAGGTTGCAGAATTAGTTACGGCTGAGGGGTTTAGCCTTCAGCGTAGAAGCGAATATCGGCAAGGCAGCAGTGCTATCGATGCGCAAGTAATTTTGGGCGATACCATGGGCGAGCTATTGCTGCTGCTTGGTTGCGCCGATATTGCCTTTGTTGGCGGTAGCCTTATTGAGCACGGTGGCCACAACACATTGGAGCCTGCAGCCTGGGGATTGCCGGTTCTGAGTGGCCCCAGCGATTTTAACTTTTCGGAAATTAGCGCTTTATTGCAAGGGGCGGGTGGCTTGCTAACGATAGTCGACGCGGAGGATTTAGCGGAGACGCTACAAGGGTTAATGACAGATTCGCAGCGTGCTGGACAGCAAGGAGCGGCGGCAAAACAGGTGGTAGATAATAATCGGGGCGCTTTACAGCGCTTGCTCACGGTGATCGAACAAGCGCTGGAATTGCGTTAAATGGCTTTAAGACTTTGCCGATTCAATCTCTTTTAGCTGTTCTCTTTTAATGAGATGGGCTTAGGCAGTTGTAACCATTTATTCAGTGCAATAATGTCTGCTGGACTCAATGTGCCGGCATTCAATTTTAGTTTTAGCACATCAATAACATAGTCGTAGCGGGCATTGGTGTAATCGCGCATTGCGCCGTAAAGGCGGCGTTGGGCATCGAGTACATCAACTATATTCCGTGTTCCCACTTCATAACCAGCCTCAGTTGCGTCTAGCGCGCTGCGGGTTGAAATGATGTTCTGTTTACGGGCATTGACGGTTTGCACATCGGTGTACACCGCAATGTGCTGCGCACGGGTGCCGGTAATGACCTGGCGCTGGGTAGTTTGCGCATTGTAGTTGGCCGCATTGTATTGCTCGTAGGCTTGACGTCGACCGGCACTAATTGCGCCACCCGCAAATAGGGGCATGGTCAACGTTACGCGCAGCGCATCTGATTCCGTGTAGGTTTCCGGCGGTAAAGCAAAACCGGAATCTGGTCGAACAATGTTCGTTCCATCTACATCGTTTTTACTGGTGGTGAAGCTGCCGACAACCTTAGGCAAATGCTCCATCTTTTTCGACTGGGCGGTTTCGTAAGCTGAGCTAGCGCCAGCGTTAGAAACCTGCAATAACTTGTTATTGGCCAGTGCAAAATCTACCCACTCTGCGCGGCTGGCGGGTTCCGGCATGGTAATGGGGAAGTCGGTTTTGAGCGACCATAGATTATTATGCTCCTGGCCCGTTAAGTTGCTGAGGTTTTCTCTGGCGATTGCCAGGGTGCCTTCAAAACCGTAACGCTGGGCAACGGTGCTGTCGAATACCGCGCGGGCCTCGTGCACGTCGGTGATGGCAATTAAGCCAACGTCAAAGCGTTGCTGGGTTTGCTCGAGCTGACGCTTAGCAGCGCGCTCTTCTGCTTTAGATGCGTCGAGGTTTTCACTGCCGCGCAATACATTGAAGTAGGCTTCTGCAGTACGTACGATCAATTGCTGCTGTTCGTAAGCCAGCTGCGCTTCGGCTTGTTCAGAAACCTTTTTGCCGGCTTGAAAGCTGAACCACGCAGGTAGATCAAAAAGAGGCTGGCTCAGCGATACGGAATAGAATTCTGAGTCGGTATCGGTAACGGTTGTTTGATCGATAATATTGAAATTTCCGAGGCTATCGCTTTGTAATCCTTTACCTTGCGAGTCGCTTTCAGAGTCTTGGTAGTAGGCTTGTGCGGTGATCTGCGGGAGCAGCCCAGCGCGGCTTAAATTCTCTGTTTCAATATTGGCGCGGTAGCTCGCTTGAGCCGCTTGTAACTGCGGATCATTTTTCACTGCAAGTTCATAGACATCGAGTAATGTGTCAGCCTGAACAAGGTGGCTGCTTAGGAGTGCAGCGATGGAGATACTGAGTAGATGACGTTTGGCAATCATAGAGGTAACCTGTCTCCAAAGAGGGCGGGAGGAAAGCCCTAAAGTGTACCAAATAAATACCCACTGAATATGAATATTAACTAAAGTTATGGAATGCGCGGGCATTTCATTGGGAGTGATGTGAATAACCATCAGTACCGAATAGACCTCAATGGTCATCTTGCCGATTGCGAAATGAATTTTCGCCGTTTGCAAAAATTGCTGCCGTCGGATGTGGAGGCTGGCGATTGTCTGCGTTTTGGCGTGGCGACTAACGCCGTTGAGCTACTGATTAAAGAGCGTGCGCCGTATACCACAATGATTGAACTGCGCTTGGAAAAGCCCCTATTCGCCGAGCTGCCAGTGCCGGTACTACAAGTTAGAATTTATCACGACGCTAATCTCGCGGAGGTCATGGGGGCGCGGGGATTGCGGCCGGTAAAGCCCCGCTACCGCTACCCAAATGCCAGCATGTACCACCGTGACGAAAAGGCGCAGCAAAACCGTTATCTAGGCGAATGGTTGAGTCTGTGCCTTAGTCATGGCCACTCTTTAGATAATCCGCTGAATATTCTTGAAATATGACGCCGTTCGCTTAATTTTACTGGCGCAAGGCTGGGGCATCCCGTATAAAACAAGCATTAATAATGGGGTTGTTCGGTGAATTTGCCTGCTCAAAAAGACAAAGCACTGCTGACGGTGGTGCAAATCAGCGATTGTCATCTCGGCGCCCAGCTGGGTGATAGCCTATTGGGTATGGATACCGATAATAGCTTAGAGCTAGTGCTGAGCACGTTGGCTGCAGAGTGCCCGCATATTGATTTGCTGGTCGTCTCTGGTGACATTGCAGCGCATGGCGATGCGGAATCCTACCGTCGTTTGTATGCGCGACTCGATGGTCTCGCGTCGCAAATGGTGTGGTTGCCGGGTAATCATGACGATGTGGATCTTATGAAAAGCATCGTTGGCGATCAAATGATGCCTACAACGGTGGATCTTGGCGCTTGGCGCTTGGGCTTTTTGAACTCTGCCATAGAAGGTGAGGTTGGCGGCTGCTTGGCGGCTGATCAGCTTTCAGCGCTGGCGAGCATTGCAGAGGCAGAGCGGCCCAGCTTGGTGTTCTTGCATCATCACTTGAGAGCCTTGGGCTGTGCCTGGCTAGATGAGCAACGGGTAACAAATGCAGATCAAGTCTTTGCCCTGGTCGCCGGTAAGCCCCAAATCAAAGCCTTTGTGTCGGGTCATGTGCACCAGCAGTCTGAAATGCTTTTTGAAAATGTGGGGCTGTTAACCACGCCCTCAACGTGTATTCAATTTGCGCCGAATAGCGACAACTTTGCGCTCGATGACTGCAATCCAGGCTATCGGGTATTTTACTTGGCGGAAAATGGTCGATTTCAAACAAGAGTGTCGCGGGTAAAAGGTGTAACATTTGCGGTCGACAATCTGGCAAGTGGTTACGAATGACAGCAGGGCTTATTTATATTCACGGGTTTATCTCGTCACCGCAATCTTTAAAAGCACAGCAACTGGGGCGTTACGTCGCCGAGCACCACCCCAATATTCATTATATGGTACCGTCGCTGTCGAATACGCCGGCAGAAGCACTTCGTGAGCTAGATCAATTAGTGCAAGATTTTTTGCAGAAGAAGACCGGACCATTGGGCTTAGTGGGAAGCTCCATGGGGGGATTTTTTGCCACCGTCTTGGCTGAGCGTTACCGCCTGCCCGCGGTGTTGGTGAACCCGGCGGTTCAACCCCACACCTTTGCGGAACATTTTATTGGCGAACACCACAATCCCTATACTGGTGTGGACTTTAGTTTGACGCAGGCCGACATTGATACGCTGCAGTCATTGGTGGTAAAACCGGACACCGGACGTTACTGGGTGATGGTACAGGAGCAGGACGAAACCTTGGACTATCGCCATGCGGTCAGCTTTTACGATGGCGTGCAGATGACAGTGGAGGCGGGTGGCGATCACGGCTTTCAGAATTTTGAACGCCATTTACCCGCGATCGTCGAGTTTATGCAATTGCCGGCGCCTGCAGTAGAGTAGTCAACATTAATAGAAAATAATACGGATTCCGGTCCATTCAATGGCTGGATGTTTAGCTCAATTAGTCAAATGCGGTGCGGCCGCTAACAATGGTTTTAGATGTCACAATATAATTCGCAATCCATCGAAGTCCTTACTGGTTTAGAGCCGGTGCGCAAGCGCCCCGGTATGTATACCGATACCACCCGACCCAATCATCTCGCGCAAGAAGTCATCGACAATAGCGTCGACGAAGCGCTGGCTGGGCACGCCAGTGAAATCATAGTCACCTTGTTTGCCGACGGCTCCTTGGCCTGCGGCGACAACGGCCGTGGTATGCCGGTAGACATTCACCCTGAGCAGGGCTTGCCGGGTGTTGAGGTTATTCTGTGTACCTTGCATGCCGGTGGCAAATTTTCGAACGACAATTACCAGTTCTCTGGTGGTCTTCACGGCGTTGGTGTGTCCGTAGTTAATGCCTTGTCTGAATCGCTAGAAATTATCATTAAACGCGACGGCGAAGTTCACCAGATGTTTTTTGCCAATGGCGACAAAACCTCTGAATTGGCCGTGATTGATAGCTGCGGCAAGCGCAATACTGGCACCTATATTCGCTTTACCCCCAATCCCAAATATTTTGATTCTGCCAAATTTTCGGTACGTCGTTTAAAACATGTATTACGTGCTAAGGCGGTACTATGCCCAGGATTGCGCGTCTGCTTTATTGATGAAACCGGCACCGAAAGCGAGGAGTGGTATTACGAAGACGGCCTGCGCGACTATCTCGCTGGTCACACCCGTGAATACGAAACCCTGCCATCCGAGCCCTTTATTGGCCATTTCAGCGGCCGCAGCGAGGCGGTTGATTGGGCTGTGCAATGGTTGCCTGAAGGTGGCGAACCTCTGGCTGAATCCTATGTAAACCTCATTCCCACCGCCCAGGGCGGTACCCACGTCAATGGTTTACGCAGCGGCTTATTAGACGCCATGCGAGAGTTTTGCGAGTTCCGCAGTCTGATTCCCCGCGGTGTGAAACTAGCCCCGGATGATATTTGGGAAAAGTGCAGTTACGTGCTGTCGTCTAAGCTTGCTGACCCGCAATTTTCTGGGCAAACCAAAGAGCGATTAAGTTCGCGGGAAGCCTCGGCATTTGTTGCCGGTGTTGCCAAAGATGCCTTCAGTTTGTGGTTAAACCAGCACACCGAAGACGCGGAAAAGCTCGCGGAACTCTGCATTAACAACGCTCAAACTCGGCTGCGTAAAGCCAAGAAAGTGGTGCGTAAAAAAGTCTCAGCGGGGCCAGCTTTGCCCGGTAAATTAGCCGATTGCTCTGGTGTCGATACCGAGCGCGCCGAGTTGTTCTTGGTGGAAGGGGATTCGGCGGGCGGTTCCGCCAAGCAAGCCCGCGATCGCCAGTTTCAGGCGATCTTGCCGCTGCGCGGTAAAATCTTAAATACCTGGGAAGTCGACGCCCAGCAAATTTTGGCCTCGCAAGAAGTCCACGATATTTCCGTAGCGATGGGTATAGATCCAGACTCCGACGACCTAAGCGGACTGCGCTACGGTAAAATCTGTGTACTGGCCGATGCGGATTCCGACGGACTTCACATTGCCACTTTGTTATGCGCTTTATTTCTACGTCATTTTCGCCCACTGGTTCAGCAAGGCCATGTTTATATTGCGATGCCACCGCTGTACCGTATCGACCTTGGTAAAGACGTTTTTTACGCGCTGGATAATGCCGAAAAGCAGGGCATTATGGACAGACTGGAAGCCGAGAATAAGCGTGGCAAAGTCTCTGTCACCCGATTCAAAGGCTTGGGTGAAATGAATCCCTTACAGCTTCGTGAAACCGTCATGGACCCCAACACCCGACGCTTGGTGCGACTGTCAATTGATGACGGTGATGAAACCGATAGTTTGATGGATATGTTGCTATCAAAGAAACGCGCGCCAGATCGTAAAACATGGCTTGAAGCCAGCGGTGATGAAGCAGAAATTTTGTTGTGAGTATTCTTGCTAAATGTTTAGTTAAATAATATACGAGGAAAATAAAAAATGTTCAGTCATATTATGGTCGGTGCAAACGACATGAACGCATCAAAGAAATTTTACGATGCGATTTTAGGCGCACTGGGTTACGAGCCCGGTGTTATGGATGATAAGGGACGTTGCTTTTATTTTACCGAGAGTGGCATTTTCGCAATAACGTCGCCGATTGATGGCAATCCTGCTAGCCACGGTAACGGCAACACGGTAGGTTTCGCGGCAAAAGATCCAGCGCAGGCAGATGCATGGCATGCAGCGGGTGTGGCAAATGGCGGCACTAGTTGTGAAGATGCGCCGGGTGTTCGCGAAAGTGGCTTAGGTAAGCTGTATCTTGCTTATTTGCGCGACCCATCGGGTAATAAACTCTGTGCTTTACACCGCGTAGCTTAAGTACGTTCTAGAAAAAAAGGGCGAGGCCTTAGGGTCTCGCCTTTTTTGGTTTTGGCTTAGCGGGATTTGACCTTATATTCTTAACCACACAATAAAAAGCAGGATCAGTCGCGATGAAAATTACCTTATTTGGTGCGACCGGTGCCCTAGGCAGTCAATGTTTACGGCAAGCTGTTGATGCTGGTCACGAGATAACGGTGCTAGTTCGTTCGGCGGCGAAATTACCGGCGGAACTGAAAGAGCGCATATCCATTGTCGAGGGTGATGCCCTGTGCGCAGATGACGTGTGGCGTGCTATCTGTGCTGATACCGCGGCAGTATTATTTGCCATCGGCGTCGACAAGCAATCACAGCCAAACCTTTGTACCGAGGTGAGTCGCCATATTTTAGACGCGCTGCGCGGCGAGTCCGCGGGCCGTTTTATCTGGTGCGGGGGCGGTAGTACCTTTGTAGAAGAAGACCAAATTACCTTTGGTGCACGTTTTGTGAGAAAGTTTGCCGAGGTATTTATGAGCCTGCGGCACAACGACAAAGAACACCAGTACCAACTATTAAAACAATATACAGATGTGAAGTGGTTCGGCGTGCGGCCGTTGCAAATGCGAGCGGGCGAGCTGCGTGGTCAATATCGCATTGGCTTTGAGCGTTTTAATGGGTTTTCAAAAATCAGTTTTGCCGATTGTGCTCACGCCATGCTGGGGATGCTAGACGATGATACTTGGCTCCATAAAGCGCCGATTATTCAGTACTGAGCTAAATCTAGAAATTGCTGCGCCGCCCGGTGAAATGTTAAGCCCTCTCCCAATATGCATAGCCATCAATCAATACTTGAGCATATGGTTTTTACTACCTTGGCCCATAAGTAAAATGCGCTATTGGAGTAATCGCGACCATGCCGTTATAATGCGCGCCAGAATATGATGCGGGCTGCGATGCCTTGTAAGCAGAGAGGACGTTAACGGTGAATAGTGCAATGTTGAAGAAATTGGTCGCTGCCTTTGGTTTGGTGATGGTGTGTGTATCCGCTTGGGCGTTGACGGACAAGCAAATGGCTGAAGTAGAAAGCCGCATTCAGCCTGCCGGTAAAGTGTGTTTACAAGGCGATAGTACCTGCGGTGCAGCGGTTGCCTCTGCGGGTGGCGCGGCTAAGTCAGGCGAAGAAGTCTACAAAAGTAGCTGTCAGGGCTGTCATGCCACCGGTGCGGGCAACGCGCCTAAGCTAGGTGACGCGGCAGACTGGGCCACGCGCGCCGAGCAGGGTTCAGATACGTTGTATAAGCATGCTATCGAAGGCTTCAGCAATATCGGTATGATGCCAGCCAAAGGCTTGTGTATGAGTTGCTCTGACGAAGAAGTCATGGCTGCGGTAGATTACATACTGGAAAACAGTAAGTAATCGCCATCTAGCTCAGAAGCCGCGCACTGCGCGGCTTTTTTTTGCTCAGAATAAATCTGCTATAACAGCGGCTGCGTAAGATTGGTGTCGATGTGGTGCCGATATAAGGTAAAAATACGCTAAATGTCCTGAATCTGCGCTACTCTGTTAATAATAATGTAGATGCATGGATATGACTGTGATGACTCGATGGGTGATTTTTGTGTTTGTGGCGCTTCTGGCGGCCTGCGGTGGCTCCTCAAGTTCATCTAATTCCACACCGACAAACAGCGACAATTCAGCCGGTACGGATAATCCCCCCCAAGAGAATGGCGGCGGCACTTCTAGCCCAGAAACCCCAGTGAGCTTTGGTGTTCCGACGGGCAGCCAGATTCGCCCTGGCATGGAGATTAGTGCAGATGGCAGCGGTTGTACCGGTAATTTCTTGTTTTCCCCTAACGCGCAGACGGTGTATATCGGTGTGGCGGCGCATTGCTTCAGTATCGATACCAACGAGGGTGTTGATCCCTGCGAAACCAGCAATTTACCCATCGGGTTTAACCAGATTGTGATTGAAAATGCGACTCAGCCTGGCGAGCTGGTGTATTCCAGTTGGCGTGCCATGCAGGAACAGGGCGAAACACCGGGCTCTGATGCCTGTGTTTACAACGACTTTGCCTTGGTCAAAGTACATTCCGACGATCTAGCGAATATTCATCCCGCCTCTTTTGCCTTTGGCGGGCCGGTGTCATTATTTACGGGCTTAGCCTCAGTTGGCGATAATGTCTTTGCCTATGGCCGTTCGCCCTTTCACTTTGGCTTGCGCAGTTTAGAGGCGAAAAGTGGCACGATCACGGCGGTCTTGGGTGGTGGTTGGGCGTATGAAATACGCACCGACAAGGCCAGCATTCCTGGCGATAGCGGCGGCCCTATTTTTGGTCCTACTGGGCAGGCACTGGCTGTGACCAGTGTGTTGTCGGTGGGTTTGGGCGGGCCTACGTTGCTAAATGTCAGCAACGGTGTTGCCAATGTTGATCGCGCTTTGAAATATGCGATTGATGGTGGCTTTATCAACGCCAGCACAAAACTGCTGGTGTGGCCGGATTTTTATCCCTCGGCTAATTTTTAGCCGAGGATATCCCGCAAGCTGGCAAGGGTTTCTCCGCCGCGTTTCTGATTTTGGGCGGGGTCGTTGTCGCCGCGACCCTCCCATTCCAAATCTTCCTGGGGCAATTCCGCTAAGAAACGGCTGGGTTCGCAGCTGGTAAACTCACCAAAGCTTTTTCGTTTGGCGCAGTAGCTCATGGTGAGGGTGCGCTGGGCGCGGGTGATGCCAACGTAGCAAAGGCGACGTTCTTCTTCGATCATGCCGTCATCGATACTGTTTTGATGGGGCAAAATACCTTCTTCCAAGCCGATCATAAAGACGTGGGGAAACTCTAAACCCTTGGCCGCATGCAGGGTCATTAGCTGCACTTGGTCGTCGCTTTCTTTTTCATCTTCCTGGCGTTCCATTAAATCGCGGAGCACTAAGCGGCTGATCGCACCTTCAATGGCATTCTCGCTATCGTCGTCTTTTATCGATTTTTCTAAGGAGCTGATTAGGATGTGAACGTTGGCCATGCGCCGCTCCGCGATGGCGATGGACGAGGCGTTTTGAATGAGCCAGTCTAAATAATCAATATCGCTTACTAGCTGCTTCACACTGGCAACGGGGTCGCCTTCATAACATTGGCGACGCAGGGTGTTTAGCCAGCTGGTAAATTCGCGCAGGCGCGAGACCGCCGCTTCTGGCAGGTGTTGGCTAAGCCCCATTTCATCGCAGGCATCGTACATGCTCACTTCGCGCTCGGTCGCGTAGCGCCCCAAGCTTTCTAAGGTAGAGGTGCCGATTTTTCTGCGGGGTATATTTACTATCCGCAAAAACGCGTTGTCGTCGCCGGGATTAATAATTAGGCGCAAATACGCCATGATATCTTTGATTTCATTACGGGCGAAAAACGAGGTGCCACCGCTGAGCTTATAGGGTATTTGGTGAACCTGTAGCTTCAGTTCTAATAGGCGAGACTGATGATTGCCGCGATACAGCACAGCGTAATTGCCGAAGCGGCCCTGGGTGCGCAGCTTGTGATCGAGAATCTCGGTAACTACCCGCTCGCATTCGGCGTCGTCGTTGCGGCAGCGAATAATACGGATATGTTCGCCGTGTCCCAGCTCCGACCACAGCGCCTTATTGTGCTCGTGGGGGTTGTTGGCAATAACGGTATTGGCCGCTTTAAGAATGCGCGCCGTGGAGCGGTAATTTTGCTCCAGTTTCACCACTTTTAAGTGCGGGTAATCTTTGCCGAGCAACGACAGGTTTTCTGGCTTGGCTCCGCGCCAGGCGTAAATCGATTGGTCATCGTCACCCACCACGGTCAAACCACCGCGATCGCCCACCAGTTGTTTTACTAAATGGTATTGCGCGCCGTTGGTGTCTTGGTACTCGTCCACCAGCATGTAACGAATTTTTTGCTGCCATTTTTCGAGGATGGCGGGCTGCTGCTCAAACAGCAGCGCGGGCAGCATAATCAAGTCGTCAAAGTCCAAGGCGTTATAGGCTTTTAGGGCATTTTGATAACGTAAATAAGCCTGCGAACACAGTATATCCGCCGGCCCTTCGGCGCTGGCAATGGCCTGCTGAGGAGTAATAAATTCATTCTTCCATTGCGAAATGCGATGCTGGATGCGGTCTGCATTGTCACTCTCCGCACCGTGATCTTGCATCAGTAAATCGCGGATTAAGGTCTGCGCGTCCTGGCCGTCAAAAATTGAAAACCCTGATTTATACTGCAGTGCTTTGTACTCGCTGCGCAGTATCGTCAGACCTAAATTATGAAAGGTCGATACCGTTAAGCCCCGCGCTTCCTTGCCCTTCACCAGCTGAGAGACCCGCTCTTTCATTTCACGGGCGGCTTTATTGGTAAAGGTGACTGCGGCAATGTGACGGGCCGGCATGCCGCATTTTTCAATCAAATAGGCCATCTTGCGGGTGATAACACTGGTTTTTCCACTGCCCGCACCGGCCAACACCAATATCGGGCCGTCGATATAAAGCACCGCTTCGCGCTGTCTGTCGTTGAGTTTGCTCACGCGGTTGCTGTGTCCAGGGCCGAGGGGTGAAAAGGCTGGGCATTGTAGCAGGGGCGAAGCAGGGGAAGAACCGCTGCCTCGGATATTAATTAGGCGCTTCGCTCGGGTGCTTCAAAATTATCCACCATCTTCATTACATACAACTTTCGGGAATCAGTACGGCCGCGAGATACCGGTTTATGTGGCCTTTTATCGGACTAGATAATTGACTGCGCTAGTACTAACGTTGGCCGGGAGAGAGTGGAAGCGTTGGGCGTGCTGCTAGCGCTCCGGTTGGCAGCTGGAAATGACTTGGTTTCTTCCCTGCTCTTTGGCTCGATAGAGGTTGAGGTCGGCGGCGTGGATACTGGCATCTAGCTTTTCACTTTGCACACTGGAAATACCAATACTGACGGAAAATCCAAATTGGTAGTTATCATCTTCTATGCGGCTGTCTGCCACTTTGCGCCTAAATTCGTCAAAGCGTTTATAAGTATCATCGCTGCCGGTGGTGCTCAGAATACAGAATTCTTCACCACCAAAACGAGCAACGAGGTCATCTGGAAACTCACCACGTAGTAGATCCGCCATGTGTTTTAATGCGGTATCACCCGCCTCGTGGCCATAGCGGTCGTTAATTTTTTTAAAGTGGTCAATATCAATCATGGCTAACGATAGCGGTGTTTCTTGAAACTGGGCTTTTTGGTGCAATAGTTTGCCGTGGCTAAAGAAATAGCGACGATTGTGAAGTTTGGTTAGGTAGTCGCGGTTGGCGGCGTCACGAATATCTTGAATGTGATCGAGGTAATCGAGATTTTGGTTAACGCGGCACAGCAATTCCTCATAGCTAAACGGTTTGCCAATAAAGTCATTGGCGCCACTCTTAAGGAGTTGGGCGGACAGTCGCGCCTCGCCAGAGCTGGATAGGCCAATTATAGCGAGCTGGTCTTTGGGGTGGCGTGTTCTAAGTTGTTGAATAAGTTCGAAGCCATCCATTTCTGGCATATTGTAGTCTGTGATAACGAGTTTAATCTCGGGATGCACAGCCATTTTTAGCAAGGCATCTTTTCCGTTTTCGGCGGTGATAACCTGTAGGCGTTGGATCTCCAAATGTCGCTTCAGCATTAATAATGCAGACTTTGAATCGTCGACGATAAGGACTTTGGTTGAGTAATTGCGATGCACACGCTGCGCTAGATGGCAGGCGTATTCATAGGCGCTCATGTTTTTCTTGAGCACGTAATCGACTACGCCCAGTTCAATCATATTTTTGCGTAATTCGTCGCCGAAATAACCGGTGAGAACAATCACCGGAATATCGTATGACTGCACAACAGGGACTATTTCGCCGTTCGGCGCATCGGGAAGATTCAGGTCAACCAGTGCGACAGTGAATTGCTGGGGGTGATCCTTAAGCAAGGACTTGGCTTCGGCGCCATTGCGGGCAACGTAAGCCGTGAAGCCAAGAATATCTTCGAGGATCGCTTTCGCCATACTAGCTAGCGCCGCGTTGTCTTCTACCACTAGGACGCTTGGCATTGCTTTTAGTGCCTTGTTATCTGTTTATAGCAAGGAGTCTACAATTCGCAACTGGTGAGGGGGATCAGTAATGTTGCCTATGCGGGTGAGTTAAAGCGGGCCTATTGGTCACCGCGATAAATCATGGCTTCCTGCAAGTGAGCAAGGCTTATGTTTTGGTCGCCGCTGAGGTCGGCAATGGTTCGCGCAATTTTAATAAGGCGGTGGTGGGCGCGGGCGCTGAGGCCTAATTTTTGCTCAGCGCGCAGCATGAATTGCTTGCTGGGCTGATCGAGGGGGCAAAAATTGGCGACCTCGTCCGCGCTGAGTCTGGCATTTATATTCGGGCTGCGCAGATGTTGGCGAGCTCGCGCCTTGCATACGCGCTCTCGCACTGCCGCGCTACTTTCTGCTTTGCTATCGGATTGCAACACGCCGGGTGGCAGCCTAGGTACGTTGATACGTAAATCAATTCGGTCTAAAAGCGGCCCCGACAATTTGCTGCGGTAGCGCTGAATTTGGTCGGGGGTACAGCGACAATCTTTGTTCTCGTCGCCGTCGTAACCACAGGGGCAGGGGTTCATGGCCGCGACCAATTGGAACTTAGCGGGGAATTTTAATTGCTGGGCGGCGCGGGAAATAATCACTTCGCCGGATTCCATGGGTTCGCGCAGCACTTCTAATACCTTGCGCGGGTATTCCGGTAGCTCGTCTAGAAATAAAACCCCGTTGTGAGCGAGGGAGATCTCTCCGGGTCGAGGATAGCTGCCACCGCCGACAAGTGCCGCCGCCGACGCCGTGTGGTGTGGGGCGCGAAATGGGCGATGCAGATGCAGTGGTTTGCCAGCCACCGATTGCACGGTGGCGATATCTAGACGCTCGGATTCTGTTAAGGGTGGCAAAATGCCGGGGAGACGATTTGCTAGCAAGGTTTTCCCCGTTCCCGGCGGGCCACTTAACAGCAAGCTGTGGCCACCGGCCGCCGCGATTTCCAGTGCGCGTTTGGCGCCGGTCTGTCCTTTTACGTCAGCGAGGTCGGGGTAGTGATCGCTGTCGATGGGGTCTGCACTGGCGCCTGCAAATGGCAGCACTTGCTGGCCGTGCAGATGGGCTGCCACCGCGAGTAAGGACTCCGCTTCGCGCAGGCCGGTGTCGTCGACAATGGAGGCAAGTCCGCTATTGGCCGCAGGCAAAATCAATATATGACCTGCGGCGTTAGCGTGGATGGCGGCCGGCAACGCGGCATCGACGGCGCGGAGTTCACCGCTCAGACCCAATTCGCCAATCAATTCTAAATCTTTTAATGGCGCCGCCGGCACTTGTCCCGACGCGAGTAAAATGCCGATTGCAATGGGGAGGTCAAAGCGGCCGCCTTCTTTGGGTAAGTCAGCTGGCGCCAAATTGACGGTGATGCGGCTAACGGGAAAGTCAAAGCGCGAATTGATGAGCGCGGAGCGAACTCGGTCGCGACTCTCGCGAACGGTGGCTTCGGGTAGGCCAACAATATTGAAGGTGGGAAGTCCGCCGGACAAATGGACTTCAACGGTAACTAGCGGAGCGTTGATACCGAGTTTGGCGCGGCTGTATACAGTGGCGAGAGGCATGTCTTCATCCTTGAAGGCTGCGGATTGGTGGCTACACTAATCCCTAGTGTAGCGATTGTAGTACCTTTTTTATCGACGCTTAGCTATTGCTTGTGTTTTGGTTTTCTAGCTGAGCTGTTAGTTCGGCAAGCTGCTTTTCCAGCGCCTCCAGCTTGCTGCGAGTGCGATTAAGCACCGCGACTTGGGCGTCAAATTCGTCGCGCGACACCATGTTTAAGCGACTAAATCCGCCCTGCAGCAAGACCTGTACTTTTTCTTCTATGTCCTGCTGAATTTCAGGACCATTATTGATTAAGCGGCCAGCTTGTTGAGCGAGCTGAGAAATAAAATCGGGTTTGGCCATGTGTAGTCACCTCATTAATGCGACAAGTGTATCGTTTATTGGCGCTGGGTGGGAGATGTATGGGCTCGCTTGACGTTGGAAGTCAGACGTCTGAGGCTAAATCGTCAGTCGCATTGCTTTCAATTGGTGCGACATCCGCAAATTCCAGAACCGATATGGCGCAGCGCCCATTTACCGTGCACAGCGATGGCCCAGATATTGCTTTTGCTTCTGCCTAAACTCGGTGTACGTGCTGCGTAATGCCCTTGAATGTTTCATAACGATAAGGATTGGCCGTTGACGGCTCTCGCCCCCACACAAGAGATACCGCCGCCTAGCGGCGCAGAATTGATACCGACCAAGTCCTGGCAGGCATCGATCGAGTTGCTGTTTCGTCCCAATAAAAATCGCACAGATTTGGTGCGGTCTTTACATAAGGGGCCGCTGCGGGTGCAGCGACCATTTTATCCGGAAGACGATTGCTGTCATGTCTATCTTTTGCATCCCCCCGGCGGCATGGTGCCGGGCGATGCTCTGCGTGTGAGTTTAGAGCTAGATACTCGTGCGCAGGCACTGTTGACCACCCCCTCTGCGGGCAAGGTTTATCGCAGCGACACCGCGAAGACAGTTCAGTCGCAGGGCGTGTCAGCCAGTGTGGCAAGCGGTGCCTGTCTTGAATGGTTGCCTCAGGAAACCATTGTTTTTGAAGGGGCAGAAGCCGAGTTAAGCAATCAGTTTCACCTGCACGGTGATGCCCGTTTATGTGCCTGGGATATTGTCGTGCTGGGTCGTCGTGCCAGTGGCGAGGGCTTTGGACGCGGACGTTGCTTACAGAAAATTGCTATCAGTCGCGATGGTGTGCCTGTCCTGAGCGAGCGCACCGAATGGCTGGGTGGCAGCAGAATGCTAGACGCTCCCTGGGGGATGGGTGGGATGTCGGTGTGCGGCACCCTATTTGCTACGGTGCAATGTGATCAAGATGTGATGGATACCTTGCGAGACGGTTTAGCAGAGCTTGTTGCTAGCAAAGGCTGGTTGGCGGCGGAGTGGGGCTTATCTCAAAAGCGCGATATTTTCCTGGCGCGTTATTTAGGGGATTCACCAGAGCAGTGTCGCAAAGGCTTTATTTGGTTGTGGTCGCAACTGCGGCCCTTATTAAACGGACGGAAGGCGTGTCCGCCGCGAATTTGGAATACCTAAGCGCTATTTAGCGATTACAAGATTGATAAAGACGGGAAGTTAAGCGATGGAACTGAGTCCTAGAGACAAAGATAAATTATTGATTTTTACGGCGGCGCTGCTGGCGGAACGCCGCAAAGCCAAGGGCCTAAAATTAAATTATCCCGAGGCGATTGCGCTGATTTCCGCCGAAGTGATGGAGGGTGCCCGTGAGGGCCGCACCGTGGCTGAGATGATGAGCGCAGGCCGCGAAGTACTGGGGCGCGACGATGTGATGGACGGTGTTGCTGAAATGATTCACGAGGTACAGGTTGAAGCCACCTTCCCCGATGGCACCAAACTCGTGACCGTGCACAATCCGATTGTTTGACGAATTTGGCAGCGCTTAGCTGCAGCAAGGGAGGCTTTATGATTCCAGGTGAAATGCAAATAGTGCAGGGTGATATCGTGCTGAACGCGGGACGCGAAACCTGCACGATCGACGTCGCAAACAGCGGTGATCGACCGATTCAGGTTGGCTCCCACTACCATTTTTTTGAGACTAATTTGGCGCTGAAATTTGACCGCGAGGCGAGCCGAGGTTTTCGTTTAAACATTGCGGCGGGAACAGCGGTGCGCTTTGAGCCGGGCCAGAGTCGCGAGGTTGAGTTAGTGGCCTTGGCCGGTAAGCGCGAAGTGTATGGTTTTCGTGGCGACGTGATGGGCGCTTTAGATACCGCGGCAACAGGGGCAAAATCATGACGACGATTGATCGCCGCGCCTATGCGGATATGTACGGCCCCACGGTAGGTGACAAGGTTCGTCTTGCCGATACCGAACTGTGGCTTGAGGTAGAAAAAGACTTCACCACCTACGGTGAGGAAGTAAAGTTTGGCGGCGGTAAAGTTATTCGTGACGGTATGGGGCAAAGCCAGCTAGGACGCGAATTCACCCCAGACACGGTTATTACCAATGCGCTGATTTTAGATCACTGGGGTGTCGTTAAAGCTGACGTCGCGATTAAAGCTGGCCGTATTGTTGCTATCGGCAAGGCGGGGAATCCCGACATTCAGCCAGATATCGACATTATTATTGGCCCCTGTACCGAGGTTATTGCCGGCGAAGGTCAAATCTTAACGGCGGGCGCGATCGACGCCCATATTCATTTTATTTGCCCCCAACAAATTGAAGAAGCGCTGATGAGCGGCGTGACCACCATGTTGGGCGGCGGCACCGGCCCGGCAACCGGCACCAATGCCACCACCTGCACACCAGGTGCCTGGCATATCGGCAAAATGTTGCAGGCCGCAGAAAGCTTTCCGATGAATTTGGGCTTTCTTGGCAAAGGCAATGCGAGTTTGCCGGGTGCCTTGGAAGAGCAATTACAAGCCGGCGCCATGGGTTTAAAACTGCATGAAGATTGGGGCACCACCCCCGCGTCGATAGACTGCTGTTTGAGCGTGGCAGAAAAATACGATGTGCAGGTGGCGATTCACACCGACACCTTGAACGAGTCGGGTTTTGTCGAAGACACCTTAGACGCATTTAAAGGGCGGACGATTCACACCTACCACACCGAAGGTGCCGGCGGTGGTCACGCACCGGATATTATTAAAGCCTGTGGTTCCGCCAATGTACTGCCCTCCTCTACTAATCCAACACGGCCTTACACTGTGAACACGGTCGACGAGCATTTGGATATGCTCATGGTCTGTCATCATCTCGATCCAAATATTCCGGAAGACGTCGCGTTTGCCGACTCGCGGATTCGCAAAGAGACCATTGCGGCAGAAGATATTCTTCATGATCTCGGCGCGTTCTCGATGATCTCGTCAGACTCCCAAGCCATGGGGCGGGTCGGCGAGGTGGTGTGCAGAACGTGGCAGACCGCCCACAAAATGAAAGTACAGCGCGGTCCGCTCGCCGAAGACAGCAATGGCAGCGATAACTTTCGAGCCCGCCGCTATATTTCGAAATACACCATCAACCCCGCTATAGCCCACGGCATTTCCCATGAGGTGGGCTCGATAGAAGTGGGTAAGCTGGCGGATTTGGTACTGTGGAAGCCGGCGTTTTTCGGCATTAAACCGTCGATGATTATTAAAGGTGGTGCCATCGCCGCAGCGCCGATGGGCGATCCTAATGCGTCTATTCCCACGCCGCAGCCGGTGCATTACCGCATGATGTTTGGCGCCTTCGGTAAAGCTTGTGTGCAGACCTCGGTGAGCTTTGTGAGTCAGGCGGCCATCGATGCGGATATCGCAAGCGAGCTGGGCTTGGAGCGACCTTTAGTCGCGGTAAAAAATTGCCGCAAGGTAAGCAAGGCCGACATGGTGCTAAATAATTATCAGCCGGTGATGGAAGTGGATCCCGACACCTATGAAGTGCGTGCAGACGGTCAGTTGTTGATTTGTGAACCCGCTAGTGAGCTGCCGTTAGCGCAATTGTACTGCCTGTTTTAATGGGGCTGTGTGAATAAGGATTTAACCATGTTGGAATGCTACAAGCTCGGTGTTGGTACTAGCGATATTCGCCTGGTATTAAATTATCAGGAGCGGCAGCGCAGCCGTTACCGAGCAAAAACACTGTGCGGTTTAGATGTCGCATGGTTTGTTGAGCGGGGCAAAGTGCTCGCCGATGGCGAAATTCTTGTCGCAAACAGCGGTGAGAACGTGTTGGTGGTTGCGGCGGAAGAAACCGTGTCAGAGGTCCGTAGTGACGATGCTTTACTGTTAGCCAAGGCAGCGTATCACTTGGGCAATCGCCATGTGCCATTGCAAATTGAAGTCGGCGAATTGCGCTATCAGCACGATCACGTATTGGACGATATGCTGCGAGGCTTGGGCCTTACGGTGTTAGTCACCGATAAAACCTTTCACCCTGAAAATGGGGCATATCACAGTAGCGGTGGCCACGGTCATTCGCACGACCATTCTCCCGAAGCCAAGCATGCCCACTCCCACGAGCACGCCCATGGCTAAGCCACTATTGCACCTTATGCAGTTGGTTAGTCCGGCATTGCCAGTGGGCGCCTACGCGTATTCGCAAGGTCTGGAGTATGCGGTAGAGCGCGCTTGGGTTCGCGATATGAATGGCGCAGTCGATTGGATTGGCGAAGTCATGAGTCACAGTGTGGGCGGTTTAGATCTGCCGGTCATGTTGCGGCTTTTAGCCGCGTGGCGGCGAGGCGATGTGCTAGCAGTGCAGCATTGGAACGACACATTGCAGGCGGCAAGGGAGTCCCGTGAATTGCTGTTAGAAGATGTGCAAATGGGCGAGGCGCTATTGCGTCTATTGGTTTCCCTGGAACTGCCCGCAGCCTTGCAATGGCCCAAGGGTGAAACCATCAGTTTTGCTACAGGCTTTGCGATGGCGGCGCAGTATTTCGATATAAATGATGATGATGCCTTGTATGGATTTGCGTGGAGCTGGCTGGAAAATCAGACGGCAGCGGCAATTAAATTAGTCCCGCTTGGGCAAACCGACGGTCAGCGATTACTTATGGCCTTGATGCCGTGTTTAGAAAAAACGGTTGCCGATGCCTTTAAGTGTAATGACGACGATATTGGCGCCGGCCTGCCAGGATTGGCCATGGCCTCGATGCAGCATGAGACCCAGTATTCAAGATTGTTTCGCTCTTAGCAGAGCGCGAGAATTTAGCAAAATTTTTGATCTTTAGAGTTGGAGTAAGAAATATGAAAAAGCCTGCTTTGCGGCTTGGGATTGGCGGTCCGGTTGGCTCGGGAAAAACCGCCTTAGTTAAAACCTTGTGTGCAGAATTGCGAGAGCGCTTTGATATCGCGGTCATTACCAATGATATTTATACCCGTGAAGACGCGGAGTTTTTATTGCGCCACGAGGTGCTTTCGCAAGATCGCATTCTTGGGGTAGAAACCGGCGGCTGTCCACACACAGCAATTCGCGAAGACGCCTCTATGAATCTATCTGCGGTGGCAGAATTAAACAATCGTTTTCCCGACCTTGAACTGGTTATGATCGAAAGTGGTGGAGACAATCTGGCGGCCACCTTCAGCCCCGAATTATCTGATTTAACCATCTACGTTATCGACGTCTCCGCAGGCGATAAAATTCCGCGCAAGGGTGGCCCCGGTATTACCCGTTCAGATTTATTGGTCATTAATAAAACCGATTTGGCACCTTTGGTTGGCGCCGACCTAGGTGTGATGGACAGAGACGCCAAAAAAATGCGCGGTGACAAACCATTTATTTTTAGTAACTTAAAGGACGGTAGTGGCGTTGCAGACATTGTCAGCTTTATCGTTGAACAAGGTATGTTGGGACGCTAAGTGACATGAATATGAACAATGCGCTGGCAGGGAGTAATACTGAATGATGGAAGTAATACCTTTATTAAGTATTTTACTACTCGGTTTTTCTGCTGGTGTGATACACGCGTTTGACGCGGATCACATCGCCGCGGTGAGTGGTATTAGCGGTCAGAATGGTGGCCGTTATAGTTTTCGTTTTGCCCTGCACTGGGGGTTTGGACATGGGCTAGCAGTGATTGCGGTCGCGAGCTTGGTACTACTTGCCGGTGCGGCAATTCCAATCCAGTTTAGTGCAATTGCAGAAGCCGCTGTTGCGTGGATGTTGATTGTGATTGGTGCGATGACGTTTGTGCATTTGTGGAGACAACATCAACACCAGGCGGACTCTCAGCCGCGTAGCTACAATGCCGTTTTGGTTGGTTTGGTCCATGGTAGTGCAGGTTCGGCACCCTTGTTGGCGGTCATTCCAGCCGCGGGTATGGCAAGCCCAACTTTAGGAATGCTGCATATATTGGTGTTTAATGCGGGCTTAATTTTAGCGATGGCGGGCGTTGGTGCGGCGCTACGTAGCGGCTTGTCGGCGGCTGGGCGTTATCACCACGCTTTGCAATTTTCTCTTCAGTCAGCTCTCGGCGTTTTTGCGACCAGCTTTGGTGTCTTTTTGCTGCTATCGCATTAAGTTTATTTTGGTGCGGGCGCACAAATAGTGTGCGCCCGACTGCACTTCTTCAGAAAGATCACTCGGCCTTGTGCTCCCTCGGTGTTCAGTTCTTATTCTTAGCGCGCATTGACTGCTTAGTCTTAATACCTTTCCACACGGTGTTTTTACATCGGTTTCTTATATCCATTCAGTGGTTGGCACTAATTCTGCAGATAGTGGTGGGAGTTTTGCCAGGGTTCATTAATCGCATAGCGCAGATTAATGATATATACAAAAAAAGAGTATGGAGCTAAGCATGAAGAGTCCTAAATCTATAAAGGCTTTCGCTAAACACAGCAGTATTGTGTTGGCCGCCGCGACGCTGTCGTTAAGCGCCTCGATTGCACAAGCCGCAGACACAATTAAAGTCGGCGTACTACATTCCCTTTCCGGGACGATGGCCATCAGTGAGACAACACTAAAAGACACCGTGTTGATGCTGATTGAAGATCAAAACAAAAAAGGCGGTATTTTAGGTAAGAAATTAGAAGCAGTTGTTGTAGACCCCGCATCTAACTGGCCCTTGTTCGCAGAGAAAGCTAAAGAGTTGCTAGACAAAGACAAGGTCGATGTCATCTTTGGTTGCTGGACGTCGGTTTCGCGTAAATCGGTATTGCCCGTTATTGAAGAATTAAACGGTTTGATGTTTTACCCAGTTCAGTATGAAGGTGAAGAATCCTCTAAAAACGTTTTCTATACAGGTGCTGCACCTAACCAACAAGCTATCCCCGCCGTTGATTATTTAATGAGCGAAGCCGGCGGCTCAGTTAAGCGCTGGGTACTGGCGGGCACCGACTATGTTTATCCCCGCACTACCAACAAAATTCTTGAGTCTTACCTGAAAAGCAAGGGTGTTGCTGAAAAAGACATCATGATCAATTACACGCCATTCGGTCATTCTGATTGGCAGACGATTGTGTCTGATATTAAGAAGTTTGGGTCACAAGGTAAGAAAACCGCCGTGGTTTCAACCATTAATGGTGATGCCAACGTACCTTTCTACAAAGAGCTAGCTAACCAAGGTATGTCTGCTGAAGATATTCCCGTTGTGGCATTCTCTGTTGGTGAAGAAGAGCTCAGTGGTTTCGATACTGGCCCGCTAGTTGGTCACCTCGCGGCGTGGAATTACTTCATGAGCGCAGATGCCGAAGTTAATGATGAGTTCATCGACAAGTGGATTGCGTATATCGGTGACGACAAGCGCGTGACGAATGACCCAATGGAAGCGACTTACATCGGCTTTAATATGTGGGTAAAAGCGGTAGAGAAAGCGAAAACGACAGATGTAGATAAAGTATCTTCTGCATTGATCGGTATTAGCGTTCCTAACTTAACTGGTGGCGTTGCAACGATGCTGCCAAATCACCACCTGACTAAGCCAGTGTTGATTGGCGAGATTCAGGAAAATGGCCAGTTTGATATTGTTTGGCAAACTGAAGGTGCCGTACCTGGTGATGCATGGACTGACTTCCTGCCTGAAAGTGCCAAGCTGATTGCGGATTGGCAAGATCCAAAAATCATGTGCGGTAACTACAACACTGAAACTAAAAAGTGTTCAGGCCAAAACTACTAGTCCAGTAAAAAGCGCTTCTACTGAGGCGCTTTTATCAACGTTGCCCCGCCGCTGAAAGGCGTCGGGGCCTTGATCGTCAATGGATGTTTCCATGAAACTCAGCCACGTTTTTCGTGTATTTGTCGTACTCGCACTTTTTGTTGTTCAGGTAGTGCAGGCGGAACAAATTACACCAGTACAGAGTGAAGTCGCAGCGGATAACGCGCTGTTACTCAATGAATTGATATCGGCTCGCTCGACGTCAGATAAAAAAAATCTCATTAATCTTATCGCCAATTCCAACTTTCCTCAGCGTGCAAAAGTACTAAGTGCATTGCAGGATGGCGACTTGTATTACACCAAAGCCGACGAGCAGCTGGTATATGCCTTCAGCCACCCGGATGGTTATCAGATTACATCTGTTATCGATGGCGAAAAATTGGGTGTTATTGGCAGCAGAAAAGTCAGGAAAATTAGTATTAATAATGAACTGCGCACGGTATTGCGTGGCGTGTTAGCCGAGTTGTCATTGCGCAGCGACGATGTTGCGGTGCGCTTGAGTGCGGCCAAGGATTTGATACGAAGCCCATCGCCAGAATTTCTACATGCGATTGAACGTGCAAAAGCGGTGGAGATTAACAAAAAAGTGTTAGCGTCTCTTAATATCGCGACCGCGATGATTAACCTGAATTCTGAAGAACAAGTATTGCGCTTAGACGCAATTGAATCCTTCCGAGGCACCCTGGATAGCGATGCGATGTCGATTCTCGCCGCAATGCAACTGAAAGACAGCGAAGGAAATTATTTAGAACAAGATGACTTGGTTAGAGAGTCAGCCGCGGCGGTGCTAAGTGAAATGCGCGGTGAGGCAGAGATGTACAAATTAGTAGAAAATGTTTTTTTCGGATTAAGTTTAGGATCGGTATTACTCCTTACCGCGGTGGGGTTGGCCATCACCTTTGGGGTCATGGGCGTGATCAATATGGCTCATGGCGAAATGATGATGCTGGGTGCGTATACGACATACGTCATTCAGTTGCTGATGCCAAATTACATTGATTACTCCATTGTGGTAGCCATACCCGCCGCATTTTTGGTGTCGGGCCTGGTCGGTATAATCATTGAGCGCGGGGTGATTCGACACCTCTACGGTCGACCGTTGGAAACCTTATTAGCCACCTTTGGTGTGAGCTTAATTTTACAACAAGCGGTGCGAAGTATTTTTTCGCCGCTGAATAAATCAGTAAGCGCGCCGAGTTGGCTTAGCGGTTCTTGGGAAATCAACGGTGCATTGTCGTTAACGTATAACCGCTTATACATCATTATTTTCAGTCTTGTTGTGTTGTTAATGCTGGTGTTTTTGTTGAAGAAAACCTTTGTGGGTCTGCAAATGCGAGCGGTGACGCAAAACCGTGCTATGGCAAATTCTATGGGGATTCGCACTGGCTGGGTAGACGCGCTGACCTTTGGCTTGGGTTCCGGTGTTGCAGGTATCGCCGGTGTTGCCTTGAGCCAGTTGACCAACGTTGGTCCCAATCTTGGTCAGTCCTACATTATCGATTCTTTTATGGTAGTGGTGTTCGGCGGCGTAGGTAATTTATTCGGCACCTTCTTCGCGGCGATGAGCTTGGGTGTGGCCAATAAGTTTTTGGAACCTTTTGCAGGTGCGGTGCTGGCAAAAATATTTGTGCTGGTTTTCATCATTCTGTTTATTCAGTGGCGGCCGCGGGGACTGTTTGCCCTGAAAGGTCGTTCGGTAGAGGATTAATCGGCAATGATAAATTCAAAAATATTCGAGCGCAGCGCCATCGGCAGATTGCTCTTGGCCGATAAAGCGGGACGCTACTTGATTGCGGCTTTATTGGCGATAACTGTACTTGTTCCCCTATGTAATTTACTAATGCCAGCTGGCAGCTTTTTACATATTCCCACCTATGTTGTGGTCTTGCTTGGCAAGTATCTTTGCTATGCCTTGCTCGCCTTAGCGCTGGATTTAGTTTGGGGTTATTGCGGCATTCTCAGTTTGGGTCACGGCGCCTTCTTTGCCTTGGGTGGCTATGCCATGGGCATGCACTTGATGCGTCAGATTGGCGAGCGTGGTGTCTACGGCAACGCAGAACTGCCAGATTTTATGGTATTTCTAAATTGGACGGAATTGCCGTGGTATTGGTACGGCTTTGATAACTTTTTCTTTGCCATGTTTATGGTTGCCTTGGTGCCTGCCGCGCTCGCGTTTGTGTTTGGCTGGCTGGCATTTAGGTCGCGCGTTACCGGCGTGTATTTGTCGATTATTACCCAGGCCATGACGTACGCCTTGCTACTGGCATTTTTCCGCAATGACATGGGTTTTGGTGGCAATAACGGCTTGACCGATTTTAAAGATATTTTGGGCTTTAGTTTGCAGTCTGATGTGACTCGTTGTGTGTTGTTTGCTTTGTCGGCATTGAGCGTGGCGGGGGCGTATGTTTTGTGCCGGGCTATTGTGACAAGCAAATATGGTCGCGTGCTGGTCGCCATTCGCGACGCGGAAAGTCGCACCCGTTTTATGGGTTACCGAGTTGAGCACTACAAGCTATTTGTGTTTGTGGTATCGGCGATTCTTGCGGGTATCGCTGGGGCCTTATACGTGCCGCAGGTGGGCATTATTAACCCCGGAGAGTTTGGCCCGATCAACTCTATCGAGATTGTGATTTGGGTTGCTATCGGTGGGCGGGGCACCTTGTTTGGTGCGGTAATTGGCGCGGTTGCCGTTAATTATGCCAAGACCTATTTCACCGGTGCCTTTCCTGAAGTGTGGTTGTTTATGCTCGGGGCACTGTTTGTTATTAGCACTTTATATTTACCGAAAGGCATTGTCGGCGTCGTGACGCAAATACGCGAACGCCGAGCCGAAAACAACGCAACGTCGACACCGGAGCAGGGGGCAAAGTCATGAGTGCAGTGGTAAAAAGTCCCGGCTTTCACAGCGCAGAGATGCAGAGCATGTTGTATCTCAATGGTGTGACTAAAAGTTTTGATGGTTTTAAAGCGATCAATAATTTATCGCTGGATATCGCGCCCGGCGAGCTGCGCGCCATTATCGGCCCCAATGGCGCGGGCAAAAGCACCATGATGGATATTATCACCGGCAAAACCCGACCAGATTCTGGGCAGGTTAGATTCCGCGACAGCATCGACCTCACGCAATACGACGAGGCGGATATCGCTAACCTTGGTATTGGACGTAAGTTTCAGAAGCCTACGGTGGTAGAGACTCTGAGCGTGTGGCAAAACGTCGAGTTGGCACTGGCGGGCACACGCAGTGTTTTACATGCCTTGTTTCATAAGCTCAGCAGCGATCAGACCGATAAAATAAATGATGTGATTAAGCTGGTGGGACTTAAGGAAAAGGCCGGCGATATTGCCGGCAGTTTGTCCCATGGTCAAAAGCAGTGGTTGGAGATTGGCATGTTGATTGTGCAAGGGCCGGAGTTGTTGTTGGTCGATGAACCGGCGGCAGGGATGACCGACCACGAAACCATGGAAACAGCCGCGCTGCTAAAAGAGATAAACAAAGACCATACCGTGGTGGTGGTGGAGCACGACATGGATTTTATTAAAGCGCTAGATAGCAAGGTCACCGTATTGCACGAGGGCAGCGTTCTGGCTGAGGGTCGCCTTGAGGTGGTGTCTGCTAATCCTCGTGTTATCGAAGTGTATTTGGGGCGCTGATATGTTGATCGTAAATGAAATTGATCTGTATTACGGCGCCAGTCAGGCGCTGCGAAAGGTGGATGTAGTTGCAGAGAAGGGCAAGGTGACGTGCATACTGGGTCGTAATGGTGTGGGCAAGTCGAGTTTGGCGCGGGCGATCACCGGCCGTCACCCGATCCGTGGCGGCACGATTATGTGGGAAGACAAAGACATAAGTAGCATGGGCCCGGCGGATCGCGCCCGTGCTGGTATAGCCTATGTCCCACAGGGTAGAGAGGTGTTTTCGCAGCTTACAGTTCAGGAAAATTTATACACCGGCTATGCCCCCTTAAAACGCAGTCAGCGGAGTATCAACCCAGAAATATTTGATTTGTTTCCGGTGCTAAAAAGTATGCTGAAACGACGCGGTGGGGATTTGTCTGGTGGTCAGCAACAGCAGCTGGCGATTGCGCGAGCTTTAATTACTCGGCCCCGCTTGCTTGTATTGGACGAACCAACCGAAGGTATTCAGCCCTCTATTATTAAAGACATTCAGAATGTCATCAGTATTTTGCGCCAGCAGGGCGAGATGGCTATTGTGCTAGTTGAGCAATATTTCGATTTCGCGCGAGCCTTAGCAGACAACTACGCGGTTATGGATCGCGGCGAGGTCATTCTCTCCGGTCGCGGTGACGAAATGGTGGAAGAAGATGTACGCCGTCATATGACCGTGTGACTCCAAGGTTTATACTAGCGCCGGTTGAAAAACTAGCTGCGTTGTCACTTTGCCCAATAGCGCCTATTTTTGTTTTATCCTCGGCTTTTCAGTCTATGCTTCTCAACCGTCTGTTTTTCTGCCACCCGTTTAAGGAAACATTGCTCATGAAACACCTTGCTGTACTTGCCTTGGCGTTGACACCGCTTGCGGGGCTAGCCGCCGACCTCACTATTCCTGCTGGCAAAACCTATGTTGTCGGTATTGATCAACAAGAATTAGTGCTAGAAAACCTCCATATTGGCGATGGCGCTAAAATCACATTCGCCCCTGCAGTTGGCGATTGGCGAGTGCAGGCGCGGCATGCCTTTATAGGTAAGGGTGTGGTGATCGATGGTAACGGTGTTGAGGGTGAGGCAGGTACATCAAGTAGTGTCGGCGCAAAATGCTCAGATGGCATAGCTGGTGGGAACGGCGGTGATGGTGGTGACGGTGTCGCTATTAGATTACAGCTTGGGCTCGAATCGCTAGGTGATCTTTATGTGCTAGCGAACGGCGGTGCTGGTGGTAGTGGTGGCGCTGGCGGAGATGGCGCAGATGTGAATGAAGATTGTGATGGTGTTCCTGCTGGTGAGGGCGGCAATGGTGGCGACGGCGGTCAGGGCGGCCGTGGTGGTGACGTGACGATTCTTTATCAAGTATTGTCAAAAGTAAGTCGTGGCGATGACATTGCTGCGCGAATAAAAATTGATAATCAAGGTGCTGCGGGAGGCGACGGTGGCGATGCGGGTTCTGGTGGTGTTGGCACGGGCGGTTACTATATCAATAGAAAGACCTTAACAGGTGGCCGGAAATGGGTTGAAGGCGGTGATGGTGGTTTGGCTGGTAGCCCCGGTTCGGCTGGTTCGGCAGGTAATCCTGGGCGTATTTTGGTAGATCAGCTCATTTTGTCGTCAGCGCAGGCAGTTGATGTTAAATCTCCAGCAACGACATTGCTGGAATTGCAGCGCCAAATTGAACGTTTGCGTGCGCGCGTAGACAAGTTGGAGGCCGCTGCTACAGCTCAATAATATGGCTGCTAAGAATTAATAGAAAAGGGTGCCATCCGGCACCCTTTTTTCGTTTTGGTCGTTCGTTTGTTGGTGTATCCGCCGGTAAATGGTGCGAGTGATCAAATTTGGTGCAATTTGATGAGGCGGGTCTGGTGCAGATGTCTATTGTGGTGCCATTTTAAGTCTAAGCTACTGTTTTTATTGTATATGTTGATGGTTTTTTTAATTCCTCTTTGCTGCTAATCGCTTCCTTTCATAATAAATTTGCATGGTTATGATGCATAAAAATAAGACATTTTTTGAAAGTGCTCTATATTTGAGCGTATTCAAACTCACAAAGGAGGGCTCGTAATACATCATTAACCAAATAATAAAATTTATTGATCGTGTTTTGTATAAGTGATTGATTTTAAAAATAAAAATCATAGTTGGCATTGAAAGTGCTAAAGCTTGAGCAGGATAGTGCTTGATCACTTTCTTATACCTTAGTGGAGACTAACAACATGAAAACAATGAAAACCTTAATCGCTGCAAGCGTTGCAGCTGCTTCAATGACTATGGTTGCTGCCCCTGCGTCAGCAGAGCTGAGTGCAAGTGTCAGCGTTGCTAGCATGTATTTGTGGCGTGGCTTTGATCTTAGCGATGGCTCACCGGCTGTTTCTGGTGACCTGACCTATAGCACTGGTGGTTTTTACGCCGGTGTTTGGGGGTCAAGTGGCGACGATACTAACGGTCAAGAAGTTGACTACTATGCCGGTTTCGCAACTCAAGCCGGTCCTATCAGCATTGATCTGAGTGTTTGGAACTACGTATACCCAGGTGCCTCTGCTGGTTTCGCTGACAATGGCGATACTTTCGGCGACCTGAGCGAAATAATCTTAGGTTTGGGTGCAGGTCCAGTTAGCCTGACTATCTATGACAACATCGCTGGCGCTCCAGGCTATTTTTACTACACCTTGGGCTACGACGTAGGCAGCTTCTCTTTCTTGGCTGGTGGTACTGACAACAAAGATGAAGACGCAAACTACAGTCATTTCGATGTTTCGTATGCATACAACGACAAAGTTAGCTTCACTTTCAGCCAAATGATTGATGAAGATAACGATGACGATTTGAAATTCGTTGTTTCTTACAGCTTGCCAATCGACATGTAATACCCCTGCTGGCGGCGTAAGCCGCCAGCTATTTCTTAACTTATTCCTCATGTGTTAACGCATATTGATAGGAGATTTCCGATGAAATTGATTACGGCTGTTATCAAGCCATTCAAACTCGATGATGTGCGCGAAGCGCTATCAGACATCGGCGTACAGGGCATAACTGTCACCGAAGTAAAAGGTTTTGGTCGTCAGAAAGGTCACACTGAGCTGTATCGTGGTGCTGAGTATGTTGTTGATTTTCTACCGAAGGTGAAGATCGAAGTTGCTGTAGCCGATGGCTCGGTTGAACCGACCATCGAAGCAATTAGCAAATCAGCAAACACGGGCAAAATTGGTGATGGCAAAATTTTCGTCACTGCGCTTGAGCAAGTTATTCGTATTCGCACCGGCGAGACTGGCGAAGAAGCCATTTAATAAAGCCGTTGCAATTTGTATTAACTAATTTAATTAAAAGACTTATCTCTTTCCCTTTGGAGGGCATGTGATGGAAGACATCATACAGGTCAAGTACGCCCTGGACACATTTTACTTCCTGGTTATGGGCGCGTTCGTAATGTGGATGGCAGCAGGTTTTGCCATGCTCGAAGCCGGTTTGGTTCGTGCAAAAAACACCACAGAAATCTTAACTAAAAACATCGCGTTGTTTGCGGTGGCTTGTACCATGTACTTATTGTGTGGCTACACAATCATGTACGGTGGTTCTGAAGGCGGCATATTGCCAGACTCGTGGTTCGGCAACTCAATCGCAGATGCGACTGTTGAAGAAGTGCTAGCGTCAAATGGCGATACTTACTATTCAGGTTCTTCTGACTTCTTCTTCCAAGTGGTATTCGTAGCAACAGCTATGTCTATCGTGTCGGGTGCAGTGGCAGAGCGTATGAAGCTGTGGGCTTTCTTGGCTTTTGCTGTCGTGATGACTGGCGTTATCTACCCGCTACAAGGTTCTTGGAGCTGGGGCGGCGGTTTCTTGTCTGAAGCAGGTTTCTCTGACTTCGCAGGTTCCGGCATTGTGCATATGTGTGGTGCTTCTGCAGCACTGGCTGGTGTACTGCTGCTTGGCGCTCGTAAAGGCAAGTACGGCGAGAATGGCCACGTTAATGCGATTCCAGGTGCAAACCTGCCAATGGCGACATTGGGTACCTTCATCCTGTGGATGGGTTGGTTCGGATTCAACGGTGGTTCTGAGCTGATGGTGTCTAACATCGAAGAAGCCAACGCAACTGCGCAAGTATTTGTAAACACCAACGCAGCGGCAAGTGGCGGTTTGATTGCAGCACTGATCGTTGCTCGCTTGTTGTTCGGCAAAGCTGACTTAACTATGGTACTTAACGGCGCCTTGGCTGGTCTAGTTGCGATTACTGCTGATCCACTATCTCCTGATCCAGTGATATCTACCTTAATCGGTGCGGTTGGCGGTGTGTTGGTTGTGTTTTCAATCCTCGCTCTGGACAAACTTAAAATCGATGATCCAGTGGGTGCGATCTCTGTCCACGGTGTGGTCGGTCTTTGGGGTGTGATGGCAGTGCCATTCAACAACAGCGACGCCACTTTCGGTAATCAGATTTACGGTGCTTTCGTGATCTTCGCATGGACCTTCGTGGCCAGCCTGGTGATCTGGGGTATCTTGAAAGCAGTTATGGGCTTGCGCGTAACAGAAGAGGAAGAGTACGAAGGTGTCGACCTCTCTGAATGCGGTATGGAAGCTTATCCGGAATTCACCAACAAGTAAGTCTCCCCCGTTTGGTGATTGTTAGGGCGCTCTATTGAGCGCCCTTTTTTTGCGGGATATTTGACGGGAGAGGTGAGACGCAAAGGCGGTTTTAGGCACTTTGCTTTTCTCGGCCTACGAAACAGCGCAAAGCTCGAGATTTATGGATCCCCGATCGGGGTCGAGGATGGCGACTGCAGAGGCCTGCATTGCGAGCGCAAGCACGCCATACAGGCAGCGACTGAGCACTCAAACTAAACCCGCGCCGAACTCGGCTACCGTCGAGCACACAAACCAAACCTCCGTCATACTCGGCTACGGCCGAGTATCCAAGGTAAACGAAGCGAAAAAAGCGTTTTCCATCTCCCATCTAGCGTAGCGATAGGCAGCGCGGATGCCCCATCTACCACCTGTAGCTAGACTATCTCCGCTTTCCTCGGCTTTTTTAAGGCAAAAGCAGGTATCACCTTGCAAATCCCGTGTTGCCTGAGCTAACTTAAGGGCAGGTAATTATCCTTTTTACGTTCTTATTAATTACTGCGTTCGGCATTTTCGATGCCGGCTGTGCTCGGAATAGTCATTTACCCAAGTGTAAATTCTATTTTCTATACGTCAGTCGCGTTATAACCGCCATCGCTGCTACATTAATTTGAGCCCCGTTATCATAAAAGCAAGAGGAAGAATCTGCGATGAAACTAGTCAGTGCGGTGATCAAACCGTTTAAATTAGATGATGTCCGTGCCGCATTGTCAGAAATTGGTGTGCAGGGGGTTACGGTAACCGAAGTCAAAGGTTTTGGTCGTCAGAAGGGGCATACCGAGCTGTATCGCGGCGCGGAGTATGTGGTCGACTTTTTGCCGAAAGTGAAATTAGAAATTGCGGTGTCTGATGACCTTGTCGAGAAAGTGATCGATACGGTTACTAAGGCAGCGAATACTGGCAAAATTGGTGATGGCAAGATATTCGTGACAGCCCTCGAGCAAGTTATTCGTATCCGCACCGGGGAAACCGGCGAAGACGCTATCTAGCAATATGTTAGATAAGTGTGGGGGTGGCTTAGGTCACCCTTTTTTTTTGGGGCAGTGGTTTTTATAGCTCAAAAAGTGATGACGAGATTTGCTCGTAATAACAAAAAACTCTAATCCCCCTCTTGCCAAAAAGCCTTGTATACAAGTATAAATCGCCTCGTAAACGCGGGATTCTTATTTCCGGGAGGAGGTCGTATGGGGTCGCGTAATCGTAGTACAGATAATCAAACTTCAGGTGCTCAACAGTATGTGTCCGCACCTACTGTGCATGATCGTATGCGTGAGCAGCTCGCCAAAGATGTAGAGGCTTTCCTCGCCATTGGCGGTGAAATAAAGCATCTAGATCCGCATATGCGCAGCAACTTAAACGATATCGATACAGAATCAGATAGTTACTGATTTGTTCTTGTAAAGGTATCTGTCAGCAACTAGCGGCCAGCTAGTTGCTTTATTTTGCTGGGCAATTCCCGCCAATCACTAAAGTGCGTATCAGCTAACTCATGGGGTGCTGGTGAGTCCGGCTTTAGTCGAGCTTGAATGGCGTGTAAGCCAAGCGCTTTCGCTCCACTGATATCATCAATCACGTGGTCACCTATATGAATGGCTTCGTGAGGGTCACAGTTGGCAACACCTAAGGCTTTTAAGAATAGCGGCGCGCTTGGTTTAGCTGCATTGACATCCTCTGCTTGGTAGCTGGCACTGAAATATCCGCCAATGGTTTGCACTCCGAGGTCGGCGTTGCCATTGGTGAGACTGATTAACATATACTGCTTACTTAGCTCGCCGAGAATGGTTTCGCAATGTGGAAACAGGGTCACTTTTTGCCGCTCTGCAAGAAATACAGAAAAGGCCTGCTGGGCAATTGTGGCGCTTTGATGGCGGTATCCACAGATCGCTAAAGCGTCGCTTAAGCTAGCGATACGCCACTGTGAAATTTGATGCTTGAACTCAGGGTGGCTATCCAGAAAAGCCAGGCGATGAGCGCGAAGTGACGTTGGACTAAAGCGTTCAGTGAGTCGCGGTGCGACAGTTCCTAGATAGGCGTAAAAAACCTGCTCGGCCTGTTCAATGACGGGTTTGCTTAACCATAAAGTGTCATCTAAGTCGAAACACAGTAATTTTATGTTTTTCATGTGAGCGGTCTAATTGATGGCTGCGAAGGGGAATCTTAACAGCCTGATACCGAGGTGGACATGCCGCGTATCATTCGGTTTTTACTTGCGCTCAAGACCTAGGTTTAAAAAGTATGGTACAACTAGGGCCGTTCACACAATATTTGAACTTCGCGCCTAAATCGGCGTTTTTTTCATAATAGTGACAGGCAAATAAGTGTCGAAGCACCTTAGTTTTAAATAAAGCGGGTTGCGGCTTAAGCCTAGTAAGAAAAACAGACAATCGGTAGAGACACATTTTATGGTAAAAACCGCCTTGCAGCCGGTAAAAAATTCACCACCTTGGTGGCGCAGCTTACCGGACGATTTCTATTGCCAGTCTGATGGCACTGAGCTCGATAGTGAATACCCCTTTAAAGTATATGGCACCGCGGCAATGGATCGCATTATGCGCACCGGCTTGTCGCTAGTGATTTCCGGTACATTATTGCCTCAGCTCTTGAAGAGTGATGGCATGGCCCGCGAGCGCGAGTGGATGGATTTCTATGCGAAATTAGCGGAACAACGCGATGTTGACCTTGTGTTTTTACCGCCACCGAAGGTCGATATTACAGAACATAAAATGTCTAAGTTTGGCTATAAGCCCAAAGATATCCCCGCCGTAGAACTGCGATTTGAAAGTCCATTTACACCGTTAAACCCTGATCTGAATGACAGCTATTTAAGTTATAAGCGCAATCGCACCGCTAGAGCACAATACTGGACCCACCCAGCTGGACCGCGGCCGACGCTCATTTTTGTGCACGGGGTGATCGAAAGTTGGTACGGCTTTAATAGTTTATTTTTCTCCCTAAGATGGTTTTACGACAACGGCTACGATGTCGTCCTAATGACCCAGCCCTTTCACGGCGACCGAGCGGAGCGCTATCACCCTTTTAGTGGGTATGGATTGTTCGCCGGCGGTTTTTCGCAGCTGAACGAAGGCATGTTGCAAGCGGTGACCGACCTGAGGGTGTTGGTAAATTACTTGTATGAGCGCGGTGCACCCCATGTTGGAATCAGTGGTTTGAGTTTAGGTGGCTACTTAAGCTCGGTAATGGCGGTGGTAGAGCCGCGCCTGGCATTTTGTATCCCAAACTCACCCTTGGTTGCACCGGTAGATACTATGCGCAGCTGGGTGCCGACGGGTGGCGTAATGGATCTTATCGGCAAGCGCACCGGTTTGACGCCTTTGGAGTTGCGTAGAGGCTTAGCAATACACAGCCCCCTAAGTTATCAGCCTAAGCTTGACCCGGACCGGGTGATGATAATTGGCGGCGCGGGTGACCGATTTACCCCGCCGCGCTTTGTTAGATTACTGCATGCGCATTGGCCAGAATCCCATTTGCACTGGTTTCCCGGTAATCATATTGTGCATTTGGGGCGGGCTGAATACTTGAAGCTAATGCGGCGTTTTATGGATAGTCACTGTCAGGATATTTAGTCTGACGGTGGAAGTCTGACGTCGGACGAAAGGTCAAAAGCGGCTTTAATATAAAGCCCTAGCTTGGCGCCGGGTCTCCGTCGCCAGATGCTATCCGACTTCCGACTTCCGACTTCCGACTTCCGACTCCCGACTTCCGACTCCCGACTCGCTCTTACAGAAACGGCCCTTTCATCAATTTTGGCAGCGTGCGGTTCACAACATCGGCGATATACTCTAAAAATATCGTACCCATGCTGGATTTGAAATGCTGTGGATTTTTGCTGGCAATGGCGATAACGCCGTCAATATTGCCGGGCTGGATCGGCATAAGCGCCGCTGATCCTATGTGATCGGCGTGTTTGCCAAATAGAAAGCTCAGTTCCTCGCCGCGCAATACCCCGCATACCGATTTTTTACCGCGCAATAGGCTGCCGATCTGCGTGTGGGCCTGTTCTGGGCTGACCACCCGCAACGAGTTGCCGCCGACCCGATTGGGATCGGCAAATATAATCAAACTCGCGTAGTCGATATCTTCAAAATCGCTTACCAGATGGCGGCAAAGGGTGTTGCTTAACTCTTCGGCCCGACGTGCTTCAATCAGCGACAAAATAAGCGTTTTACTGCGTTCAAATAGCATGTCATTGCGCTGCGCATTATCTAACATGCCACTGATACGACCGCGCATATCCATATTGCGCTCGCGCAATACTTCTACCTGCCGTTCTAGCAAGCTGACCGCCTTTCCCGTTTTGTGGGTGATTTTAAGCTCGGTAAGCAAGTCTTCATTATTTAGAAAGAAACCGGGATGGTTGCGCAGATAACGTGCGACTTCACTTTCGCTGGGTAATCCGTCTTTTTTCGGGCTTGCACTGTCCACAGGGAGTCCTATATTTGTATCTGGCCTTCAAAAACCGTTGTTGCTGGTCCCGTCATGATAACGGGCTGCCCAGGGCCTTGCCAGCGAATACTTAGGCTGCCACCGGGAAGGTGAACGGTCACGGTTGAGTTTAATTTGCCCTGCACAATACCGCTAACCACAGCAGCGCAAGCCCCTGTGCCACAGGCAAGGGTTTCACCCACGCCGCGTTCAAAAACACGCAGCCGAATGGTGTCGCGATCTACAAGCTGCATAAAGCCAACGTTAACACGCTGCGGGAAGCGAGGGTGGCTTTCCGTAATCGGGCCAATACTTTTTACCGGCGCGGTATCAACGTCAGCAACCGGCAAAATCACATGGGGGTTGCCCATCGACACGGCGCCAACCTGCCACGCACTGCCATCGATATCCAATGCGTAATCTGTGGCTTGTTGATCTGCGGTGAAGGGAATTCGCTTGGGATCTAAAATCGGCTCGCCCATATCCACACGGACCTGCCGATTTTCCGTCAACTCAAGCTCAATAATGCCAGCCAGCGTTTCTACTTTAATTTTTTGTTTGCCGGTTAGTCTTTTATCGCGAATAAAGCGAGCAAAGCAGCGCGCGCCGTTGCCGCATTGCTCAACTTCGCTGCCTTCGGCATTGTAAATGCGATAGCAGAAGTCGACATCCGGTTGAGTTGGAATTTCAACGGTAAGAACTTGATCACAGCCAATGCCAAAATGCCGATCGGCAATTTTGCGAATATGGTGTGGCTTAAGCTTGAAACGCTGGGTAATGAGATCAATAACAACAAAATCATTGCCCAGGCCATGCATTTTGGTAAAGCGTAACTGCATCGTAAAACCCTGTGGTGCGCCTCACCGATGGCGCTGATTAACGATGCGGGCGCGATGCCATTATGTGAGAGTGCTAAGTGAACAGCGTCCTCTTCGTCTCAGGGCAACACAGTTTCGCCACGCATCAAGTCGGTGACAGTTTCTCGCGCGCGGATTAGGTGGTATTTGTCGCCATCCACCATAATTTCAGCTGCACGTCCTCGGCTATTGTAATTGGAACTCATGGTAAATCCATAGGCGCCGCTTGACGCTAGTGCCAGTAGATCCCCTTCTTCAATGCAAAGTTCACGATCTTTGGCCAGAAAATCGCCGGTTTCACACACCGGTCCGACGAAGTCATAGTGGCGCAGAACACCGTCTTCACGGGGGCGGACGGCCATTAAGTCCATCCACGCCGAATAGAGTGAGGGCCGAATCATGTCATTCATTGCGGCATCGATGATGGCGAAATTTTTATGCTCGTTGAGCTTTAAATATTCGACTCGAGTCAGCAAAACACCGGCATTGGCGGTAATTGAGCGTCCCGGCTCAAACATCAGGGTAACTTGGCGGTCACCCAACTTTTCTCTAATCGCGCGAATGTAGTCGCCGGTGACCGGTGCGGTTTCATCGCGATAGCGAACACCCAGGCCGCCACCAAGGTCGAGATGGGAGATAGTGATGTCCATACTTGCCAACACATCAACTAACTTTAAGACCCGCTCCAGTGCATCTAAAAACGGGCTGGTATCGATAAGTTGAGAGCCGATATGGCAGTCGACACCTTTGATTTCAATATTTGCTAGCACCGCGGCGCGACGGTAAACCTCTGGGGCGCGCTCAATATCAATACCGAATTTGTTATCGCGCAAACCGGTTGAAATATAGGGGTGGGTTTTGGCGTCGACATCGGGATTAACACGCAGTGAAATTGGCGCAACGACGTTCATTGCGGCGGCAACGCTATTCAGGCGCTCTAACTCGGCCTCTGATTCAACGTTAAAGCAGTGAATACCCACTTCAAGTGCGCGCTGCATTTCTGGGGCGGTTTTGCCAACGCCTGAAAAGACGATGTGTTCAGGTTTGCCACCAGCGGCCAGCACCCGCTCTAGTTCACCACTGGAAACAATATCAAAGCCGGCGCCAAGCCGCGCCAGTACATTCAATACCGCAATATTGGAATTGGCTTTCACGGCATAACAGACCAAATGGTCTTGGCCGGCTAAGGCGTCGGTGTATTCAGTGAACCGCTTCTCAAGATAGGCGCGGGAATACACATAACATGGGCTGCCAAACTCGGCGGCAATCTTGCTCAGTGGCACAGCCTCGGCGTGTAGTTCGCCGTTGATGTATTGAAATGGAGACATAGAAATTTACTCTGTAGGCGACGTCGTCGCCGTATCGGTGGTGGCTTGCTGACGATCGGGGCTCACGGCGGGTGAGTCAGTGGTCTCGACATCCGTCTTCTTGTCATTGTCGTCTGGCAGCGTAAGTGGGCCGGTTTGGCCGCAGGCGACCAATAGAACCACGCTGCACAATATAAACGTGCGAATGCTGACCATAACAATATCCCGAAAATAACTGTGTCGCGCATTATACCTAGCTCGCGCAACAAGCCCAATGCTTGTCGTGGTATGCGGATCGAGCACAGCCTTAGTATACTGCCGTCAAGATTCCTAACTGTAAGCTGAATACTGGGCACACAAAATGAACGAAGTTGAATTCAACGACAATATTGACGAGCTATATACAACGATCGAAGACGCCATTGACGACTTAGAAGCCGACGTAGACTGTGAAATAAGCGGGGGCGTACTCACCTTGCAATGCCCAGACGGCAGCGCCTTAATATTCAGTCGTCAGAGTGCAAGCAAAGAACTCTGGTTAGCCGCGCGCTCAGGTGGATTTCACTATAGCTGGCAAAACAATGAATGGTACTGCGCCCGCACAGAGCAAACACTGAGTGAAATGCTGGCAGAAATCAGCAAAGAACAAGTAGGCGAAGTCTTACTACTAAAATAATGCATAGCTTGCGCCTAATCTCGCGTGCGGAACAAATACCCTGATACCGGCGGCTATGTAGTGATAAGTACGAGCGATAGCCGTTTTCTTCGAATACACCTTTACTTCTAAGCTATTTGGCTCGGCACCTGAAATGATTCCGAGCTCTACGGTAGCCAAGAAGCCTGCCTACTTTTAGTGAGTTTATAAGCAGTCGAAACACCTTGCGTATTGTTTGTCTACGCGGCAAGACGCTTGAATAAGCATTCACTTGTCTTGCGGTTAGCTCCATAGATATATAGCTTTGGCTTTCGTTCGTTGACAAAGATTTACATACAACATAGCTGAGAGCTAAATTCTATTATCCCAATTAAATTTACTTTCGATATTTTAAATATCAACTACCTATAAAATCATGGCGAATTATTTTTAATAATATTTTAGTTGATACTGAGCTGATTAATATTCACCGTAATTATTCTGATGAATAAAGGTGTGGTAATTATTATTTGCATTTATTTCTTTCAGCGGTACACTTAGTTTTGCCTAGGATGGGCACTTGGCAGGGACGCTGACCAAGGAACGGTCATGCACACAGGAAGTGAGTATTGGAATAGAACTCTGGGCGTTCCTGCCACCTTTTTTTTGTATCTGCTAATTTCTTGCTTATTAAATAGGCAGGTTTTCCTGCGCCTAATAGACTTATATACAAGCGTCTTCAATTAGATTTCCCCCATAATTAATAAATAGCTAAGAGCATGAATGCATGCGTATGAATAATTTCGCCAGTTTAACGACACAGCTTTTAATAAATGTAATTTAGTGAAAAACTTTTACACATTATGTGAAAGGTGAGTCGTTGTGAGGTGGTTTTTATTATTTTAAATCTGTGGAAAAGCGGTTTTTTAAGCGAATGTATTTAGCCCATGACGCCAGACCTTAGGTGTTTGGCTGATTATTAGTACCCGATATCAGACTAATCATACGCAAAGACCTTTGTTATAGGTGACGGTCCCCGCTGCAAAGTTCGAGGGCTCTGGATCCTCAATCGAGTTGAGGATGACGGGTTGGTAACGTTGAGGATGACGGATTGGGAACGTGTTGGGTGACGGTACGGGAGCATTGCGGATGACACCACCATACTACGTCATCCCCGACCCCGATCGGGGATCCAGTGTGAGCGGTAGCGAATGCCTCTAGCGTCGGACGCCAGACGTCTGGTGTAACTACGGAGTATGTGGAGTGCTGCAAAGTCCGAGGACTATGGATCCTCAATCGAGTTGAGGATGACGGATTGGGAACGTTTTGGGTGACGGTACGGGAGCATTGCGGATGACACCACCACACCA